>CAMULB010000047.1 GCA_947089585.1 uncultured Lachnospiraceae bacterium | reverse complement strand
GCGGAATGCTTGAGCTTTACAGAAGCAGCAAAATGCTTGTTTATCACTCAGCCTGCTTTGAGCAGACAGATTGGAGCGATTGAAGAAGAATTAAATACACAGCTGTTTATCCGCAGTAAAAAGGCGTTAAAGCTTACGCCGGGCGGTGTGATTCTCTATAACAAGCTGCCGGGAATTTTAAAAGAGTACAATCAGATCGCGGAGGAAGCCCGCAACGCCAACAAAGGATTTGAAGGCTCGCTGCGTCTTGGATTTCTCGATATTTATGATATCAAGGAATTGATTACGCCGATACTGCAGCAATTCCAGAAAAAGTATCCGATGATTCAAGTTTCAATGGATCGCTTTTCGTTGGGCAAGCTGCCGGTTAAGCTTCAGGAGGATCAGCTGGATTTGATTTTGACCTATGGATTCTCGCTTTTTGACCAGCCGGACATTTTGGTGGAACAGGTTGAAACCTTCGAGTCCTGTATTATGATACCCAAGAATCATCCTCTGGCTTCCAAGGAGGATTTGAAGCTGTCGGATTTGAAGGATGATGAATTTGTCACATTGGGCGCTCAGGAGAGCGAAGAAGGCTATAATTATATTATGAGCCTGCTGCATCGTTATAACATTCGGCCGAAAATGAAGTTTGTTGATTCGATGGCTAACGTCCTGCTGTGGGTGGAAACCGGATGCTGCGTCGGATTTTCCACCAATCGAACGATTGAAAAAAACAACGAGGCCGTCATTTTCCGTTCTATTCCCAATCTGGAAAAGCATGATACTGTGTTTGGATGGAAGCGAACGAATTATAACCCGGCGGTCTCCCTGTTCTTAGAGCAGTTTCGTAAGCTTACGAATAGGACATAAAGCAGCTTTATAATCCTGCGGCAGCATCATTTTTCGGCTATAAGATCGCAGCAGTCAGAAAAATACTGGCAATGGTTCCGGCCAGCGTAGCAAGCAGGGCGCCGGTCAGTGTGTACCGGCTTTTGCGTACATGGGCGGCGAGAAAATATACGCTCATCGTATAAAAAATTGTCTCCGTACTGCTCATCATAATCGAGGCCATGACGCCCAGCGTCGAGTCCGGCCCGAATTCTTTGTACAAGTCCAGCAGCAGCCCGGTTGCCGCAGAGGAGGAAAACATTTTTACGATGGTAACGGGAACCAGCTGTGCGGGAAAATGCAGGGCATTCATCAGGCCGGCAGTCAGACTGGAAAGAAAATCGAGAAATCCAGAGGCTCTTAACACGCCGACTGCCACCATCAAACCGATTAAGGTAGGCATAATACCGATCACCGTTTTAAACCCGTCGGCTGCCCCCTTGATAAAATCGTCATAAACGTTCTGTTTTTTACTGAGTCCCAATGCAACAATATAGAAGATCAACAGCGGAATTAAAGCGTCGGATAGGAAAATAAGAAATTTCATGAGCAATGTCTGTCCTGTCGTTTCGATGTATTTTTACAGTATATGGAAATTTGCTTGTCAGGTATGACAGCTTCCGAATCAAAGTGTTTCAACTTCAATCAGTCAATTTCGTTCTGAAGCTATATTTCATAGAAATTTCACACGGTTTTTTAGGTACATTTAAGGCAGGGAGCCTATGATAAGGAGGAAATTCAAGAAATAACAGGAAGGGAGCGATGTTCAATGAAGCAAGAGGGGCAATTTCGTCATGAATTGAAATTTGTTGTCCCCTATGCCGAATACCTTGCGCTGCGCAGCCGTCTTGCATCTGTAATGAAGCGGGATTCACATGCCGGCGCAGACGGAACGTATTGTGTACACAGCATTTATTTTGACAATCTCTGGGATCAGGTTCTGCGGGAAAAGATCAACGGTTTGCCCAGGCGGGAAAAATTCCGAATTCGTTATTATAACGATGCAATTTTTGACTTGACCTTAGAGAAGAAGATCAAATGCGGCCACCTCTGTCTAAAGCTGGGAACCGCAATGACAACAGCGGAATGCCAGAGTCTGCTTGGTGGGGACGATGGATGGATGCGCAGTCATCCGGCCCCGCTGGTGCGGGAACTGTATGTGAAGCTGCGTACTCAGCTGCTGCGGCCAAAGGTTCGCGTTTCCTATCTGCGGGAGCCTTATATCTATGCGGCGGGGAATGTCAGAATTACGTTTGATTCGGAAATTCGGACGTCATTGTATGACCGGGAATTTTTACGCGGGCAGAACACTGATTTTTATGCGGCTGAATGTCCGCAGACGATGGTGATGGAAGTAAAGTACGACGCGTATTTGCCGGAGGTGATCGCAGATCTGATTCAGACCAACGGAGTTCGGCAGCAGGAATTTTCAAAATACGGTGTGTGCCGCAGGTTCGGATAAGGGAAAAAACAGCTGCGTCTGTGATGCAGGATTGGATAAGGACAAAAACAGCTGCATCTGCGATGCAGGTTCGGATAAGGGGAAAACAGCTGCATCTGTGATGCAGGATTGGATAACAGGAGGGAAAACAATGACATTTCAAGATATTTTTAAGTCCAGTTTTTTGGAAAATGTAACGGAATTTTCGATACTTGACACGGCGATTGGCATGTGCTTTGCGATAATTCTCGGCTTGTTTATTTTTATTATTTACAAAAAAACATTCTCAGGGGTGATGTATTCTGCCGGATTTGCAATGACACTGGTAGGAATTTCACTTGTCACTACACTGGTGATTATGGCCGTGACATCCAATGTCGTATTATCGTTGGGGATGGTAGGTGCACTGTCGATCGTTCGTTTTCGTGCGGCCATCAAGGAGCCGATGGAGATTGTCTATCTGTTCTGGTCTATTGCAGTCGGAATTGTCATCGGTGCGGGAATGATCCCCTTAGCAGTCATCGGGTCGGCAATGATCGGCATAATTCTGCTGCTGTTTGCCAATCGCAAGCTGGCGGAAAATCCTTATATTCTGATTGTAAATTGCAGAGATGAGAAGGCGGAACAGGCGGCGCTTGCATGGATACATCAATCTGTTTCTCGTCTGATGATCAAAGCAAAGACAGTCAACAGCGCTGGCATTGAGCTGACCAGCGAAATCAGAATCCGCAGTGAAGCGCTGGACTTTGTCAACCGAATCGAAGAAATTGATGGGGTCAGCAGTGCGGCATTGGTCAGCTATAACGGCGAATATATGGGGTAAAACAGTGTGGCTGATATGTTGGATCAATCTACATAGGATTGAGTCTTAGGAGAAAAAGGATGGTTACAAATAAGCATATTTCAAAGGTCGTTGCAGCGCTGATGGCAGCCGCCATAGCGTTCTGTCTGTTGGCAGCAGGAGTTGTCCGGTATCTGGACACAGATCAAAAAACGGGTGTGGCAGTATCCTATCAATCCAGGCTGTTTGATACAGATCAGATGATTGAGATCGACATTCAAATGGAGGAGAACGAGTGGAAGGATTTGCTGGAACATGCGATTGAGGAGGAATATTACTGCTGCGACGTGGTGGTCAACGGTGAGACCTTTTCCTCTGTTGGCATCCGTGCAAAAGGAAATACAAGCCTGACAACGATTGCGAATGATCCTACTACCGACCGTTATAGTCTAAAGCTGGAATTTGATCACTATATGGAGGGCCAGACCTGCTATGATCTGGATAAATTAATCTTAAACAATAATTTTGCTGATACAACGAATATGAAGGAAGCGATCGTCTATGATATGTTTCAATATCTGGATGTCGATGCCTCGCTCTATAATTATGCCAAGGTTTCCGTGAATGGCACATATTGGGGCGTGTACTTGGCTCTGGAGGGAGTGGAGGACAGCTTCATGGTGCGCAATTACGGCGCCCGGAAGGGAAATTTGTATAAGCCGGAAAGTATGGGCGTTGGAGGAGCAGAAGAAGGGCCGCGCGGCGCGAGAGCGTTTGGGGCAGCAGGAGAAGAAGGAGAGCTGCGCGAGGAGCGTGTGGTTGTAGAAGAAGGAGCAGACGGAGGGCTAAGCTCCGGTTCTGCGGCAGACAATCCGTTTCAGACCTCGGAAACAGATGGTGAGGAGCCAGGAAATATAGGAAGTCAGCCGCCAGGAACGGATCAGGCAGCCTCAGAAAATATGGGAAGTCAGCCGCCGGGAACAGATCAGGCAGCCTCAGAAAATATGGGAAGTCAGCCGCCGGGAACAAATCAGGCGGAGCCAGGAAATATAGGAAGCCAACCGCCAGATTTTGAAAATGGAGGATCACTGCGGAATGGATTCAAAGGTGCTATGTCAAGAAATAGTGGCAGCGCAGATCTTAATTATACGGATGACGACCTTGACAGCTATGCAACGATTTGGGACGGTGAAGTGACCGACAGCAGTAAACAGGATCGCAGACGGGTAATTACGGCTTTGAAGAATATTTGTGGAGCAACCGAGCTCGAACGGTATTTGGATGTGGATAATATTTTAAAATATATGGCAGTCCATGTATTTGTTGTAAATCTGGACAGCTTGTCTGGGACTATGGCCCATAATTACTACTTATATGAATCCAATGGTCAACTGAATCTTCTGCCCTGGGATTACAATTTGTCATTCGGGGGGATGTCAACAGAGGATGCGTCGTCTATGATCAACGATGCGATTGATACGCCGTTTGCAGGAACACAATTCTTTGATGCCTTGCTGGAAGAGGAAGCGTATCTTGCGCGTTATCATCAATACCTGCAGCAGCTGGCTGAGCAATATGTGTTTGGCGGCGTGTTTGATCAGACCTATGAGCGGATTCGCAATCAGATTGATTCATTGGTTGAGACAGACCCGACGGCATTTTATTCCTATGAAGAATATGATGCGGGCGCCAAAATGCTGTGTGAGACGGTGCGGCTGCGGGCTGAAAGTATTCTGGGGCAGCTGAATGGTTCAATTCCTTCTACCGATGCAGGACAAAAAGAGGATCCGTCTGCGCTGATTGAGGCATCGTCTGTCCATGTGGAGACGATGGGTGTTTTTGAGAGAGGAAACAATGGCCCCAGACAGCAAATCGAGGGAAATGACCTTGGAGCGCGGGCAGAAGGAAGCATCCCCGAACCGCAGACGGGAGAAAACGCCTTAAGACAACCGATGGAGAATGCAGTGGAAGCGTTTGCCGATGCAAGAATGCCGCAAAGCAGAGAGCAGAGTCGTCAAATGGCAGCGAATGCAGGGGCATATGCCATTTATTTCGGCCTGATCTGCGTGGTATGTTTGTATGCGAAATGCATACGGCGGAGGAGGTCAAAGTGCATGTTTCGTAAGAATACGGGCAGGAGGCTTCTGGTACGGACGGGCATGAAAAAATAAGTAAGATGGTTATATGAATTTATCAATAATTTAGGGGCTTTATCATATTGAAAATTTATGGTATGATATTTGTGCATGGTGGAATAGTAACTACGACAGTGTTGGATTAGCTCTAAGGATTTTTTGCACATGCTGTAGCAGGCAGCTGTTTGGTTCCTTCAAACAGCTGCCATTTGTAACAAAAGAGCTTGTAAGAGGTACGGAGGCGAGGCACATGGACGCATATCATGCAGTCAACGATATATTGGTAAAGCTTTTTAATGATATTATTCATATAGAAGAAAGCTCTGTCATCACGGGAGAATTTAAGAATATTACCAACAATGATATGCATGTCATTGAAGCGATTGGGATTGCGGAACCGAAAAGTATGTCCATGATTGCAAAAGCTTTGTCGGTTACGGTGGGAACTTTAACAATTGCGGTCAATAATTTAGTAAAAAAAGGATATGTCATTCGGAACCGAAGTGAATTCGATCGCCGGGTCGTTCTGGTGTCACTTTCAGAAAAAG
This sequence comes from uncultured Lachnospiraceae bacterium, assembly GCA_947089585.1. GTDB lineage: Bacteria > Bacillota > Clostridia > Lachnospirales > Lachnospiraceae > 14-2. The sequence goes on along the minus strand of CAMULB010000047.1, from coordinate 11,172 downwards.
GAAAGAGAGCGTATGATCATCATAGACAATTTCATGAGGAAATGATCGAAGCAATTCTGGAGAATCTGGATGAGGAAGAGAAACAGGTACTGGTAAAAGCGCTGAATCGGTTGGGAGACTTCTTCCGCTCCCGCAAATAGTCAAACAAATCATAATTTCAAATCACGGCATTCTCGTTGTGGTCATATTTCGCACCCCATTTTCATAAACTAGACAAAAACCAGGAGTGTCCTCTCCTTTATGAAAAATTTGAAATTCAAACGAATTTTTACGCTGCTTTTGCTGCTTGTATTGGTGGCAGCAGGGGCAGCAGGGGCAAATTATGCGAAACAGCATCCCGGAAGTATTTTTGTTGATACAAAATCCGATGCGCGTGGGCAGGAAGCATTCTCAGAATTCGTTGATCAGCTGTTCCGAAGCCAGGCAGCAGGCAATACCATTAATCTGCATTATACGCTCCGCAATCCTGAAAATTATGGAATTACAGATTATCCGATTACGTTTGGGGAGTTCAGCAAGAAGAGCCATCAGGAATCTGTGGCTGCGTTAGAGAATCTCAAGGCTGCGCTGGAGGGATTTACGGCGCAGGATTTCGACGTTTCGGCCCGTTTGACCTATGATATTTTGCGGGAAGAGGTGGAGAACGGAATTGATCAGGCGGAGTATTACTACTATCAGGAACCGCTGCGCCCTTCCACCGGCGTGCAGGGAGAGCTTCCGGTGCTGTTGGCGGAGTATGCTTTTTATGATGAAGGCGATGTGCAGGATTATCTGGCGCTGTTAGAACAGATGCCGGAATATTTCCGTCAAATTTTGCTGTTTGAGATGGAAAAAGCAAATGCCGGGCTGTTTATGTCTCAGTTCGCGGCGGAAGATATCATCAATCAGTGCAAAAATTTTGCTTCCGATGTGGAAAACAATTATTTAATTTCAACGTTTGTGGATAAGATCAACGGAATGGATTGTCTCGACCAAGAGCAGCGTCTTTTTTATCAACAGCAAAATAAAAAGGCGGTACTCGAATCGCTGATTCCCGCCTATGAGACAATGATTCAGGGGTTAGAGAAGCTGAAAAATGCGGGAAAGAACCAGCAGGGATTGTGCCATCTGCCGAAGGGCAAAGAATATTATCAATATTTGGTTAAGTCCTACACTGGTTCGGATCATTCGATTGAGGAGCTCAAAAAGGCTTGCGAGAGACAGCGGGCCGAGGATTTGACACAGGCGGCAAAATTGATTTCAGAGCATCCGGATTTGTTGACGCAAAGTGTTTCCTATGCATTTGCTCAGCAGGAGCCGGCCGAGATTTTGCAGGAGCTTCAGGAGAAGATGAAGGAGGATTTTCCTGCGCCCCCCGATACGAACTTTACAATTAAGTATGTACATCCTTCACTGGAAGAATTCATGGCTCCCGCATTCTATCTGGCAGTGCCGATTGATGATTTCAGCCAAAATTCCATTTACATCAATCAATCGAATAATTATCAAAAGCTGAAATTATATACGACCTTGGCTCACGAAGGATATCCGGGCCATTTGTACCAAAATGTGATGGAGCGGAGTCAGAATTTTCCCGCGATTCGCAGTCTGCTGGGTACGAGCGGCTATTCTGAGGGGTGGGCGACTTATGTAGAGATGCTTTCTTATTCCTATGCCGAACTGGACGGGTCTCTGGCGTCGCTGCTGCAAAAGGATCAATCTGCACTTTTAAGCCTGTATGCTTCGGCAGATTTTGGAATTCACTATGATGGGTGGAGCCTGGAGGATTTAATCGACTTTTTTGCAGAATATCAGATTACCGATCAAGAGGCGTTGACGGAAATTTATCATTTGATTGTGGAAGAGCCGGCCCATTATCTCAAATATTATATCGGGTATTTGGAATTTTTGCAGCTCAAAAAGGATGCGAAGGAGCAATTCGGTGAAAGCTACAGCGATTACAAATTCCATCTGGCCTTGATGAAAATGGGGCCGGCGCAGTTCTCGATTTTGCAGAAGTATTTGCCGGAATACTATGAATGAGCGAACGACGGGACATTACATAAAATGATGCTGACGGAGCAGCGATCATAATACCGCTGCGTCAGACGCTAATTGGGACAGTCAGGGCAGAAGCAGCGGTTGTAAAATGAATGACCGTAGGATGCGCTGCAATTACGTCTATTCCAACAGCATCTGGTAGACCTCGCGCTTGCTGATGCCACGGTCCTTGGCTACCAGCCGCATGGCTTCCTTGCGGGGGATGCCTTGGGATTCATAATGCGCCATATGATCCGTCAACGTAAGCGCTTCCCATGCTTTTTGCTTTTCTCGTTCGAGCTCATCGGCCGGTTTTCCGCAAATGACCAATACATACTCGCCCCGCGCTTCCTGTTGCTGGTAAAAAGAGAGCGCGTCGTCAAGCGTGGTTCGCTGAACCTCTTCATAACGCTTGGTCAATTCCCGGCAGATGCTTAAGCTGCGGTTGCCAAGTGTATCACGCAGCTCCTGCAGTGTTTTCTTGAGGTGGTGGGGCGCTTCATAGAGTACAATGGTACGGGTTTCGGATTGAAGTGTCTCAAGAATCCGGGCCCGTTCTTTTTTGTCATGCGGAAGAAATGCTTCAAAGCAGAATCGCCGGGTGGATTGCCCCGATACCGTCAATGCTGTAATGCAGGCGGCGGCGCCTGGCAGGGAAGTGACGGGAATGTTGTTCTGATAGCAGATGCGCACCAGCTCCTCGCCTGGATCCGAGATCCCAGGTGTTCCGGCATCGGTAATCAGGGCAATATTTTTCCCTTCCATTAGCTTGGCGACCAGTTGATGCGCTTTTTCGATCTTATTGTATTCATGGTAGCTGGTCATCGGTGTTTTGATTTGAAAATGATTGAGCAGCTTGATGGAATTGCGGGTATCCTCGGCGGCGATGAGGTCTGCTTGCTTTAAGGTGTTGAGAACCCGAAGTGTGATATCATCCAGATTGCCGATTGGTGTGGCACATAAATATAAAGTTCCGCTCATAAAACAAGATCTCACTTTCTAAAATATAGATTTAATAACCATAAATATCATAGATTTCCTGCGAATATACTTCCTGACTTTGATAGACAATCAAAGGCTTTTCCACGGTCAGGCCAGGATTGCCCCCGCGCAGCCCTTCCAACAGCACCATATTTGGCTCCTGGTCTGCATAGGGGTGTACGAGCTTCATACGCTTTGGCTCCACGCCATATCGGTGCATGAGAACAATGATTTCGGCCAGACGAAATGGTCGGTGCACAAGGTAGAAGCGGCCCTTGGGGGTCAGCAGGGCAGAAGCCTGCCGAATTACGTCCTCCAAATTGCAGAGAATCTCGTGACGGGCGATTCGTTTGGCCTCGTTTTCATTGGTCAGCCCATGCTGGTTCGCCATGTAAGGCGGATTTGAGGTGACAACATGAAAAGAAGATGCTTGAACATATTTGCAAGCATCCTTCAGATCTCCTTGTATAATTGTAATTTTATTTTCTAAATGATTATAGGAAACACTTCGCCTTGCCATATCCACGCTTTCTTCTTGGATCTCCAGTCCAGTGAAATGCGCTCCCTTTGTCCTGGCTTCGAGCAGAATGGGAATGATGCCGTTGCCGCATCCTAAGTCAATGACATGCTCTTTGGGATGAACCTTGGCAAAGCCGGAGAGCAATACCGCATCCATCCCGAAACAAAAGCGTTGGGGATTCTGGATGATAAAATAATTGTTGCGGTGCAGCTCATCAAGGCGTTCTCCCGGCAGCAGGTAACTCATAGAAATAATAAGTCCTTTCTTGATCGCGAAACAGAGGTTGCAGTGATGTGCACACAAGCTTCCTTTATACACAGGAAGCCTGTGTGCACAGAGGAAGTTCTTAATGTGTGTCCTCCAGCTTGGATTTTGCGCTGCCCTTGTCTTCCAGGGCGGAGAGCTCCTTCATCTCCTGCGCGGAGAGCTTGCGGTCTTTCTTACGCTTCGGCTTGAAACGAAGCTGGTTGACGTGATATTCACGGATCTCCTTTTCATCATCCACTTGAACAATGACTTTCACCAGCTGACGCAGGACGCTGACGCTCTGTACCTCGCCCCTAAGCTTGTCGTCGGTCGTCACATAGTCGCCCACATTCGGAAGACGGCTGTTGAGGTATTCATAAGTCTCTTCCTCATTTTTCAGGCAGCACATCAGCCGTCCGCAGACGCCGGAAATTTTGGTTGGGTTCAGAGAGAGATTCTGTTCCTTGGCCATCTTGATCGAGACCGGTGCGAATTCGGACAAATAGGAATGGCAGCACAAAGCCCGTCCGCAGATTCCGACACCGCCGAGAATCTTTGTCTCATCTCGTACACCGATCTGACGCAGTTCAATCCGGGTGCGGAAAACAGAGGCCAAATCCTTGACCAGCTCACGGAAATCAATGCGTCCGTCTGCAGTAAAATAAAATAGCAGCTTGTTATTGTCAAAGGTGTATTCCGCGTCCACCAGCTTCATTTCCAGTCCGTGCTTTTGAATCTTTTCCAGACAGATTTGAAATGCGCTTTTTTCTTTCTCTTTATTGTGTGCTTCGATCTTCTCGTCTTCTTCGGTAGCAATGCGAAGCACCGGTTTTAAAGGCGAGACAATCTGAGATTCGTCAATTTCTTTCGGTGCAATGATCACTGTGCCAAATTCTACGCCGCGGGCAGTCTCTACAATGACATGACTTCCGGTATGAAGTGGAAAGCGTACCGGATCAAAGTAGTAGATTTTGCCGGCGGGGCGAAAGCGGACACCAACGATTTTTATCATAATTCTAGTTCTCCTTCATGGTCAGCAGCAAAAGCTCCATCACCAATTCAAAATTGACATTGGCATTGAGGCGCAGCTTTGCTTTCTCCAAGGCCTTGAGAATCGTCTCAATCCCGGAGTATGAACTCTTGCTGGCTTGCTTTTTTATGTCATAAACCTCATCCTTGAAAATGAGACTGTTGATATCGGCGGTTGCCTTGAACAGTAAAACGTCGCGATACCACACCATCAGCAGGTCAAAATAGTCCTGAATCTGCAGTTTGAAGTTGGCGATCTGCTTGATGGCTTCCATCATCTCATATAATTCGATATCCTTAATCCGTTTGATCAATTGTAAAACGGAATTTTTCAGTTCGTTAAAGTCTTCGTTTTCGGCAAGCTGAATGGCCTTTCCCACATTGCCCTGTGCGAAGGAAGTGCATACCTCAGCCTGGTAGTCTGGAATTTGGTAAACCTTCATTAAATAATCCAAAATCTTCTTGTCAGGAACCATCTTCAAGTTCAAGGTAATGCAGCGCGACAAGATTGTGGGCAAAAATGCGTCTGCATTGGTGGTCAGAAGAATCAGGATGCCGTAGGAGGGCGGCTCTTCAATTGTCTTGAGCAGGGCGTTTTGTGCCTGCTGATTCATTTTCTCTGCCTCATCGACAATATAGATCTTGTACGGCCCATAGTACGGTTTGATTGCGATGCTGTTGTTAATCTGGCTGCGCACGTCATCGACGGAAATTGTCTGTGGCTTCTCATGCTGCAGATAGAGAATGTCCGGGTGATTCCTCGAAGAAGCCTGTTTGCAGGAATGACAGGACATACAGGGATTTGCTCCCTGATTCTCACACTGGAGGGCGGCGGCAAAACGCTCGGCGAGCATCATTTTTCCCGATAAATCCGGCCCGTTTAAAATATAAGCATGTGACACCTTATTGTGTAGAATTGCGTTCTGAAAATGCTCGATAATCTGTTCGTGCCCAATTATATCCTGAAATACCATGTGATCCCTCGCATTCTGTGATTTTGTCATAGCCGGTTAAACAGTAATCGCTCTAGTTCTGCCGGCCGTGTTCTTTACTACCGCGCAGCGGTCGCATGCCGCCGCGTGCTCTACGCTGTGCAGCGGTTGCTTACAGGCCGTGCGCTCTACGCTGTGCAGCGGTCGCTTATCGCCGTGTGCTTTACTACCACGCAGCGGTCGCTTGCCCTGTCGGTTCAGGTAGAAATATCTAACAGTAAGCCGCGGATCTCTCCGACTTTATTTAAAATCGCCAGATGATCCTTTTCATCCTTGACCAGCTCAGAGGCCAGTTCGTCCAGATTCTTGTCCACCAGCTTTACAATGCCGTATACACGGTGGCGTCCGCGGCGGTCAAGAAAATTCTCCCTGGAAAATTTGTGAGAGCGGTTTACTACCTCGTTCATAAAATCCTTGACCAGCTCCCGATAGCGTTTCATGTCCCGGATATCCGTGTGCTGGGTGATCTTCTCTCCCTGGGCGGTAATGTCCTCCATCAAGGAATTCAGCTTCTGCTGCAGCTGTTTTTCCTCGATCTGGCTGGTCAGTGTAAATTTAAAATTGCCGTCGCTTTTCTCCACCGGGGCCGCTGCTTCTGTTGGCGCGGCAGGTGTCGTTTGATTTACTCTCAGTTCCATGATACACCCTCTAACTTAAATCTTGTTTTTATTTATATCCATGAGTGGCAATTGAATCGGACGTACTTAGATGGATAATTGACTTCTGATATAGGCGTCAATCTCTTTTGCTGTATCAAGCAGTATCTCATTGGAGAAGATACGCGTGATGTGGCTCTGCTGCAGCTGTTCTGCTGAAAAGTCTTTTTCATCGGCCAGAAATCTTCGGCACAGCTCTGCGTACTTTGGTTCGGCCTGCTTCCGCTCCCGGTCTAAGGCCCGCTGCAGACGAACGCCATCGTCCACTTGAAGGTAAAGAGGAATGATGTGGTCGGAGCCAAAATGCTTCTGCAGGTTGCGGTAGGCTTCCAATGTACCGATCATCAGGTAATCGCATTGGTTTAAGTCAATCGAGAAATCTGCCGTAAAATAATGCCAGATTCCGCAAACCGTTTGATAAGAACGGAGTTCGAGAATCCGTCCCTCATCCTGCAGCGCCTGCAGCTCCCTGGTCGTGAAAAAATGGTAATCGGTTCCGGGAATTTCTCCCTCCCGTCGGGGACGGGTCGTACAGGGGACGATCGGAGAAAGCGGAAAATTCTTCTGCTGTAACAGCTGCCGATAGATGGTATCCTTTCCCGACGAGCTCTTACCCATCAAACAAAATATTTTTCCCATGTGTCTGCCCCTTCGCTCTGCCATTCATAATTTTCACAAGAACAGTCCGGGCAGCTCAAACTGTCACAATCAGTATACTATATTTTTGGATGAATGACAATGTTTAGTTGCCACGATATGCAACAACCGCAATCTGTTGGTTCGTGTGATCCGACAGGCCCTCCAAGGGCAGGCCAAGAGTTTGAATCTGCTGAATCTGCCTTAGCAGAGCTTCTTCGATCTGTTCGCCGGGAACGAGCAGAGGAATCCCAGGGGGGTAGAGATAGAGATATTCCTGGCTGACGCATCCCTGCGCCTTGGTTAAGGGAATGATTCTTGTCTCTGATCCCAATGCCTGTGCAGGAGTCATCACCTGGGGGGGAAGGGAAAAATACATACGGTTACTATCCATATCGGCAGATTTGCACCGGGGATGAAGCGAAAGTTGGTCTATTTGCTCCAGGGCTGCTTCGAGACGCAGAAAGCCTTCCGTTTCATCCAGCAAAGTAGTCAGGGCCAACACGTAGTGACCGGCGGCCATCTCCAGTTCCAGCTTGTAATCCTTGCGCAGCAGATCTGAGAGTGCCACTCCCGACAGACCGAGCCTTGCGGCCGAGATCAAGAGCTTGGAGTAATCCTTGTTCGGTGCAGGGGGCATTACCTCGATGGAACGCCAAGCTTGAGCCTTCATATAAAAATGATTTAATTTTTCTGCTAATTCCTTAAATAGCCGTTCTCCATGTGATTTCAAAAAATCCAGGCAGTAGTCGATCGAGGCCAACAGCAGGTAAGAGGGCGAGCTGCTCTGATAAAGCTCCAGATAACGGCGAAGCCTGGCTTCTTCGATGCGCCGGGAATTGAGGTGCAGTAACGCAGTCTGTGTGAAGGCCGGAAGCGTTTTGTGGAGACTGTGTATCACAAGATCAGCGCCACAGGACAGCGCCGAGGACGGAAATTGAGAGCTGAACGGAAAATGTGCGCCGTGGGCTTCATCGACAATCAGGGGAATGTTTCGCGCATGAACGATGGCGGCAATGCTTGCAATGTCGCTGACGATGCCGTCGTAAGTCGGCGATACCAGTAATACGGCCTGAATGTCAGAGTGCTTTTGCAGAGCATCCGCTACAGACTGCGGCGTGATGGGGCCGCAAATACCAAAGTCCGTGGCTTCTGACTGCAGATAGACCGGTGTGAGGCTGCGCAGAAATACAGCGTGGTAAGCGGATTTATGGCAATTGCGGGCCATTAAAATGGTTCCGCCGGGCCGGACGCAGGCGCTGATGGCGGCGAGGATCCCGCAGGTGCTTCCATTGATCAGGCAGAAGCTTTTTTCAGCGGCAAAAAGAGCGGCGGCGCGTTCCTGTAACGCCTGCAGGATTCCTTCGGCGTGATGCAGGTTGTCAAACCCTTCAATTTCCGTTAAATCCACAGTCCAGGGATTCGGAAAATCCAGATTCCTGCGTTTGTGTCCCGGCATATGGAACGGATAAGAGCCGCTTTTACTGTATTGTTCCAGCTTTGGCAGTAAATGCGTATCATGGTGCATGGTTTTGCCTCCTTTTTTCAACAATTATGGTCAGATCGTAACATATTTTATGAAAATTTTTCAATATTTATCGAAATTTTTCTTTCCTGTCCGGCAAAAACACGGTAAGATAGAGCTATAGAATTCATACCATTACAGTTCGCCGCGAAGGAGGTACGCAATGGCATTTATTGAATTTCATCAGGTCAATAAAATTTATCATTCCGGAGACGTGAAGGTGCATGCGCTGAAGGATGCGAGCTTTCAGGTCGAACAGGGAGAGATTTGTGTAATTGTAGGCCAGTCGGGGGCTGGAAAGACAACGCTGCTGAATATTTTGGGGGGCATGGATACACTGACGGATGGGAAGATTTATCTGGACGGTGTGGAGGTGTCCGCATTTCGCAAGAAGAAGCTTGCCGCCTATCGCCGGAATGAGATTGGCTTTGTCTTTCAGTTTTATAATCTGATTCCCAATTTGACTGCGCTGGAGAATGTGGAGATTGCCTCTCAGCTCTGCAAAGAGCCGCTGGATGCAGAGCAGGTCTTAGAGGAGGTTGGATTGACGGAGCGAAGGAATAATTTTCCGGCCCAGCTTTCCGGTGGAGAGCAGCAGCGGGTCGCAATTGCGCGGGCTCTGGCTAAGAATCCGAAATTGCTTTTGTGCGATGAACCGACGGGAGCCCTGGATTACCGAACTGGAAAGGCGATCTTAAAGCTTTTACAGGATGCCAGCCGCAAATCGAAGATGACCGTGCTGATTATCACGCATAATTCCGCCTTAACGGCAATGGCAGACCGCGTCATTGAGGTCAAGAGCGGGACGATTGCAAATATACGCCGCAACGATCAGGCAGTACCAGTCGAAGAGATTGAATGGTAGGTGATGAGATGAAACGGGCATTTCAGAAAAATATTTTGCGTACCATACGCAGGAGCTTGGGCCGCTATATGGCTATTTTTGCGATTATTGCTCTGGGCGTAGGTTTTTTTACCGGATTGAAGGCCTCGAAACCGGATATGATGAAGACGGGGCAGGATTATATAAAAAATCAAAGCCTGTATGATTTTCGTTTGATTTCCACCTGGGGATTTACCGCGGAGGAGGTAGAGGAGATTGCGCAGCTGGATACAGTAAAAACGGCGCAAGGAGCGATGTGGGAGGATTTTCTCTATGAGAAGGAGGACGGAACGGACGAATGTCTGAAAGCGATGTCAGTGACCGATTCCGTAAATCTGCTGACACTGACTGCGGGGCAGCTGCCGCAGCGGCCAGAGGAATGTGTGTTGGATGCAAATTGCTTTTCCGAAGATATGATTGGTAAGGAGCTTGTGCTCTCGCAGGGGAATTCGCAGGAGACAAAGGACAGCTTTGCTTATGACCGTTATCGCGTAACCGGCTTGGTGCGCTCGCCGCTGTACCTGAATCGGGAGCGCGGAACAACGACGATCGGTAATGGAAGGCTCAACGGATTTGTGTTTTTGATGCCGGAGGGATTTTCTTATGAGTATCTCAAGGAGGTCTATGTCGTCACTACCGAAGAGGGTGAAGCGTTTTCTGATCAATATGAGGATCAGATGGAAGAATTAAAGGATGATTTAACAGAACGAATTGAAGCGGTGCTCCATCAGCGGTATCAGAAGGAGATTCAGGACGGCGAGCAGAAGCTTAAGGATGCCGAAGCGGAGCTTGCAGAAGAGACTACAAAAGCCGAAGCAGAGCTTGCAGACGCGAAACAAGAGCTGCAGGATGGGGAGGAAGCGCTTGCCAAGGCCAGACAGGGGCTGGCGGACGGAGAAGCGGAGCTTGCCAGCCAAGAACAGAAATTAAGCGATGCTGAGAACGAGCTGAACCGGGGAGAAGTGCAGTATCAGCAGGGCCTGGCGGAATATCAGTCCGGCTGGGCGCAGTACGAGGCCGGGGCGCTGCAGCTTGAGGAGAACCGCGGCAGCTACCAGCAGGCAAAAGCAGCCAAGGAACAGATGGAAGCAGCAGCGGGAGCCGAATGGGGAGAGGGTGCTTCCGGGATATTAAATCAGGATGAAACATATCGTACTCTGTCGGAAGCAGTCGTATCGTTTGAATCAAATCAAGCGGTTCTTCAAGAGACACAAAATCGTCTGGCGCAGGCAAAAGCACAGCTTGATCATAGTCAGGCACAATTATCCGGTGCACGGGCAGAGCTTCGGCGCGGAAAGGAGCAGCTGCAGGAAGCCAAAGAGACACTGGAAAACGGGCGTCAGGAAATTGCAGAAAACGAACAGAAGCTGGCGGACGGCTGGAAGGAATATGAAGAGGGTAAAGCGGAGCTGGAACAGGAAGTGGCCGATGCCGAACAGGAGATTTCCGATGCCAGGCAGGAGCTTGCAGACGTCGAAGCGCCAGAGTTGTTTGTGCTCGACCGTAATACGAATCCCGGATATGCGGGATATGAAAGCGATGTCAGCATCGTCGAAGGTGTTGCACGGGTTTTTCCAATCTTTTTCTTTCTCATTGCAGCGTTGGTGTGTTCGACGACGATGACGCGGATGGTAGACGATGAGCGGACACAGATTGGTACCTTGCGCGCGTTGGGATATTCTAAT
>CAMULB010000046.1 GCA_947089585.1 uncultured Lachnospiraceae bacterium | reverse complement strand
CTGACCAGCCCTGCTCCAGATCCTCCTGATTCGGCAGCTGGCCTGACCAACCCTGTTCCAACTGCTCCTGGCACGGCAATTGACCCGACCAGCCCTGCTCAGGCATTGCTCCTGACATCTGCACTTGCCAATCCTGCAGGTATTGCGAATTGATCTGCTGATCTGGCCAGCCTTCATATACGTCTTGACCTGGAAGCTGACCCGACCAACCCTGTTCCAACTGCTCCTGGCACGGCAATTGACCCGACCAGCCCTGCCGCAGATCCTCCTGACTTGGCAATTGACCCGACCAGCCCTGCCGCAGATCCTCCTGATTCGGCAGCTGACCCGACCAGCCCTGCCGCAGATCCTCCTGACTTGGCAATTGACCCGACCAGCCCTGCCGCAGATCCTCCTGACTTGGCAGCTGACCTGACCAGCCCTGTTCCAACTGTTCCTGGCCCGGCAGCTGACCTGACCAGCCCTGCTCCAACTGCTCCTGGCCCGGCAGCTGACCTGACCAATTTTGCTGCAGCTGCTCCGCTTCGATCTGGGCAACGTCATCGGCAATTTGTTTAAAATTATCTATTGTATGATCCACAGCTTCCTGTTTGGTTGCAGCCATAATCTGTTCCATGCTCTTTGCCAGCTCTGCCTGCAGGTTCAAGGTGTTGAACCTCCCCGTATCCGACAGGATACTTGGAATCTTGACCGTCTCATGCACAATCTCTCCAGAGGAAAGCGCATCGCGGGGCGAAACCTCAACCACACCCTCCTTCTGCTGTCTGAAACGCCGATATTTATCCTCCTGCATCTGGTTCAACGGCTGATACATCATCTTAAGCTCCAATGCCTTCTCAACATACCTGCCCTCGCCAAACCATAATATCAATTCATCGCAAACGTCTACACATCGCTCTGTCTGCCCGCTCTTATGATACAAATAGGCCAGCTCAAACGCCCATTCTTCTGTATATTCGCGTTCCTTAAATTCTTCTAAAATAGAAATCAGCCCCTCCAGGCTCTCGCCCTTCGCTTTGGCAATCTCATATTTCAATACATACCTCATATTATCATGAGGTGCAATCTCTAAGAACTCTTCAAAGTATTCCTGCGCTTCCTCTAAGCTCTGCAGCTTAATCGCCACATGAGCCAGCCGATAGATAATGTTGCGTCCCACCGGCGAACGTTCGTATGCCATCAGCAGAATCTCTCTGCTCTCCTCCAGCCGCCTGGTCTTCTCAAACAATTCTCCAATCATACACAGCGTTGCTACGCTCTTGACCTTTTTCCAATTGATGCTGTCGGCAATTTGGGCGGCTGCTTCGTAGTCCTTTGCTTCTATTAGGTTCCTAATCTGTTCCAGTTTTAGCTTATATTCGTATTTATCCAATCATTTCACCCCAAAATTTTTCAAAGGTCACAGTCCCACTCATCAACTGCATTGATATGTACTTTAGTTTATCATATGAATGCTGCTCATGTCAAAAAAATTCGAAAAATATGGTATCATGTAGACTGCCGATTTTTGACGTTTTTTGTCTACATGATACCACTTTCATACATTACTTATAGTCCAGGTGCTTTGAGTCGGGATCCACCCGCACCAGCTCTGTATAATCGTTCGTTTCCTGAGGAAGTCCACGCCTTTTCAAAATATAGGAAATAATCCGTTTGATGATATAGTAAATCGTCGCAAATGCCGGCACACCGATGACCATACCCAAAAAACCGAACAGCCCGCCGCCTACCAGAATGGCAAAAATAACCCAAAAGGAGCTTAAACCGGTAGACTCTCCCAAAATCCGCGGGCCGATGATGTTGCCGTCCAGCTGCTGCAGCACAAGAATAAAGATCACAAAATACAGGCCCTGAATCGGATTTGCCAAAGTAATCAGGATCGTACAGGGAATCGCACCAATATAGGGGCCAAAAAAGGGAACTACATTGGTAACGCCGACGATCACGCTGACCAGCAGACAATACGGCATTTTCAAAATGCTCAGACCGATAAAGCAAAGAACACCAATAATCGCCGAATCCAATATTTTTCCAGAGATAAAGCCTCCAAAAATGTCGTTTCCCTTGCGGATCGTCTCAATCAGCACATTGCCCTTGTAAGCCGGAAGGATTGCATAGACAATCTTTTTTGCCTGTCCGATGAAGGTCTCTTTGCCCATCAGGATATATACAGAGATCACAATCCCGATCACCGCATTGAACAGAACGCGGAGAACCGAGATAAATCCCCCCGTTACAGCTGTCACCATATTCTTAGCCTGCGGAAGTATGTCTGTCTTGGCCCAGTTTTCAAAAAAGTCCAATCCTTTCATCAGAACCTCTTCCACATAGTTGGCAAGCTCACTGTCCGCACGAATATAATTCTCCCCCCAGGCGATCAGGCTCTCCACCTGCCCCGGAAGCTGGATCACCAAACGCTCAATACTGGTATACAGCTCTGGGATCACCATTCCCAGCAGCACCGCTATGATAATCAGCACAAACAAAACTGCGCCTATGACCGAGATCGTTCTTGCCACCTTCTGAGCCTTGCGCTCTTTTTTCATATGCTTTTCCAAAAAGGGCACCAAATGTCTCTCGCCGAATTTGACAATTGGATTGAGCAGATAGGCAAATACCATTCCCAGCAGCACCGGCTGCAGAACGCCCATCAGCTTATTCCAGTACACGGTCAGGCCATAATATCGGTAGATGAGAAAAAAGATCAAAATACACGATATGATGACGATAAAGGCAGTCAGCCCTATCGCAAGATAGGGCCTGATATTCCAATCCTCATTTCTTTTTCTTTGTTTTCTCTGCCTATCCTCCAAAGAACTCACCTCTAATCACGATAATAGTTAATCAGACATCCCTTTAAAATAATGACCCGTTCATCCTCGGTCAGTTCTCCCAGCTTCAGTGTAAACGGCTTTAATTCTTTGTCCTTTACCACATATGCTTCAATCTCTGATTTCTTCTGCTCTACTGCCTGGCGAATCTGCGGCAGGAACAGATAATCTCCATTGGCGAAGGGAAGCTCTCCCTCCGGCAAGAGGAACGGCAGCATCCCCCAGTTGATCAGATTGGAGCGATAACGCTTGGTCGCATATTCCCTGGCGATATTGGCCCAGCCGCCTAACACCTTCTGGCAGGACGCCGCCTGCTCTCTGGCCGAACCATCTCCCGGCTTCACGGCAAAAATGGTGCTGCCAACGCCCAGATTTCCTTCGCCCGCCTGTGGGAATGAAGCACGAACGATTCCCATGATCTCTTGCAGCTCCGGAAGCGCCTGCAGCGGACACTGCCCCGCCTCAATCGCTTTCTGCGCCTTCTGAACCTCTTTGGCCTTTCCCACGTAGGCCGGGTCCTTGCGCGATAAGGTAAATTCTGCCAGGCCCAGCGGATTGGAGCGATACGAGGAGGTCTCCCCTGAGGGAATCAGCTCATCGGTTGTCGTCACCGGATCGTGAATCTCACTCACCACCTTCAACACCATGTTCTCAGGCAGCGGGCTCATTGCGGGCCAATCCTTGATGTTGGGGCCAAACTTGATCTCCTGGTTGGGATCTGCCTTGCCCTTGCTGTCAAATACGCGGTTGGCATATATTTTCTGATCAAAATAGTATTTCGGGCTGCTGTACTCCGTATCCAGCTCTGTCGCCGCCGTCAGATAACCGCGGTTGGCCGCCGTCGCCGCAATCGAGCGGGCATCCATCAACGCCACGGACGCAATCTGGCCGCTCTGCAGCTTCGAGCCCTCCCGGTTGGGGAAATTCCTCGTAGAATGGCGGATGCTGAAACCGTTATTGCCCGGCGTATCGCCCGCGCCGAAGCACGGCCCGCAGAACGCCGTCTTGACAATCGCTCCCGTCTCCATCAGCGCCGCCACGGAACCGTTTTTCACCAGCTCCATGTAGACCGGCGTGCTGGCCGGATAGACGCTTAAGGTAAATTCATCTGCTCCGATGCTGGCCCCCTTCAATATGTCTGCCGCCGCACAAATATTTTCAAAGCCGCCGCCGGCACAGCCGGCAATGATGCCCTGCTCTACATAGAGCTTGCCGTCCCTCACCTTATCCTGCAGCGTGAAATCCACGGCTCCATCCAGGCTGACCAGCGCCTTTTTCTCACAGTCATGCAAAATATCGGTCAAATTCGCTTTCAATTCTTCGATCGTATAGGTATTGCTGGGATGGAAGGGCATCGCAATCATCGGCTTGATCGTGCCGAGGTCAATCTCAATCATGCCGTCGTAATACGCAACCTCGCCCGGATTGAGCTCCTGATAATCACTGGCTCTGCCATGAATCTCATAAAACTCCCGAATTACTTCATCCGTTTTCCAGATCGAGGACAGGCAGGTCGTCTCGGTCGTCATCACGTCAATCCCGATTCTGAAATCCGCGCTTAACGCAGATACGCCGGGCCCTACAAATTCCATGACCTTATTGTTGACATAGCCGTTGGCAAAGACCGCTCCAATGATCGCCAGCGCCACGTCCTGCGGGCCAACACCCTTCTGCGGCGCGCCGGTGAGATAGACGCCCACCACCTTCGGCATATTGATATCATACGTTTTTTGAAGCAGCTGCTTCACCAGCTCCGGGCCGCCTTCTCCCATCGCCATCGTGCCCAGCGCACCGTAACGGGTATGGGAATCCGAGCCAAGAATCATTGCGCCGCCTGCTGCGAGCATCTCGCGGGCAAACTGGTGAATCACCGCCTGATGCGGCGGAACGTAGATCCCGCCATAGCGCTTGGCGCAGGACAAACCAAACATATGATCATCTTCATTGATCGTACCGCCTACGGCACAGAGACTGTTATGGCAGTTGGTAAGCACATAGGGAACCGGGAATTTCTCCAGCCCGGAAGCACGCGCCGTCTGAATAATCCCTACAAAGGTAATGTCATGGGATGTCAGCTTATCAAATTTGATCTTTAATTGTTCCATATTGCCGGAAGTATTGTGGGCCGACAAAATCCCATAAGCAATGGTATGCTTCGCCGCTTCTTCCCGCGAAACAGCCTTCCCCGTCTTCGCCAGAAGCGCCGCCTGCGCCTCGCCGGTATCCTCCAGCAGCTCTGCTCCATGCAGCAAATATACGCCGTTTTCATATAATTTCATGATGCTTCCTCCTGCTCATTTTTCATGTGTTTATGCTCTTGAAAAGTATAGCATTGGCAATTGGAAAAAGCAAGCGCTTTGCCCCTTTGCTCTTTCCCACATTCCCGTTTCAGATTATAGCTTCGACCTGTAAACAGAACCGCCTGCTTCTCGGCCTTACACCTCTTTTTCCGCCACCGGAAAGGTCACTGTCACCTTAAATAAATCGCCGTCCAGATAGATCTCAAACGTTCCGCCCATTAAATTGGTCAGATTCTTAGCAATAGAAAGTCCAAGACCGCTGCCCTCGGTACTTCTGGAGACATCTCCACGGATAAATCGTTCCGTTAGCTCACTGGCATCAATGTTCAATGCCTGATCGGAAATATTTTTAATCGAGAAACAGGCCATATGCTCCAGCACCTGCATATCTACGTATACTCTGGTATGCTCCATCGCATACTTAGCGACATTGTTGTATAGATTCTCCAGCACACGCCAGATCCGCCTGCCGTCTGCCAAAATGATCACCGGCTCCCGCGGCATTCTTGTCACTGCGGTCAAGCCTCGCTCTTCAAAACGCTCGTTAAATTCTCCTGCCGTCTGATAGACCAGCTCCACCAGATTGAGACGGTCAATTTGCAGCGTAATGTTCCCGGAGCTGATCTTAGAGGCCTCTACCAAATCCTCAGTCAACTGTTTTAAACGCTGGGATTTTGCGTCGAGAACCGCAATATAATTTTTCGCCCGTTCATTTTCCAAATCCTCACGCTTGAGCAGATCCACATAATTGATAATGGAGGTCAGCGGCGTTTTGATATCATGAGATACGTTGGTAATCAAATCTGTCTTTAGACGCTCATTCTTGATGCTGTCGTCCACGGCACGGTACAGCCCTTCGCTGATCGTATTAATCGCTTCCCCCAGCATTTTATTGTCGCCCTTGAGCTGTTCCGTATCAATTTCAAACTCCAGATCACCGCCTGCAATCTTCTGAATCCCCCGCATCAGCACATTTTTCTGCACACCGCCCCGCAAAAAAGCCAGCGCTTCCGCCGCACACAGCAGCAAATACAGAACTAGCATGAAGAGGACAACGCCTTTTTCCCGCGACCAGGTCAGTGCAATTACCGCCATCGCCAATGTAATCAGAATATGACCGCCAAACGCCAACAAGATCCTCACGGAAGGGTTCCAGTTGCGCACTATTTTGCCAATTCCCCGCAGAACCCAGGCAAAAAAGCTGTCGTTCCAAAGCGTCTGCGCTTTCAGCCGCCGTACAAAGCTCAAATAAAATGCCATAAACAGCGCAACAATTGTGAAGGTCATTCCCCCGGCCATAATCAGCAGTCCCACCAAGTCACTGCCTTCAAACATCAGCCGCATCTGAGCTACGACAACCCTCGCCCCTATGCATACACCGACAAATCCCGCCAACAAAAATTCTGTTTTCACCCGGTCAAAACGATTGAGCTGAATCCCGGAACCCTTCCAGCTGTGGCCCGCTGCCAAATTGAGGTAGAAAAAACACAAAAAGCAGCCAAATACGCTGATCACCGCCGACAGGAACGCAAAGGAGGCCCAGGGCTGGAGCCGCTGAAATTCTTGCATAATCTGTTTGTAATGATCCTCCTTAGGAAACGTTGTGTCCATTCCAACAAATATAATACTGCTGCGGCCGCCGTTTTGTCTCTCCAGCTTTTCGTAGAACACCTCTTCCATCCCGTTCACATTGGTGTCCAGGCGGATATCATTTTTATTATAATAGAAATAACTGCCCATGGCTTTGCCGACGCTCTGAAAATCCTCGTAGGCTGCATTTCCCATATTGCTGTAATACTGATTCGCATTCTCTTCATAGACCCAAAACTGCAGGTTGGATTCATTTTTTTCGTAGCGATTTACCATTCGCTTGTAAGCGGTGATCTCCTCTCCGATGGTAGCCAGCGTATATTCCAAACTCTCATAGATCCATTCCATTTCCTGCAGCGTAATCGCATCGCTCAAAAATTCGCTTACAATGCTGCTCTCTTCTACGGTCAGGTATTTTTCTTCCAGAACGGTATTTTCTATTTTGGCACTAAAATTCTCCAGATTTAAGTCCTTGATCACCAGCGCCAGCTCTTTTCCCTCCAGCTGAAACAGCTTTCCGTCAATTACCTTCTGCTTGATCTCTTTTAAAAGCTTTTCTTCTGTCTTTGCCTCCTTTTTCTCAGAGGCTGCCGAATCGCCGTCTTTGTCCTGCGTCGGTTCACCCGCACGGTCCTCTGCTGAATCCGGCAAAGCCTCTGCCGCATTGCTGCCTTTTGTGTCCTCCGTCTCTTCTGCCCCACCCTCTGACTGCTCATAGGACTGTCCGGCGATTCCACCGTCACTTTGTGCTTGCGGCTGAACGGTGTCCTGATCGGATGACTGCTCATAAACCTCGGTAAAGATGGATGCGCTCGCAGCGCCGGTTCCTCCGCTCTCAATCTCTTCAATCGCATAATAACCGCCATAATAATATTGCGCCTGTACGGCAATTTGCTTTTGCAGCGATGCGTCCATCTCATTCAAGCTGCGGACAATGGTATCCGATTCCCGCACAATATCCTCGTTGATATACACCTCCTGAACCTGGTGTACATCCTCCTCTTCCAGATAAAGACGGCTTTCCACCCGAAACGGAAGCTTAACATATTCCTTCGACCAATTCTCCAAATCAATCAGATAATAACGGAACCGATCACTGTTTTTGATCGGCTCCCGGCTGTTGGCACTATGAGAATTGCTGTTCATATAGGCCATAATATTCACGGCCTTGGCAGGATTATAAACACCGTCCGTCTCAAACTGCTTCTTATAGGAGATAAATGTAAGAACCTCGCCAACGGCCTTCTGAAATACATCCTCGTAATACTTGGATTCCGTAAATGAACTATTATTCAAATCGCCCGGCTTGAGCATGCTCCGGTTGAACAATGTGGATACAAGCAGGATACAGACCACCAGTACCACGGCAAAAATTTCCTGCATCAGCATGACAACGGCTTTCATTCCGGCAGAATACCTTATTTTCCTCATTGAATTCTCGCCCCTTTCCGCTGATTACAGGAAATTGTCTATGATCAGCTTTTTTCTATTTTATAGCCCACGCCCCACACCACCTTCAGATAGCGCGGCTCCTTGGGATTGATCTCAATTTTCTCCCGGATATGGCGAATATGCACCGCAACCGTATTATCGGCGCCGATTGCATCCTCGTTCCATATATTCTCATAGATCTGATTAATAGAGAAAACCTTTCCCTGATCCTTGACCAGAAGCAGCAGAATGTTGTATTCAATCGGTGTCAATTTGACCGGTTCGCCGTCCACTGTAACCTCTTTTAAATCGTCATTGATCATCAGACCGCCGACCTGGTACACCCGCTGGCTGGCTTCCGCCGCATTGCCCAGCTGCGTATAGCGCCGAATCTGTGATTTCACCCGCGCCACCAGCTCTAGAGGGTTAAATGGCTTCGTGACATAATCATCTGCGCCTACATTGAGGCCGAGAATCTTGTCGGCATCCTCCGATTTGGCCGAAAGAATAATGATGGGGATGCTGCTGTTTTCCCGTATCTTCAAGGTCGCCCGAATCCCGTCCAAGCGGGGCATCATGATGTCAATAATCAAAAGATGCACCTCATTGTCCCGCAGAATGTCCAGGGCCTGTTCTCCGTCATAGGCTTTGAGAATATGATAGCCCTCCTGCTGAAGATAAATCTCAATTGCATCCACAATTTCTTTATCATCATCACATACTAAAATATTTTTCATGTCGCACGCTCCCATCTTTTTTCTTATGTCATCATATTATACATGAAAAATGCTCAGTCTGCAAAATTATATAGGAATTTTATATTGAAATTCATTATATCGGTAGATTTTTAAGTTCACAGATAATATTTCCTTAAGAATTATTGAATTTTAGAGAAAAAATGGATCTATTATACCGCAGAATTATGCTGCCAAACTTAATAAGAATGTGTTGCATTCACTGTTATTTCTGCGATTTGGCAGTTTTCAGGAAAAAATCTTGACTTTTTCCGTCTTATCTCCTATACTGATTCTAACAGAACCCGCCACGCCTCTGGTTTTACCATGCGCAACCCGGCGGGACTTTTATTTACAGTGAGGTACCTGCCAATGAACCCCTATCCCAAACAGATTCTGACGATCCCACAACAGCTCCAGTCCTATACCGATGCCGGCATGACCATATCCTCCATACAGGAAGCCACCGCTGCGCTGACCACGATCGGCTACTACCGGCTCCGTGAATACAGCTTCCATCTGTATGACAATGCTTCCAGGCAATATCGCCCTGGCACAGACTTTTCTGATATCCTAAAGCTCTACCATTTTGATATGGCATTATCCAGGCTTCTCTTTGGCATGGCAACCTGTATCGAAGTCGCTTTACGTGCCCGACTGTCAGACGCTCTGCTGACTTACAACGACGCACTTATCCTGACAGTTCCCGCAGCCTTCGCTGACAAAAAGCTGTTCTGGCAAAACCTGTCTTCCCTGTCCTCTCAAATCACACGATCAAACGATGTGTTCATACGACATCATTTTCAAAATCACGATGGAGAGATCCCTTTATGGGCTGCCGTTGAAGTCATGTCTTTTGGAACACTTTCCAAAACCATAAAAAATCTAAAAACTGGAAAGGGCAGCGCCTATTCTGTCTTAGCCACCTATTACTGTTACCGTTCTCCTCGTGGAAAGCAGGTAAAGCCTTCTCTTCAGATGCTATCCTCATGGATTCAATCTGTTTCCGTACTTCGTAACATGTGCGCCCATAATAGCAGGATCTATAACCGGACGATTAACACGTTTCCAGAGCTGCTCCTTATTGACCAGCTGACTCCAAAGCCGCTGCACAATGGCCTGTATCAGATTATTCTGGCTATGAAATATTTAAGGCCAACCGATGCGATCTGGCAGAACTTCTATAGGAATCTCCAGGATCTATTCAATCAATACAAGGGATTTTTTGACTTTAGTTATATGAATTTTCCCTCGGACTGGGCTGCACATCTTGACATAGGCGCATAAATCCAAACAGACTGCATACACTGTATTTGACAGAACCATCCAGGCCTCTCGCAAGATGCCCAAACCGGATGGGCGTCTTAGAAGGGATGGTGGAAATATCATCCCTTTTTATTTTGTTACTCATATGGGATGATCCACCACCCCGTCAATCACAGCCCCCTCACAGCAATATCAGGATCCCACTTCCACGGAATTCACACGCCCTTTCCCATCCATGTGAGCAGGGATCACCTTTTGCCAAACAGAAACCGGCGTTCCTTTTTTCGCACCACAGAAGCGTCCTCTTCTGCCGCGTCATCTGTCCCGTTCTTTGCCTCCTGCTCCTGGGCCCGCCACTTAAAATATTCCGCATCCAGATCCACTTTGATCTCCGGCATCACAAATGGCTCTGGTTCCTCGTCCTCAATCGAAGACGGCATCGGGGGAAGCTCCTCATCCTCAATCGAGGACATCATTGTGGAAAGCTCCTCATCCTCATTCAAAGACGTGCTCGGCAAAAGCTCCTCGTCAGCCGCAGACAACCGCGTTGAGTGCTCCCCGATGCGCGCGGCTTTGGCATAGCCTTCGTCCGAATCATCCTCAAGTTCAATCTCATTCCAATCGAAGGAATCCTCTGCATCCACCTCAGACGAAACGCTTTTGGTCTCTTCCGCATCGGTTTCGCCGTGCTCTTTTCCTTCTCCGACTGCACCGCCGCTTTCTTCTTCACCGGCAAAACTACCGACCTTTTCTTTTTCACCGGCAAAACTACCGACCTCTTCTCCACCGGCAAAACTGCCAACCTCTTCTTCTTCCAGTGACAGCAGCAGCAAGCCTTCCAGCTCTTCAATATTCACAACGGCATCGCCTTCCTGCTTTGCATCCGCTCCGGCTTCCTGAATCTTTGATTCCGGTCGCTTGGGGCGATCGGTCTGCTCTGCCTCGGTTGAAGCATTTGCTCTCTGCTCTGCTCCTTCCGCTCCTTTCGCTTCTTCACTGCTGCGCTGCTTCTCCTCAGCTGTGCTTTGCAAAGTGGCCTCTGACTCGTTCTTATCCCGTTCTTCTATCTCCGCTTTGCGGCGGCGGCGTTCAAAGTAGGCCGGATTGACCCGAATCTCCGGCATCTCATTTAGCGCATAATGCTTCGCCTCATTTTGAATCCGTTTCTCCGGTTCTTTTTTCCCCTGCTGAATCTGCTTTTCTTTTTCCTTCTTCTGGCGTTCCTTGTTGTATCGGTCAATAATATTGAGGTATTTGTTTGACTCCTTGAAATCGCGCAGCTGCGCCTGCAATTCGCGCTGATCTCCCTTTACCCGTTTCCGCTCCCGCTCCATTTCCGCATTCAAACGTCTCAGCGCGCTCTGACTGGCCGACATCGCTTCTTCCATCAGCTTCTGTACCTGATTCAACGCATTATCGGTATAGATCAGGGACGCCGCATACACGTCGTCCGCCTGCTTGGAAATCCGTGAGAGCAGCTCCTCCCCCTTCTTTTCGCTCCTGCGCTGCGCCAATTCTCTGGCCTGACTGGTTGCCTCATATTCGTCCATCATCTCGTACATGGCCAGATTCAGCTGCTCTAAAATGGCAAATACTTCTTTTTTATCTACAACGACCTTATCCGGATTCCCCGCAATAATCGGCCCCTCGGAAAACATTACATGAATTTGTTTTAAGGTTCGCTCAATCTTGTCCTGTGCGCCCATGCTTTCGCTCCTCTATCTCTGCCTCGTCCGCTCCATGCACCCACCAGATCGGGTACAAAAAAGCTCGTTTGTATATAGTGTAGCAAAATTCGCTTTTCCCTGCAACGGGAAGTTCGGCGGATTTGGAAAATTAGCATGTCTGAAAATACGACAACGGCAGAGCCGCCGCATTGAGAGTAAAGCGCCGCTGTCTCGCTGCCACATCCGCATACCGACTTGTCAGCCAACACATCCTCTCACGCGGCCGCTCTGCCGCTGTCTTCTGTCTTGATCTAGCCTTCGCACCCAGGAAATTTGGGAAGCGCGTCAAATCCTGCCTGCAGCTCCGCATCAGTAGGAAGATAATCGCTCATTTCCCCGTTGTGGAACTTCTCGTAAGCCACCATATCAAAATATCCGGTTCCGGTCAGGCCGAATAAGATGGTCTTCTCTTCTCCGGTCTCTTTACAGCGCATCGCCTCGTCGATGGCGGCCCGAATCGCATGGCTGCTCTCCGGCGCCGGAAGAATGCCTTCAATCCGCGCAAACTGCTCTGCCGCCTCAAATACAGCCGTCTGCTCTACAGCCCGCGCCTCCATCAGTCCGTCATGATAGAGCTGAGACAAGGTCGAGCTCATTCCATGGAAGCGCAAGCCGCCCGCATGGTTCGCAGAGGGAATAAAGCTGCTGCCCAGCGTGTACATCTTGGCCAGCGGGCAGATGTTGCCGGTGTCGCAAAAATCATACGCAAATTTTCCTCTCGTAAAGCTGGGACAGGAGGCCGGCTCTACCGCAATAAAACGGTAATCCTTCTCTCCGCGCAGCTTTTCTCCCATAAAAGGAGCGATCAGACCGCCCAAATTGGAGCCGCCGCCGGCACATCCAATGATAATGTCCGGGGTAATATTGTATTTATCCATTGCGCGCTTTGTCTCCAGGCCAATAATTGATTGGTGCAGCAATACTTGATTTAACACACTGCCCAGCACATAGCGGTATCCTTCATTGGATGTGGCCGCTTCGACTGCCTCGGAAATCGCACAGCCCAGGCTTCCGCTCGTTCCCGGATGCTCTTTTAGAATCCTTTGTCCGACTGCGGTCGTCTCGGACGGGGACGGTGTCACGGACGCACCGTAGGTACGCATTACTTCCCGGCGGAAGGGCTTCTGTTCATAAGATACCTTTACCATATAGACCTTGCAGTCGAGGTCAAAGTAGGAGCAGGCCATGGAAAGCGCCGTGCCCCACTGCCCCGCACCAGTCTCAGTGGTCACGCCCTTCAACCCCTGTTTCTTGGCATAATACGCTTGCGCAATCGCGGAATTCAGCTTGTGACTTCCGCTGGTGTTATTGCCCTCAAATTTATAATAAATCTTGGCCGGCGTCTGCAGCTTCTCCTCCAGACAGTAAGCGCGCACCAACGGGGAAGGACGATACATTTTATAAAAATTGCGAATCTCCTGCGGAATCTCTATGTAGGCGTCGGTCTCGTTCAGCTCCTGATCCACCAGCTCTTCACAGAAAACAGCGCTCAAATCCTCCTTGCCCATAGGCTGATGTGTAGCCGGATTCAGCAGGGGAGCCGGCTTCTGCTTCATATCCGCCCGCACATTGTACCATGCAGCCGGCATCTCATTTTCGCGCAAATAAATTTTATAAGGGATCTGGTCGTCTTGTTTCATACTTTTATACTCCTTCCTGATTCAATGTATCTTTCATAGCACATCCAATCCATTCTGTCAATCTTTTTTCATTTCATTTGCATATATATTCTTAAAGCAGCTCTCAGGCATGTTCTGGCTTTTGGCAGCCGTTTTACTTCCGCTCTGCGTTAGCTTCCTTTTGCTGCTTCGCTTACGCACCGCGCAGGGCTGCTGCTTCAGAAACGAAAATCGCGTTTCCCTTCATGAATATGCGCAAGATAGTCAACCACCTTGTCCCGCACAACAGGATTGGTGATCGTATTCAATTCTTTTTCAATCAAAGCATCGCCGATTTTTTTTGTATCCGCCGATGCATAGTCCTCCAGATACTCCTTGAGCGTCATCAGGGCATTGGGATGACAGCAATTGACAATCTGCCCGCTTTTTAACAGCGTCATAAAGCGGTCGCCGGTGCGCCCCTCCCGATAGCAGGCCGTACAGAAGGAGGGAACATAACCCATCTCCATCAGCCATTTCACTACCTCATCCAGGCTGCGGTTGTCGCTGACGTCAAACTGCGCGGAATTGTCCTCTTCTGCTTCCTCCTCGACATAGCCGCCGACGCTGGTCTTTGAACCGCCGCTGATCTGGGAAATTCCCAGGTGCAGCACCCGCTCTCTGCAAGCCTGACTTTCTCTGGTGGATACAATCATGCCGGTATAAGGAACGGCGATGCGGATACAGGCCACCAGCTTGGCAAAGGTCGCGTCGTCAATGCCGTCGTCAAAATCATCGGGATCAATGTCATCGGCCCGGCGCACCCTGGGCACGCTGATGGTGTGGGGGCCTACCCCCTTGTACGCCTCTAAATGCTCCGCATGCATGAGAATTCCGGTAAAATCATAGCGATAATTATTAAGGCCAAACAAAACGCCAAGCCCAACATCGTCGATGCCGCCGTCCATCGCCCGGTCGTGGGCTTCTGTGTGATACGCATAGTCGTGCTTGGGGCCGGTCGGATGGAGCCTCTGATAATTTTCTTTGTGATACGTCTCCTGAAACAAAATATAAGTACCGATTCCGGCTTCCTTGAGCATACGGTATTCCTCGACGGTTGTCGCCGCAATATTGACGTTGACCCGGCGAATTGCGCCGTTTTTATGCTTGATGCCATAAATGGTCTTGATGCATTCGAGAATATATTCGATCGGATTGTTTTTCGGGTCTTCTCCCGCTTCCAGCGCCAGGCGTTTGTGTCCCATATCCTGCAGCGCCGTCACCTCTTTTACAATTTCCTCCTGTGTCAGCTTCTTCCGCGCAATATGCTTGTTTTTTGCATGGTACGGACAATAAACACAGCCGTTAACACAGTAATTGGACAAATACAGCGGTGCAAACATCACAATCCGATTGCCGTAAAAATCTTGCTTGATCTGCTCGGCCAGCCGGTAGATCTCCTGGTTGAGATCCTCCAGCGCACAGTCCAGGAGCACAATTGCCTCCCGGTGGGAAAGGCCCTTGCGCAGACGGGCTTTTTGCAGAATCTGCTCAATCAAAGCCCGGTCGGTTTTATGCTGTTCTCCATATGCCAGGCAATCCAAAATCTCTTCGTGGCTGATAAATTCCTCTGCTTTTGGTGACATTACATTATACATCACAGTTTCCTCCTTGATAATCTCCTCGCTCTACGGTCAGTTGACAGCCGATGGATTCCATCCGTCGCGCCAGACATTGCCGGCACTCGGCGGCTTCATCCCCGGTACAAATCTTGTTGTCGTACAGCTCGTATTTTTTTCTCACACTCACCGGCGAAAGGTTGGGCATCACCACGTTGGCTCCCGCGAGAATTCCCAGCTCCCGTCCCTTGGGATCAATGGTACCCAAAGCTGTCGTGGCCGGCAGCAGCACATCGGGCAGCATCACACGCAGCAGCGCCAGCAGATACAACGTCAGCTCCAGCGTTCCGCCTGCCTGATTCGCAAAGGGCGTATCGTGATGGGGGACGAAGGGGCCGATGCCGACCATTTGCGGATTCAGCTGTCGAATAAAGTCAAGATCCGCAGCCAAACACTCCGCCGTCTGCCCCGGTGCGCCGACCATAAAACCGGTTCCAGTCTGATAACCAATTTTTTTCAGATTGTATAAGCATTGTTTGCGATTTGCTGCCGACAATTCCGGGGGATGCAGCTTCCCATAGTGAACCTCATCCGCCGTCTCATGGCGCAGCAGATAACGGTCTGCACCGGCCGCAAACAGTCGTTGATAGCTCTCATAAGAACGTTCTCCCAGCGACAGGGTAATTGCACAATCCGCATAAGCCCTTCGGATGGTACGGACAATTTCTTCCATCCGCGCATCGTCGAAAAATCCGTCCTCGCCGCCCTGGAGCACAAACGTGCGGAATCCAAGCTCGTAACCGAGACGGCAGCATTCCAAAATCTGTTCCTGTGTCAGACGATAACGCTCTGCTTTTTGATTGTCCCGGCGGATGCCGCAATAATAACAATTGTTTTTACAGTAATTGGTAAACTCGATGAGGCCCCTGGTATAAATCCGATTGCCAAAGCGTTGCTGACGAATCCTTTGGGCCAGGGAACAGAGGTATTCCGCCGTCGGTTGGTCGCGGTTTTCAATCAGAAATACCCATTCCTCTGCTTCCAGCTGCTTCTCTTGATTCAATTTTTCAATCAGCGTGATTGTGTTCATTCTTGCGCCTTTCTTTTTTATGACCGAGGAAAATAACGAGCGTGTCTGTTTCTAAAAACAAGCATGCCCCTGTACCTGAAACGGGCACAAGGGCAGAATTCACAGCCTCCAGCACGCCATACGGAAAAAAATTGGCGTGCGCAGCTTCTGTATGAGATGCCTTCCCCTTCAGGTAATCCTTTCGGTCAGTACAATTCGTTGGATCGGTTTGCGGTAAGAACGCTATATTCTAACGGCCCCGCGAACGAAGCCCGTCTGCGTCTGTCCACGCACCGGATTATGCTTGGATTCCATTGCCGTTCACACGCGCACAGAATCTGAAATGATCGTATTTAACGCCTGTTTCTTCTGCGCCTGCGCTTCACCAGCTTGACTATGACGATGATGAGGAGAACAAGAACCGCAATCACTCCGACCAGAATTCCAACCATCGCCAATGCAATCTTATTGGGATTTTTTAAAAACGCCCCAACGCTTGCATCATCGTCAATCACCTTGCGGCCCTGCGCCTGACTGTAGTACTCGGAAATCTCTCCGCCTGACTCACCCATAGACTCTACATAGCGCGCAATTGCAGCCCAGGCCTTGACCTCCTGGCCGTTGTCATAAATGATATGCTCCTCCAAATCCTCCACCGGATTTCCGTCTTTGTCCTTGGGTACAATTGAGAGAATGCCATAGGACTGATCCTTCACCGCGCCCAGCATCTGACCGCTGTAGAGATCCGCCACCACCCGGTAGAGCTTTTCATCCTCCAATTCGCTGATCGTTCCTTCT
>CAMULB010000045.1 GCA_947089585.1 uncultured Lachnospiraceae bacterium | reverse complement strand
AAAAGTCCTTTGACAAGACCATGGTCTTAGACGACCTGAATCTGTACATCCGTGAAAATGAGTTCCTTACCCTGCTGGGGCCTTCGGGCTGCGGAAAGACGACCACCCTGCGGCTGATCGGCGGTTTTGATACACCCGATGCAGGACGTGTGATTTTTGACGGAACGGACATCACCGCACTTGCGCCCAACCAGCGTCCGGTCAACACCGTCTTTCAGAAATACGCGCTTTTTCCCCACATGAGCATCGCGGAAAATATTGCCTTCGGATTAAAGATTAAGAAGAAATCCAGGCAGTACATCCATGATAAAATCAAATACGCCTTAAAGCTGGTCAATCTGGACGGCTTTGAGGGACGCAGCGTCGATTCCTTAAGCGGCGGACAGCAGCAGCGAATTGCCATCGCCCGCGCCATTGTCAACGAGCCCAAGGTACTGCTGCTCGACGAGCCCTTAGGCGCGCTGGATTTAAAGCTGCGCCAGGATATGCAATACGAACTGATCCGGCTGAAAAATGAGCTCGGCATCACCTTTATCTATGTCACCCACGACCAGGAAGAGGCGCTTACCATGTCCGATACGATTGTGGTCATGAACCAGGGCTATATCCAGCAGATCGGTACGCCGGAGGACATCTACAACGAACCGACCAACGCCTTTGTCGCAGATTTCATCGGCGAGAGCAATCTGATCGACGGCACGATGCCGAAGGATCGCTTGGTGGAACTATTAGGCGTCAAATTCCCCTGCGTCGATGAGGGCTTTCCTTTGAACACGCCCGTAGATGTGGTAATCCGTCCTGAGGACGTGGAGCTCGTCGCTCCCGAAGCGGGACAACTGACCGGAGACGTCACCTCGCTGATCTTTAAGGGCGTGCACTGGGAGATCGACGTCATGGCCGGCGGCTTTGAATGGCTGGTTCACACGACGCAGATGCATCCGGTCGGGGCCCATGTGGGCATCCGCATCGCCCCGGACAACATTCAGATCATGCGCAAGCCGGAATCCAGTGATGAAAGGGTGGTGGAACTGAATGAATAAGCTTCGCAGACAGCTTTTGGCAGGGCCCTATTTGGTGTGGATCATCGGCTTTATCCTTCTGCCGGTGTTCATGATCCTCTACTACGCCCTGACCAATTCCGCCGGGGATTTTACCCTGGCAAACGTCCTCGCCATCGCAGAACCGATTCACAGAAAAGCGCTTTTGCTCTCCTTGCAGCTGGCCTTTCTCTGTACGTTGGTCTGTCTGGTACTCTCCTACCCCTTGGCGATGATCTTAAGTACCTTAAGGAAGAATCACCAAAATTTAATCGTATTTATATTTATCCTTCCGATGTGGATGAACTTTATGCTGCGGATTTTGGCCTGGAAGCTTCTGCTCAGCAACAACGGCGTGATCAATACGATACTCGGCGTCTTCGGGCTGCCGTCGCTGGATATTTTAAATACGCCGACCGCGGTCGTGTTCTGTATGGTGTATGATTTTCTTCCCTTTATGATCCTGCCGATCTACAACGCGATGGCGCGCATCGGCCAGGATGTAATTGAAGCCGCCAGGGATTTGGGCGCCGGCAGCGTAACCGTTTTTTTCAAAATCATCCTGCCCTTGTCTTTGTCCGGCGTGATCAGCGGCATCATCATGGTCTTTGTCCCTGCCCTGACCTCCTTTGCCATCTCCGATCTATTAGGCGGCGGCAAGGTGCTTTTGATCGGAAATGTAATCGAACAGTCCTTTATGCAGGAATATAACTGGAATCTGGGCTCCGGACTGTCGCTGGTGCTGATGGTCTTTGTCCTTGTCAGCATGGCGCTGATGGGCTCCCACGATCCAGAGGGAGGAGGCGCCGGCGTATGGTAAAAAAATCCGCACAGCGAATTTATCTGGGACTGATCTTTTTGTTTTTGTACCTGCCGATTGTCGTCCTGATTGTGCTCTCCTTCAACGACTCAAAATCCCGTGTGGTATGGGGCGGCTTCACGCTCAAGTGGTATCAAAGGCTCTTTGAGAACAATGCGATTTCCGAAGCGTTTCGCACGACCATTTTTATCACCTTGATTTCCGCCCTCGCGGCTACGGCCTTAGGGACGCTCGCTGCATTGGGCATTCATGCAATGAAATCAAAAAAGCAGGCGCTGATGCTGGGCGCAACCAACATCCCCCTGCTCAACGCGGATATTGTTACCGGGCTTTCGATGATGCTGTTATTTGTCCGCTTTAACAAGCTTGGTATGTCCACGGTGCTGATTGCCCACATCACCTTCAATGTCCCCTATGTGATTTTGAATGTGCTGCCAAGGCTCAAGCAGCTCAATCAGAACACCTACGAAGCCGCGCTCGACTTAGGCGCTACCCCCTGGTACGCCTTTCGCAAAATCACCTGGCCGCAGATTCGCCCCGGCGTGTTTTCCGGCGCGCTGATGGCGATGACCATGTCGCTGGATGATTTTTCCGTCACCTATTTTACCAAGGGAGCCGGCATTAACACGCTCTCAACCATGATTTACACCGAGATGCGCAAGGGCATCATCCCGGAAATGTACGCGCTCTCGACAATTCTCTTTTTTATTGCGCTGATCCTGCTGCTGATTATGAACTTCGGTTCCTCCAGAAAGGAAAAGCTCGCCAAAGAAAGGATGGAAATAAGATGATCAAACGATTACTGACACTCGCCGCCGGCACTTTATTTGCTGCCGCTCTCTGCGGATGCGGCGGCGGCTCCGATGAAAACAAGCTGACCGTATTGAATTACGGCAAGTATTTAGACCCCAAGGCAATCGAGCTGTTCGAGGAGGAAACCGGCATCCAGGTGGAATATGAAGAATATATTACCCCGGAAAATATGTACACCAAATACAAGGCCGGCTCCATCGACTATGATTTGATCTGCACCTCCGATTATATGATTGAAAAGCTGATCGGGGAAGGCGAGACGCTCCAGATTGATTTCGACGCCATCCCCAACCGATCCAATCTCGACCCGACCTATTTTGACTTTTCCAAGTCCTTCGACCCGAACAATCAATATACGATGCCCTATTTCTTCGGCACAGTCGGCATCTTATATGACAAAAATAAAGTGGACGAAGCAGATATGCATTCCTGGGACTGCCTGTGGAACGAGAAGTACAAGGGACAGATTATTATGGCCGATTCCGTGCGCGACTCCTTTATGGCAGCTTTAAAATACAAGGGCTACTCCCTAAATACCACCGACGAGGCTCAGCTCTTAGAGGCGCAGGAAATTTTAATCCAACAAAAACCGCTGGTTTATTCTTACCTGGTAGACGAAGCTCAGGACGAGATGATCGCAGAAAACGCGGCTTTTGCGCTGGTTTACTCCGGTGAAGCCGGCTATGCCATCGAGATGAACGACAATCTTGCTTACTGCGTACCAGATGAAGGCTCTAACATGTGGATCGACTCCTGGTTTTTGCCAAAAACCTGCAAGCACAAGGAAAATGCAGAAAAATTTCTCGATTTTCTCTGCCGTGAAGAGATCGCAAGGATGAACTTCGAGTATGTTTATTATGCAACGCCCAACCAGGCGCTGGTGGAATCCTTAGAACCGGAATTACAGGAAAATACGACGATCTTCCCCCCCAAAGAGGTACTCGACAACTGCGAAATCCTCAAATCGCTCGACGAGACGGCTACCGCCAAATATAACGAGCTTTGGAAGGAAATCAAGTCTACCGATTAAAGCCTGCCAGAGTGTGCTTGAAAGCTGTTTCCTGACCGGATGGAATCTAGAACTGACTTTAGAAAAATTTTAGAAAAAATAAGTTGTCTGTCCGACAAAACTATGTTACAGTAAATCCACGCAAGGCGCTTGCGTGGATTTTCTTCATTCTTATCTTCAAGCAACGCTCCTGTCCATTCCTTATCCAGCACACAGGAGGTTTTTATGACTTACGAATTATTTAAAGCAATGGTGTTGGCCGAATTAAAGGGTCATTTTCCGCCGGATGCTTCCATTACGCTTCAATCCATCCCCAAGAACAACTGCGCAAGCCAGGACGGCCTGACGATTCTCGAAGAGGGCTATCACATCGCGCCCACGATCTATCTTGAATCCTTCTACCAGCAAATGATGACAGAGGATCTGTCTTTTTCGGCTGCCTTTCATCAAATCCTGGAAACCTATCAGACGTACCGTCCGTCCGAAAACATCGACATTGCGTATTTTCGCGATTTTACCCAGCTTCGCAGCCGCATTGCCTTCAAGCTCATCCATGCGCAGCGAAATCAGGCTCTTCTTGAGCAAATTCCCCACATTCCTTATCTCGATCTGGCCATTGTTTTTTACTTCCTGCTCCCCTCGCTTCCTTCCAAAAACGCCACGATCTTGATTCAAAACAGCCATCTGAAGCTCTGGCAGATCAAAAGCGAGGAGCTCTATCTTTTGGCGAAAAAAAATACGCCGCGTCTTCTGCCGCTGCGCTGCGAAAAGCTTTCACATCTCCTGGCTGCGTTCCTTGCCCCAGAGATCGAAAAGGAGCAGCTCTCTGCCCCCCTTCCCATGTATGTGCTGACCAATACGCAACGCCTGTACGGCGCCGCCTGCCTGCTGTATGAGGAACTACCCGCCTGCTTGTCCCAAACACAATCGGATTATTACATCATTCCCAGCAGCATTCATGAAGTCCTTCTCGTTCCCGCCGCCAAAGACATGACGCCGGAAGCCTTTAATCAGATGATTCGGGAGGTCAATAAAACCCAGCTGCTGCCAGAAGAGCTCCTTTCCGATCACGTCTATTACTATGATGCATCCCAAAAGCAATTCTTCCTGATGTCGGATGACGCGTCCCAATGCCACGATTGACAGATGATACATGCCGCGCCGCAAGCATCGGTCTCACATACCGGATGACGCGTCGCGGTATAGCCGTTCACAGCTGATAAACGCTGCGTCAGATGCGCCGTTCCTCTTCTGGCCGCGTTTTTGCTGTCTATACAGCGATTTGTCTGGCTATCTATGCTTCTTGTACTCCAGGCGAATCTTATCGGCAATCAGGGCTATGAACTCCGAATTGGTCGGCTTCCCTTTTCCATTGTTGATCGTATAGCCAAACAGCTCATCAATTGTATCCATCTTCCCTCTGCTCCAGGCAACCTCAATGGCGTGGCGGATTGCCCGCTCCACACGGCTTGGTGTTGTCTGGTACTTTTTGGCAATCGTGGGATATAAAATCTTAGTAATCGAATTGAGCATCTCGATATCCATCACGGACATGATAATCGCTTCTCTCAGATATTGATAGCCCTTGATATGGGCGGGTACGCCGATCTCATGTATGATGGCTGTGACCTCTCCCTCCAGATTGCGCTCATTGAAATCTTCCTTTTTCTCATAGGGATTAATCTTCTTCACCTCACCTGCCGGACGGTTGCTGCTCCTCTTGATATTTTTAATCCGATCCAGCACCATTTCGTTGTCAAAGGGCTTCATGATATAATAATCGGCCCCCAAAGCAAAGGCATCTTCCGTAATTTTTTCCTGCCCAACTGCGCTGATCATGATGAACGCCGGATGCTTTTTGATATTTCTGTCATTTTTGATTTTCTTCATGACTTCCAATCCATCCAGCTTGGGCATAATATTATCCAGCAGGACAACATCCGGCTCTTTGCTCTTAATCATGTTACACGCTTCTTCTCCATCTTTCGCTGTCCCAATTACCTGTAGTTCGTCATCACTTTTTATAATATTGCTCAATAAGTGTAACATTCTTTCGTTGTCATCTGCAATTGCCACGTTCAGCTTTTCCATTTCGGAATCCTCCTGTTACTTTTCATGCTAATTTCCCAAAAAACGAAACTATTTGTATTATAAGTGTAAGCACCGCCGGTTTCAATAGAAAAGTATCTCGCTTATCCGACAATATTTTTGCTTTGCTGCCGGTTCATTTTCTTTTTTGTCAAAACCCGGCTTTTTTTCGCGGAACGTTTTTATGATACATGTCCCCGAAGGATTTTTTTTGTCGAAATTCGTCGCTTAATTTGTTGTTCGGCAAAAAGATTACAGCCGCACAGAGGCGGCTGCATGGTAAAAAAGCGCATTGGCGTCTTGCTTTTTTCTGCATTTTTCAAGGAAATTCGCGGTTCTTTTGGGCGCATTACATCCTGCGAAAACGCTGATAACGGCCCTCCAACAGCTCGCCCTCGCTTTTTTGCAGAAATTGCCGTAAAAAATCTGCAATTGCATGTTCCATCGAATCAAATACTTTCCCTGCATTTTCTGACGAAAAATCCGCGGGCTCCGTAAACACGCGCTCAACGACCCCTAAGCGAAGCAAATCGCCTGCCGTCAGCTTCATCACCTCCGCCGCCTTCTGTGCCTTACTGCTGTCCTTCCAGAGAATGCTGGCAAAGCCCTCAGGCGAAAGAATCGAATAGACGGAATTCTCCAGCATCCAGACCTCATCGGCCACCGCCATGGCTAACGCGCCGCCGCTGCCCCCTTCTCCGATCACCACCGACAAAAGCGGCACCCGAAGCGTGGACATTTCATAGAGATTTCTGGCAATCGCTTCTCCCTGTCCGCGTTCCTCCGCTTCCAGGCCGCAAAATGCCCCCGGCGTATCGACAAAACAGATCACCGGACGATGAAATTTTTCAGCCTGCTTCATCAAGCGCAGCGCTTTGCGGTAGCCCTCCGGAGAAGGCATGCCAAAATTCCGGCGAATATTCTCTTTCGTGCTCGTTCCCTTCGCCTGGGCAATGACCGTCACCGGCTGCCCCTGAAATCGGGCAATTCCGCCAATGATGGCGCAGTCATCGCCGTACAGCCGGTCTCCGTGCAGCTCCACGAAATCCGTAAACAGCCCCGCCAAGTAATCGCTTCCCACCGGACGTTCCTTTTTGCGCGACAAGAGCACGCGCTCCCAGGCAGACAGCGGCTCCTTAGGCAGGTGCACCATCTGTTCCGTCCTTGCCCCCCGGTTCTCTCTGGCCTTTTTGCCGTCGAAAAGACCGGCGATCTGCACACTGCTCTCGCTCAATCCGCTCAGCGCTTCTGCCGGCTGACCCTCATTGGACGTCCGACTGCCCGCCGGCTGACTGTCATTGGACGTCCGGCTTCCAACCGGCTGATTGCCATAAAACGCCCCATTGCCTGCCTGTTGACTGTCATTGGACATCCGCCCCTGCACCGGACGGCTGTGCAGCGCTAAAATCTGCGCCAGCGTCTCCTTCAGCTGCGGCCGGGTGACAATTCCGTCCAGAAATCCGTGCTCCAACAGAAACTCCGACCGCTGAAATCCCTTCGGAAGCTTCTGGCCAATGGTCTGTTCAATCACTCTGGGGCCGGCAAAGCCGATCAACGCCTGAGGCTCCGCCAAAATCAGATCTCCCAGCATTGCAAAGCTGGCCGTCACACCGCCGGTTGTCGGATCGGTGAGCACACTGATGTAGAGCAGACCGGCATCGTGATGACGCTTAAGAGCAGCCGCCGTCTTGGCCATCTGCATCAGCGAAGCGATTCCCTCCTGCATACGGGCGCCCCCGGAACAGGCAAAAAGCACGACCGGCAGCCGCTCCTTTATGGCCCGTTCCACAGCTCTGGTAATCTTCTCTCCCACTACGGTTCCCATACTGGCCATCAAAAAACGTCCGTCGCAGACGCCCAGCACCGTCTCTGTCCCGCCAATTCTGGCCTTTCCGGTGATTACCGCCTCGTCCAGGCCGGTCTTTTCCTGCAGCTCCTTTAATTTCTTTGGATAGCCCGGATACTCTAAGGGATTGACCGAAGCCAGCCCCTGATCCCATTCTTCAAAAGTCCCTGCATCAGCCACAAATTCAATCCGGCGATCGGCGTGCATCCGAAAATATCCGCCGCACTTAGGGCAAATATAGCCGCCCTGCCTTACGTCCTCCGTAATAATGGCGGCGCCGCATTTGCCGCACTTGCGCAGCAGTCCCTTTGGAACCTCAGGGCGGGGCACCTTCTCTTCGTAAAGCTCCTCATCGGACTCTTCATTTCGCTTCAAGAGAGAATATTTTTTCTTTTTGAACATGTTGTCCAGCTTCATACGATTTCACCTATTAATTCACGATTAAACTTTTCGATAAATTCGATGTCAATTTCACCGCTCAAATACGCCGGATGATTGAAAATCTCATACTGGTAATCCACATTGGTGTCAATGCCTTCGATAATCACTTCTCCCAGGGCGCTCTGCATTTTCGCGATCGCCTCCGTGCGATTTTTGGCCCAGACAATCAATTTTGCCACCATCGAATCATAATAGGGGGGGATCGCGTAGCCGCTGTAAATCGCAGAATCAATGCGGATGCCTTTGCCGCCCGGCAGATAGAGATCCTTTACGATTCCCGGTGAGGGACGGAAATTTTTCTGCGGATTCTCCGCGTTGATCCGGCACTCGATGGCATGGCCCGAAAGACGCACATCCTTCTGACGATAAGAAAGCTTCTGCCCGGACGCAATGCGAATCTGCTCCTTGACCAAATCAATGCCCGTCACCCACTCGGTCACAGGATGTTCGACCTGAATTCTTGTATTCATCTCCATAAAATAAAAATTGCCGTTTTTCTCCAGCAAAAATTCAATCGTACCGGCATTGACATAATGCGCCGCTTTCGCCGCCCGCAAGGCCGCTTCCCCCATCTTTTCCCGCAGCTTCTCACTGAGCGCCGGGGAAGGCGCCTCTTCAATCAGCTTCTGATGATTGCGCTGCACGGAGCAGTCCCGTTCTCCTAAATGAATCACATTGCCATAGGAATCTGCCAGAATCTGAAATTCGATGTGTCTTGGCTCCTGAATAAAGTGCTCAATGTACATGGTCTGATCGCCAAAAGCCATCTGTGCTTCCTTCTGCGCCGTAAGAAAGCTGCGAGAAAATTCTTCTTCGTTCTGAGCAACACGCATCCCCTTGCCGCCGCCGCCCAAAGCGGCCTTGATGATCACCGGATAGCCGATGGAAGCGGCAATCTCTGCGCCGGTACGCACCTCATAGATCGGCTCCTTGCTTCCCGGAATCACCGGAACCTTCGCCGCCGCCATCGTATTTCTGGCCTCCTGCTTGTTTCCCAGCCGGGCAATCACCTTGGATCCGGGGCCGATGAAGGTAATGCCGCACTGCTCGCAAAGCTCGGCAAATTTACTGTTTTCGGAGAGAAAACCAAAACCGGGATGAATGGCATCCGCCCCGGTAATCATCGTCGCGCTCAAAATACGCTCCATATTCAGATAACTTTCTTGAGACGGCGCAGGGCCGATGCAGACGGCTTCATCTGCCAGCTTTGTGTGCAGCGCCTGATCATCGGCCGTCGAGTATACGGCCACCGTAGCAATTCCCATTTCGCGGCAGGCACGGATGATGCGCACCGCGATTTCACCTCGGTTGGCAATTAATATTTTTTTTATCATAATCACGATCCAATCATAAAGGTCAGCTCCGCGCTGACCACGACTTTTCCGTCCACACTGGCGGTTGCTTCTCCGATTCCAACCGGCCCTTTTTGCCGGATGATGCGGGTCTCTAAGCGCACCTTATCTCCAGGCACAATCTTTCCCTTAAATTTGCATTTATTTATCCCGCCAAAGTATGCAATCTTGCCTTTATTTTCTTCTTGGCTCAAAATGGCCACCGCACCGGCCTGAGCCAGCGCTTCAACGGTCAAAACGCCCGGCATCACCGGCTCCTGCGGAAAATGGCCGGCAAAAAAATCCTCCCGGTAGGAAACACATTTTACCCCGACGGCATACTGTCCCGGCTCGTAATCCTCAATGTAATCCAGCAGAAGAAATGGATGCCTGTGCGGAATAATTTGTTTAATCTCATTTATATTTAAGTGATTCATTTATATGGATTCCTCTCATTTCAAACGAAACAACGGCTGATTATATTCGACTGGCTGGCCGTTTTCCACCAATACGGCTTCCACCACGCCGTCAAATTCACTTTCAATTTCATTCATCAGCTTCATTGCTTCCACAATTGCCAGAATCTGCCCCTTTTTTACCGTGTCACCGACCGCGACATAAGGCTCTGCGTCCTCTGCCGGAGCCGCATAGAATGTTCCAACCAACGGGGAGAGTACCAGCTTGCCCGCCGACTGCGCATCCGCTTGCCCGCCTGCCTGCACTGCTCCCGCATCCGTTTTCGTAACCTGCAGACGGCCCTCCTGTGACAGAAGCGACACCTGACCGTTGCTGCCTGCACCTTCACCCACAAGGGATTGACTCTGGATGACTGCTCCTGCAGGCGGCTGCCCCGAACCGACCGCAGATGCTGCTCCTGCCAATAGCTGACTCTGCTCAGCCAACGCGACTCCTGCAGGCGGCTGTCCCGAACCGACCACAGATGCTGCTCCTGCAGGCGGCTGGCCTGACGCCAAACCACAGCCGGCTGCTCCTCTCGGCTCCTTGGTCAGTTTTAATTTGATTCCTTTTTCTTCATATTGAAAGCAAGTCAGCTCTGATGCGGAAACCGCCTGAATGATTGAGATCAGATTTTCAAATTCCATCGTTCCACCGCTCCTTTACGCCTGATATTTTTTCAAAAGAAGCGTGGCATTGTGCCCGCCAAACCCAAGGGAATTCGTCAATGCATAATTGACTGCACGTTCTATTGGCGCGCCGATGGTGTAATTCAAATCACATTCCGCTGTATCGACCTCGCGTGTTCCCATCGTCTGATGAATGTAGCCTTCTTCGATTGCTTTGATGCAGGTAATAAATTCCACACCGCCGGCTGCACCCAGCAAATGTCCGATCATCGACTTGGTCGAATTGATCGCCACATCCTTAGCCGCGCTGCCCAAGGCCTGATGAATTGCCCGCGTCTCGTAGAGGTCATTGTGGTGTGTACCAGTTCCGTGCGCATTGATATAATCAATCTCGGACGGGGACACCTTTCCTTCTTCCATCGCCAGCATCATTGCTTTGGCAGCACCTCCGCCATCCTCCGCCGGAGAAGTGATGTGATATGCGTCTGCCGTCGCACCGTATCCGACCACCTCGGCATAAATTTTCGCTCCCCGCGCCTTGGCATGGTCGAGTTCCTCCAGCATTACAACGCCCGCACCTTCACCGAGGACAAAACCGTCCCGCTCCCGGTCAAACGGAATCGACGCACGCAGCGGATCGGTTGATGCAGAGAGCGCGGTCAGGCCCATAAAACCGGCAACTCCGGTCGGACAAATGCAGCTCTCACAACCGCCGGCCAGCATAAAATCGGCGTCGTCATATTGAATTGCCCGCAAGGCATCTCCGATCGAATGTGTACCGGAGGCACAGGCCGTCACCACGTTGGTGCATTTTCCCTTAAGTCCCAGCTGAATGGAGATATTTCCTGCCGCCATGTTGGAAATCATCAGCGGTACCAGAAGCGGGTGCACCCGCCCCGGCCCTTTGGTCTGAATCTTCGTATATTCCCGTTCCACCACCGAAAGGCTTCCCACGCCGGAGCCTACGATCACTCCTCCGCGATAAGGATCCTCCTGCGCAAGATCAATTCCTGCATCCGCAAATGCTTCTTTGGCTGCCGCCACTGCATACTGGGCAAACGGCTCCATGCGTCTGGCTGTTTTTACATCCATGTATTCCTTGGCATCAAACGCTTTTACCTCTGCCGCCAGCTTCACTTTGTAATCAGCGGTATCAAAGCGGGTGATCGGCCCGATTCCTACTTTTCCCGCCCGAATCCCCTGCCAGAATTCCTCTGTCGAATTACCGATTGGCGTGATGGCGCCAAGCCCGGTTACTACTACCCGTCGTTTCATTCTGCTGCTCCTTCCTACATTCCCATTCCACCGTCTACCATCAGCACCTGACCGGTAATATATCCGGCTTCCTCAGAGGCCAAAAAGGCCACGGCCGCCGCTACCTGTTCGGGCTGGCCAAAACAGCCGAGCGGAATCTGCGCCATCGACGCTTCTTTTACCTTTTGCGATAGCTCCTTTGTCATATCCGTCTCAATAAATCCCGGCGCAATCGCATTGACGGTAATTCCGCGGGAGGCCAGCTCCTTAGCGGATGATTTTGTCAAACCGATGACTCCGGCTTTGGAAGCGGCATAGTTCGCCTGTCCCGCATTCCCCCTGACTCCGACCACGGACGAGAGATTGATAATCCGCCCGCTCTTTTGACGCAGCATCTGCCGGCCTGCAAAGCGGATGGTATGAAAGGCTCCCTTCAAATTCGTAGCGAGCACCTGATCAAAATCTTCTTCTGACATCTTCATCAACAAACCGTCCTTGGTAATTCCAGCATTGTTGACCAAAATGTCAATGCGTCCGTGTTCCTTGACCACATCCGAGATAAACGTTTCACAAGCATGAAAATCGGCAACATCGCACTGATAAATATCGGCTTTTTTGCCCTGCGCTTCAATCTCCTCCTTGACCGCGCGAGCTCTCTCCAAAGAACCGTGATATCCGATGACTACAAACGCTCCCTGCGCGGCCAGCGTTTTGGCAATCGCCCTGCCAATGCCTCTTGAGGCTCCGGTCACAACTGCAATCTTTCCCTCTAACATCTATGCTTCCTTTCCTTCCTCCGCCTCTGAAGCTTTATGCTTCTTTTGCCTCTGCGATGGCCTGCACGGTCTTTTCCACATCTTCCCATTTCTCAATATTGAGCACCTTGACTGAGCGGTCTATCTTTTTCATAAATCCGGCCAGCGTTTTTCCCGGCCCGATTTCTACAAACAGATCCGCCCCTTGTGCAATCAGATATTCCATGCTCTGCATCCAGTAGACTGGCGTACTGACCTGCTGCGCCAACAGCGTTTTGATCTCATCCGTTTTAGAAATCTCCCTGGCTCCCACATTGGTAATATAAGGAAATTTCAGCGGTGCCAGCGCAATCGGCTCCAATTCCTGAGACAACGCTTCGCCGGCCGGCTGGAGCATTTGTGAATGAAACGGCCCGCTGACCTTGAGCATCACGGTGCGTCTTGCCCCGGCCGCCTTTAACTGCTCCGCCGCCTGCTCAACCGCAGATT
Source organism: uncultured Lachnospiraceae bacterium (assembly GCA_947089585.1). Classification (GTDB taxonomy): domain Bacteria; phylum Bacillota; class Clostridia; order Lachnospirales; family Lachnospiraceae; genus 14-2. Next base: position 4,258 of record CAMULB010000045.1, on the reverse strand, counting down.
TTTTTCCCGTGATCACAATCTGTCCCGGACAGTTATAGTTGGCAATTGAAACATCGCCAATCGTTTCCAGTACCTGCTCGATCTTCTCTGTCTCCAGAGCCATAACGGCGCACATAGCGCCTTCGCCGGCCGGAACCGTATTCTGCATCAGAATTCCCCTCTTGCGCACCAAGCAAATGGCGTCAAAATCCGACATTCCGCCCGCGGCCGCAATCGCCGCATATTCACCCAGACTTAAGCCTGCCGCTGCATCGGCGCAGAGTCCCGCTTCCTCGGCCACCCGCGTCATTGCAAGACAAGTCGTCACCATTGCTGCCTGTGTATATTCCGTTAAATCCAGCCGTTCGTCCTCCTCAAAGCAAAGCGCCTTTAGGTCAAGTCCCAGCGCGTCGGAGGCCCGATCATAAATCTCCCTTACATGTGCGCTGTTCTCATAAAAATCCTTGCCCATTCCGGCCTTTTGCGCTCCCTGTCCCGGATAAAGAAATACCGTCTTACTCATAAAATCCTTTGCCTCCGATTAATGCGTCCGTCTCTTTGACCAACTTGTCAATCAGCTCCTTGCAGGTCAGATGTTCCTTGACCAAGCCTGCAATCTGTCCAGCCATTACACTGCCGTTTGTCACATCGCCTTCCACCACTGCTTTGCGCAGTCCGCCCAACGTCAGCTGCTCCAGCTCTTCAAAGCTCGCGCCCTTCTTTTCCAGCTCCAGATACTCCTTGGTCATCGCATTGCGCAGCGCCCGCACCGGATGCCCGGTGCTTCTTCCGGTCACTCTTGAATCAATGTCTTTGGCCTTGAGAATCCGCTCTTTATAATTTTCATGCACCTGACATTCTTCTGTCACCACAAAATGCGTCCCCATCTGCACGCCTTTGGCGCCCAGCATAAAGGCAGCTGCAATGCCCCGGCCGTCGCCGATTCCTCCGGCCGCAATCACCGGAATTCCGACCGCATCCACAATCTGCGGCACAAGCACCATCGTGGTATTTTCACCGATATGCCCGCCGGCTTCACAGCCTTCCGCCACCAACGCATCTGCTCCACTGCGTTCCATACGCTTCGCAAGGGCGACAGAAGCAACCACCGGAATCACCTTCATGCCGGCTTCTTTCCACATCGCCATGTATTTTTCCGGATTCCCGGCCCCAGTTGTGACAACCGGCACCCCCTCTTCTGCAATTACCTGCGCCACCTCATCTGCATAAGGGCTCATCAGCATAATATTGACGCCGAAGGGACGATCGGTCAGCTCCTTTGTTTTTCTCACTTGATCTCTGACCCAGTCGGCCGGTGCGCTGGCCGCCGCGATCAGTCCCAAGCCGCCTGCATTCGACACGGCCGCAGCCAGATGGTACTCCGCCACCCAAGCCATGCCGCCCTGAATCACCGGCACATCAATTCCCAACAATCGGGTTACTTCTGTCTGCATGTCCAAAACCTCGCTTTTCCTCTCTCTATTTGTGCTCCTCGATGTATTTGATCACATCTCCCACGGTCAGCAAATGCTCCAGCTCCTCGGATGGAATTTCTACTTCATATTTGTCCTCAAGGCTCATCACCAGCTCAAACAAATCAAGGGAATCTGCGCCCAGATCATCCTTAAAGGATGTCTCCTCTGTAATATTGGCTCCATCCACATTCAAACCCTCTGCGATTAATTCTTTCATTTCTTCTAACATGTCTTTTTTCTCCTTTTAATTTTGTTTTATTTTTGGATCCCGTTTTCCTCTGTCCGACAAAGCATCCAGCAGCCGACGCCTGAAAAATCCCTGTATCATGACAAAATCGTCCTTTAAGGCCATTGCAGTACGGACGCTGCCCAGGTCAATCCTGCGCCAAAGCCTGCGATCACAATCTTCTGACCGCTCTGCAGACGACCGTCCCGCTTCATTTCATCAAGCAGAATCCCGATGCTGGCGGAAGAGGTATTTCCGTATTCCTGAATATTGATTGGAAATTTCTCCATCGGCTCCCGCAGACGTCTTGCGGCTGCTTCGATGATCCGCTGGTTGGCCTGGTGAAGCAAATACCAGGAAATATCTTCCTTGCGCAGATGATTTTTTTCCAGTACCTCCTCTACCGCCTCCGGCACCTTCTTGACCGCAAATTTGAACACCGCCTGACCGTCCATTTTCAGATAATAATCGGCATGGTCCCAGCATTTTTCTGAAGACGCAGTCAAACGGCTCTGGCATGCAAGCGCGACCCCCTTGACCCCATCGGAATGCGTCACCGGCAGATAGGCGTCTCCCGCTTCGGCCCGCAGCACCACCGCCCCGGCGCCGTCGCCAAATAAAATACAGGTTCCCCTGTCCTTCCAATCAACGAGATTGGACAGGCTTTCGCTGCCAATGACCAGCACTGTCCGGTAAATTCCGCCGCAAAGATAGGCCAGAGCCGTATTGTACGCCAGAACAAACCCGCTGCAGGCGCCGTTGAGATCAAAGCAGGATGCATAAACGGCTCCTAACTCCCGCTGCACCTCACAGGCCGTACAGGGTGCAATCACATTGGAGGAAACCGTCGAGACAAGGATCAGATCAATCTCTTCTGCCTTGACCGCTCCGTCTGTAAGCGCACGCTTTGCCGCCTCGCATGCCATGGATACGGTCGTTTCTTCGTGGATGATATGACGTCGAACGACCCCGGTCCGCTCACGGATCCACGCATCGCTGGTCTCCACCATTTCCGCAATCTCATTGTTATCCATAATATAGGAAGGAACACAGGCTCCCGTTCCCAAAATTCTTCCTGTCATATGTATTCCCCTTATGTTTGCGCCGGATTGGACACATTTGCTCACTGCCGCACCCAGATTGCATCCTGTCCCGTATATTTACGCACATGCGCTTCGTGTTCGCGGCAGCATTTGTTATGAATTTAAATCTATTTGACTTTTTGAGTATATGATAATTCTATTTGTTTGTCAAGTATTTTGACTGTCAATACAATTTACAGCAAAACTATAATATCATATATTCGTGTATGAATCGCTTTCGCTCACATATTTTTAATTGATGCTTATCATATTTTCGTGTATACTAAATATAAGAAGGCAATGCAATGAGCATGAGGTGCCAGCCAATGATACATGAAAAGCGGACGAACCCAGAAAGGAAGTGCTACTATGCCGCCAGCATTACAACCGCAGCCCAAAACAATCACCCTGGAACAGTACGAGGCTCTTCCAGAGGAAAGAAGAGTAGAAGTCTTTGAAGGCATTCTTTATGATCTGGCCAGCCCTTCGCAGATACACCAAACCTTATCTATGGAGCTGTCCAATATCATCTACAACTACATGAAAAGCAAAAAGGGCACATGCCAAATATTCAACGCCCCGTTCGATGTAAAGCTGTCCGACAAACCTCTTACAATTGTTCAGCCAGACATCATGGTGATTTGTGACAAGGATAAGTTGGATGGAAAACGCTGCAACGGCGCTCCGGATTTCATCATTGAAATTGTTTCCCCCGGCAATCCGGCGGATGATTATATCCGCAAGCTCTACTACTACAAAAATGCCGGTGTTCGTGAATACTGGATTGTGGATCCGCGCCGTAAAACCGTGACTGTCAATTACTTTGAAGGCAATATTGTAAGCGTTCCGTATCCTTTTGATTCTATTATCAAGGTTAATATCTATGATGATTTGCTTATCAATTTTTCTGATATTGCGAATCTGCTGAATATTTAGTCAAAAAGAAAAGGCATGTGCTGCCCTGCATATGCCTTCCATTCTTTCAATCCATTTCCAGCTCCTGATGATCCGCCCTATTTTCCCACAATCTCCTCCGTATTAATATACTCATACGGCGTCTGCTGATAGACATAATAATTGAGCCAATTGGTATACAAATTATTGGCATGGGAGCGCCACTGCAGCTTGGGACGCTTCGTACAATCATTATCTGGATAATAATTTTTCGGCAGCTGAATCGGCAGCCCTTTTTCCCGGTCGCGGCGATACTCATTGTTCAGCGTCACCCGGTCATACTCTGGATGGCCCATGACAAAGATTTTCCCGCCGTTTTGATCCAGCAGCAGAAATACCCCGGCCTCTTCGGATTCGGCCAAAATGGTCAGCTGCGGATGCTTTAAAATGTCTTCCCTGCGCACTTCCGTATGGCGGGAATGCGGCGCCATGAAGCAGTCGTCAAATCCCCGCACCAGCGGCACCTTGCGATTGAGTACGCGATGTTCATACACGCCAAACTTTTTCTCGAGATCGGAAGAGCGTCGTGTAGGGGAAGAGTG
>CAMULB010000044.1 GCA_947089585.1 uncultured Lachnospiraceae bacterium | reverse complement strand
TGGCTGAACTGCACGCGAACGGAACGGGGCTTTTTGGACAGAATCTAAAAAATCCGAAATACGCCAAAGACCTTACCCAGGATCGTTACGTCCTTGACGATAATTGGCTGCATCGTGTCGTTCTCAGGCTGCAGACGAATCTGGCCGTCTTCTTTATAGAAGGTCTTAACGGTAGCAGAATCATCGACCAGAGCAACCACCATCTCTCCGTTCTCGGCATGAGACTGCTTCTGTACCAGAATCTGATCGCCATCAAAAATACCAGCGTTGATCATGCTGTCGCCCTTGACCTTGAGCATAAAGGCTTCCGAATTGGGAACCAGCTCGGCAGGAATTGGGAAATAGCTCTCGATATTCTCTACGGCCAGCAGCGGTTGACCGGCCGCAACGCGTCCTAAGAGCGGTACATTGACAATCTCACGACGAACCAGATTGAACTGATCGTCTATGATCTCAATTGCTCTGGGCTTGGTGGGATCGCGGCGGATATATCCATTCTTCTCCAAGGTCTCTAAGTGCGCGTGAACGGAAGAAGTAGACTTAAGATGAACTGCTTCGCAAATATCCCGCACGGCTGGGGGATAGCCCTTGTTGAGGATCTCCTTCTTGATGTATTCCAGGATCTCCCTCTGTTTCTCACTGATCTTACCGTATGCCATAAAAAAGTCCTCCTTGCTTTGGATCTGTCTTCTCTTGGATCTCATATTTTTATTATAGCATAGTTCCTGCAAAAAAGCAAACACATATTCGGAAAATATCAAAACATTTTTCACGGTAATTTATTGTCTTTTGTCGGATTTTTGTCTATAATAGAGAATGGGTTTAAGGAGAGAGGAAAGCTATGTTTAAACTGTTTTACGTAATATTGATGAATCTGTTTCGGGCGCCCTATATGATTCCAAAGATGCGGCATCAAGCGAACCATCCAGAAAAATATACCGAAAAGAAGCGTTATAGCCTGGTTCTGCATGCCATCTCCCTGATGAAGCGCAGCGGACGCATTCATACCCGCTCGTATGGAGAGGAGAATTTGCCCAAGGAAGGCGGATATGTGATGTATCCCAACCATCAAGGCAAATATGATGTGCTGGGCATTATGATTTCTCATAAGGAGCCTTGTTCCTTTGTCATGGATGCGGACAAATCTCATACCATTTTGGTGCGGGAGATCGTGGATCTGGTGCAGGGAAAACGCATGGATACGCAGGATGTCCGTCAGGCTATGACTGTAATCAGTGAGATTTCCCATGAAGTCAAAGAAGGGCGGAAGTACATTGTATTTCCAGAGGGCGGCTATGGGTTCAACAATAAGAACCGCATGGGTGAGTTCAAGCCCGGCAGTTTTAAATGCGCCGTCCGCGCCAAGGCGCCGATTGTTCCGGTTGCCTTGATTGATTCCTACAAGGTATTCAACAGCTATACCATGGGACGCGTGAATACACAGGTTCATTTTCTGAAACCACTTTATTATGAAGAGTATCGCGGCTTAAAGACGATCGAAATTGCCAGGCTGGTGAAGCATCGCATTTCCGAGGCGATTTCCCAATACAGCTTCCGCCCTTACGGCGGATGAAAGGAGTATTTACTTTGATGGAACAAGATTTATTGCTGATTATTGACATGCAAAAGGACTTTATCGACGGCAGCCTGGGCACCAGGGAAGCAGAAGCAATTGTCGCGGCAGTTGTAAAACGGGCGGAAGAATTTGAGGGTACGTTGATTTTTACCAGGGATACCCATACCACAGATTATCGCAACACGGCGGAAGGGAAGAAGCTGCCGGTGGAGCATTGCATCGAAGGAACGCCGGGCTGGGAGCTTCATCCGCTGCTGGAAGCGCTTCGGGTCAAGCGCAATGCGCCTGTCTTTGACAAGCTTACCTTTGGCTCTAAGGAGCTGGCGCTGGCGTTGGAGGAAGCGCACAATACAAGAGGAATTCGTTCCATCACCTTATGCGGGCTCTGTACGGATATCTGTGTGATTTCCAACGCCTTGCTGCTGAAAGCATTTCTGCCTGAGGTGCCCATTCAAGTAGACGCTTCTTGCTGCGCCGGCGTGACGCCGCAGAGCCATGCGAATGCATTGGAGGCCATGAGAAGCTGTCAAATCGAGATTTTAGAATAAGTGTCCATACCAGATATTGCGTGTGAAAATAATAAAATGAAAGAATCATTCGATTTTTAAGGAGCAGTATTATGAGATTTGTGATCCAAAGAGTTACAGAGGCTTCTGTAACCATTGACCATACGGTACATGGAGCGATTCAAAAGGGATTTCTGGTTCTGATCGGAATCTCTGGAGATGATACAACCGAGATTGCCGACCAGATGATGAAAAAGCTGATTGGCCTGCGGATTTTTGAAGATGAAAATGGTAAGACCAATTTGGCCTTAAAGGATGTGGACGGCCAATTATTGCTTGTTTCACAGTTTACCTTGTATGCAGACTGCAAAAAAGGCAATCGTCCGTCCTTTCTGCAGGCGGGTTCGCCAGAGCTGGCACAGTCGTTGTATGAATATATCATTGATGGCTGCCGGAAACAAATTCCCGTTGTTGAAACCGGAGAATTTGGCGCCGATATGAAAATTTCTCTCTGCAACGACGGCCCCTTTACGGTGATTCTGGATTCAGAGCGGCTTTGATGATCGTTGGTTTCCCGTTTATTAAAGGATGTTTCGGTGAAAGAGTATTGGATGCGTGTAATCTATCACTTCGCGAAATGTTGATTTTGCGAAGTGATATGGTCTTGTGATCACGACGTTGCTTATCGGTTCGATTCGATGTTTATGTCATTTTTCTCAAGGAGCTTTATCATGGAATACAGCGATCAGATCAATCTTGAAAACAAACGAAAATTAAACGCTTTATTGAAGGAATTGCCGAAGTTCTGCAGCGATTATTTCCGTTATCTCGATACGCGCAATACCTCGTCGCGCACACGGCTGGCTTATGCCTATGATTTGCGCCTGTTTTTTCAATTTATTCAGCAGAGCAATCCAACGTATCGCATGGCAATGCACGAGATTCCCATCACCTTGCTCGATCAGCTGACCACGACGGATATTGAGGAATATTTGGCCTATCTTTCTTTCTATGAAAATGAGAACGGAACGGAAAAGACCAACGGAGAAAAAGGAAAATCAAGAAAATTATCGGCGCTTCGCACGATGTACAATTACTTCTATAAGAAGGAATATATCACGAGCAATGCCCCTTCCATGATTGATACTCCCAAAAAACACAAGGAAAATATCATCCATCTCGACAAGGATGAGGTTGCGGACCTGATTCACGCGGCGGAATGCGGCGATTCAATGACTGCCAGGCAGCGAGCGCTGCATGAGAAGACCAAGTACCGCGATACAGCCATTCTGACACTGCTTTTGGGAACCGGAATCCGTGTCTCGGAATTGGTGGGACTGAACGTCAAGGACGTGAATTTCAAGTATAACTGCATTCGTGTGGTTCGCAAAGGAGGAAATGAATCGACGGTCTATTTTGGCGATGAGGTTTCTGCCGCCTTGATGGAATATTTAGAGCTGGAACGGGATATCATTGCCGCCAGGGCAAGCGCTCAGCATGCGGACGCACTCTTTCTCTCCCTGAAATTCAGCCGTCTGACGACCCGTGCCGTTGAAAATCTGGTCAAAAAATACAGTGAAACCGCTCAGATCAATAAGAAAATTACACCGCATAAGCTTCGCAGCACCTATGGCACCAACCTCTATAAAGAGACCGGTGATATCTATTTGGTGGCGGACGCGCTGGGGCACAAAAGCGTGGAGACTACCAGGCAGCATTATGCGGCCACTGACGACGAAAGGCGGCGGCTGGCAGGGAGCTTTTCCGGCAGTATCTTTCACAAGGAATGAAAAAACGCCTGCAGGTGTGTATCCTGCCTGCAGGCGTTTTCAGACATGCGCTAGCTTCTCATTTTGCGAAGCTCTAAATATTTGAGAATCATTTCTACACAGCCTTCCCAGCCCAATTGGCTGCTGTCCAACGACAGATGATAGCTTCTGGCATCGCCCCACTTTTTGCTGGAATAATAATTGTAATAGCTGGCACGCTTCTTATCTGTCTTGTACATCATATCTCTGGATTTCTCAGGCGTCCAGCCATACGTATCCGACAAATGCTTGATGCGGAATTCCTCAGAGGCGTGAATAAAAACGCTGAGACAATTCTTATGTTCCGCCAGCGCATAGTCTGCACACCGCCCGACGATGATGCAGGACTCCTTCTTGGCCAGGTTCTTAATGCTGTCAAACTGGGCAAGAAAAACCTTATGATTCAGCGGCATATCGAGATAAGAGGAAGCCGTATAGCCGCTGACCGAATACGTATCCATAACCAGGGAATATAAGAAGCTGTTCGTCGGCTTCTCATCGTGATTATGAAAAATCTCTTCACAAAGACCGCTCTCTTTGGCTGCCAGCTGCAGAAGTTCTTTGTCGTAGCATTTGATTCCCAGGCGTTCGGAAAGCATTCTGCCAACGTCCATGCCCCCACTTCCATATTCTCTGCCGATTGTTATAACGTAATTACTCATATGAATTCCCACCTTTCCGCTCCTACTGCTTACGGGTCATCGCTCAAATCCGTTCAACTGCTGTGCCGGACAAACCATAAAGATCCGGCATAAGAGCTGTGAATCAAAACAATTTTTATTATTATAGCATGAAATTGCTAAAATGTATACACAATTTTAGAGATTTTTCGTCAATAGCTCCTGAAAGTATGCGGGCAAAGGCGCCTCAAACTCCAGGTATTGACCGCTGGTCGGATGTATAAACCCAATTGTCATGGCGTGGAGCGTCTGACCCTGCAAGGAAAAACGCGCTTTACCGCTTCCGTACAGCGCATCCCCCAAAAGCGGATGGCCGATGCTTGCCATATGCACCCGAATCTGATGTGTTCTGCCGGTTTCCAGTTCAAACTCCATATACGTATGCTTCTCATAACGCTTTAATACGCGGTAATGGGTGACGGCTGCTTTTCCATTGCGTTCATTGACGGCCATTTTCTTCCGCTCGGTCGGATGGCGGCCAATCGGCGCCTCAATGCGTCCAGCTTCATCTTTGACACAACCGCGAACGATCCCGCGATAACGTCTGGTCACAGAATGCTCCTTGATCTGCTGTGCAATATTCAGATGCGCCGCGTCATTTTTGCAGACAATCAAGGCTCCGGTCGTATCCATATCAATCCGGTGTACAATCCCCGGACGAATCTCCCCCTGAATGCCGGACAGACTGTCCCTGCAGTGATACAGCACCGCATTGACCAGGGTATCGCTGAAATGACCGGCGCTGGGATGAACGACCATGCCCTTGGGCTTATTGACCACCAGCACGTCCGCATCCTCATACAAAATATCGAGTGGAATCGGCTGCGGCAGAATCGCCACCTCCTGCGCTTTGGGAATCGTAATTTCCAGTAAATCCCCCGCTTCCACCCGATAGCTGGCTTTGGCCGCCGTTCGGTTGACCAGCACCTGTCCGTCCTTGATCAGCTTCTGCAAAAACGAGCGGGAGTGAGACGGATAAATCAGCGCCAAATATTTATCCAGACGCTCCCCGGCGTCCGACACTTCGATTGCAAATTGCTGTTCCATCCAATCTTCCATCATCCTTGCTTCCTTTGCTTTTCTTTTCCCGGCCAGATGCGATTCAGATCCTCTTCTTTATAATAGAACAGAAATAAAAAGACAAAGACCAGGACAGAGCAGGTGACATAGAGATCCGCCACATTGAACACTGGAAAATCAATCAGCTCAAAATAGAAAAAGTCAATCACATAGCCCAAACGCATGCGGTCGATAAAATTTCCCAGGGCGCCTGCCAGCAAAAAAACGATCAACCAGTGAAGCGCCAAAAAGCGCGGCTCCTTTGGCAGGCGAACATAGAGCAGACAAAGCAACGTTACGATGAGCAGCGTCGTGATCACAAGAAAGAGCTTTCGGCCCTGCATCATACCGAAGGCCGCTCCTCGATTTTCCAGATAATGAAGGCGAAACACGCCCTGCCAAAGAATCAGATCCGCCCCGCCATGCTCTGGTGAAAGCTGAAATACCGCACAGAGCTTTGACGCCTGGTCGAAACATACCAGCAGCACAAGAGCGAATATGGCAAGGATGGACTGCTTTTTTTGACTCATATACTTCCTCCCATCACAGTACGATTCGCTTTAGCAAAAAAGATAACGAATGCCGTCCAGAAGCTGTTCGTCGCTCAATTCCTTCGTGCTATACGCTTCGCCCGGTTCCTTCAAAAGGATAAATTTAATTCTTCCCGCTTCCATTTTTTTGTCCATCCGGGTCGCAGCCAATACCTCCTCCGGGGTAAAGCCGGGATTTTGAAGACGGCACGGCAAATGAAAGCGTGCGAGAATCTCCTCCAATTGACGCAGCTGCTCGGACGAATAGGTGCCGTAACGACTGGAAAGATAAGCGGCTGCGACCATTCCCAGCGAGACACATTGCCCGTGAAACAGCCGGAAATCTGACAATTTCTCGATCGCGTGACCGATGGTGTGGCCGAGATTCAACAGCGCGCGCTCTCCCTGTTCCTTGGGATCGCGCGCTACAACGCCGCCCTTGATCAGGCAGCTGCCGTAGATCATCTGCTCCACAGCCGGAAGCTCCCGCTTTAAAATCCGTTCCCAGTCCGCGGCAGTCTGGTGAAAGTACGCAGCATCCTTGATCTGACCATGCTTTAAAATCTCACCCATACCGGAACAATACTGCTCTTCTGGCAGCGTATGCAGCACAGAGAGATTCATATATACCAGCTTTGGCATATAGAATGCGCCGACCATATTTTTGTACTGCATAAAATCTACGCCGGTCTTGCCGCCGATGCTGCTGTCCACCTGCGACAACAGCGTCGTAGGAATCTGCACAAAATCAATGCCACGAAGGTAAGTGGCCGCCGTAAAGCCGCAAAGATCGCCGACCACGCCTCCGCCAAGCGCAATCAGAACGTCTTTGCGGTCGAAGCCATGGCAAATCAAATGCTCGTATGCCTTTCCTACCGTATCGGTGTTCTTGTGCGCCTCTCCCGCCGGAATCACATGCATCGTGCAGAGCTGAAACGTTTCCTGCAGCTGCGCCTGCAATGCTTCCCCGTATAAAGGCGCAACGTGATCGTCCGTAAGGATGCAGGCTTTTTTTGTCGCTCCATAGCCCAGAGCGCAAAGCAAGGACGGCAACATCGAAAAATCTTCTTCGATATGAATCTCATAACAAGGCTTTTGTTGGTAGCTGATGGAAAGTAATTTACTCATAAATGCTCCTTATAGATATTTTTCATATTGTATTTTCATTCTTCCTTTTTTTGTCTCACCGGACGTCTGCAGAAAGCGAAAACGGCCCGTCCCCCGCACAGACAAAATCTCTCCCGGCTTGCAGCTGACGCTCGCACTCTGTGCCATCCGACCATTGATGAACACGCTGCCCCTTTTAATCAAGTCACCAGATTGGCTGCGGGAAATGCCGCACATCTGTGCAATCAATGCATCCAGTCGATTGGAAGAAACGATGCCGCTGCACGGCTGCGTATGGGGACGAAGCTTGGGAATCTCTCCTTGCATACGAACCGCCGTAACCGAGGTATGACGGATTCTGGTAAGCGCTTCGGACAGATAATCACAGACCATCGTGTGACAGAACAAGTAAATCTGCGTCTCCTCAATCAGGATGTCGCCCAGCTTGGCGCGTTCAATCCCCAGACTCATCAGACTGCCCAACACGTCCCGGTGATTGAGCAGATCGGCAAAACGCCGGTTGAGCGGCGCAATCTTTAAACAGACCAGCGGAAAATCCACGGGAAAAAGAGCATCAGGTAAAAATGCTATCATCTGACGCTCTGCACATTCATATCCGCCAAACATCTGAAAGCCGCTATAAAGCTTTGGGATGGTGGTATGGAAAATATTCTGTTCATTCAAATTGAGAAAATCACTGTACGTAGCGATGCCCCTTTGATCGGCCCGTCTCGATAAATCCTCCAGCCGTTTGGCAAGCATGGTCTCTTCCTGTGTCATAAGCCCTCATCCAAATCATTTGTCCGCTGCAAAGCGCGGTGCATCCAAGCCTTGTTCGATCGTGCTGTCAGTTCCTGACCGTCAAAAATCTTTTTTGAGCGTGGAGTCAAATGTATCTACGATATTCAAAAAGTCTCCCGATATATCAACGTTGGGCGGGGTGATGATGAATATGTAATTCGAGATCTTCTGCAGATTCCCGCTGATGGCAAAACAGGAGCCGGAGGTAAAATCAATAATACGCTGCGCAATCTCCAAATCGAGCCCTTCCACATTCAGTACGACCGTCCGATTCATCAACAGCGTCTCGGTAATCTCCCGTGAATCCTCAACGGAGCTGGGCTTGATGACACATACTTCCATTCCGTTTCCCTGCTTGCGCGGGCGCATCGGCGTCACCTTCGGTGTCGTCTTGACGGTCTTTTCCTTGGCGGCGGAACCCTTGCGGTCATCCTCAAAGAAATCATCCTCCGGCTCTTTCTCCTTACGTCTTCTCTTTACCGGCTTCTCTTCTTCGTAATCGTCGTCTTCATCGTAATAATCCTCGTTGTAAAAATCATCCTCATCGTCGTCCGGATTCAACCGCATTACATTTAAAAATTTATCTAATACGCCCATGATCATTCTCCCTTAATTCGGTCATTTACGCCTGACGGCGTCGGTGCATCGGCTTTTTTTGCACACGCTGGTATATCCTTCCCCCGGACATACTACTTCGTCTGATAATCTCTCTCCCCGAAAATACCGGTTCCCACACGCACCATGGTCGCACCTTCTTCAATCGCCACCGTATAATCACCGGTCATTCCCATAGACAAAATATCCATACTTACATTATCAATGTTTTTACGGGCGATGTCAACAGACAATTCCCTCATTTTGCGAAAATACAGGCGGTTTTCTTCGGGATTTTCCACAAAAGGAGCAATCGTCATCAGGCCGCAGACCCGGATTTGCGGCAGCCTGGCAATTTCTTCCACCAGGGCAATCGCTTCTTCCCTGGCAATGCCGAACTTGGATTCCTCCATTGCAATATTGACCTCCACCAGAATATCCTGACAAATCTGCCGCTTTGCGGCCTGGCTGCTGATCTCCTCGGCTAAGCGCAGAGAATCCACCGAATGAATCAACGCCACGGTGCCAACAATGTATTTTACCTTATTTCGCTGCAAATGTCCAATCATATGCCAACGAATGTCCGCTGGCAGAAGCGCCTGCTTCTGTGTCAATTCCTGTACCTTATTTTCGCCAAATTCCCGGATTCCCGCCTGATATACTTCCTCTAGCATCGAAACCGGTTTTGTTTTGCTGACGGCAATCAACGTAACCTCTGATTCCGTTCGGCCGGCAGTTTGACATGCCTTGCGAATCTGCGCCTGTACCTGTGCTAAATTTTCCACTAACATGGTTCATCCTCCTAATGTATAATGTCGTTCTCCTGTACGGCCGTACTGTCAAGCGCGATATGGTCATACAGTGCAATGCCAAACGAAGTTCCGCTTTTGATAATCGTATACTCTTCATTGGCAAACATTCGTTCAATCCGTTTGAATACCGCATAGCCGCGATTGATGTTGTAGACCCCTTCCAAGGTCTCCTGTTTCGACAAAATGTAATGCTCGCTCGACTCCGGCTTGACAATGGTATCGCCCGGATGAATCGACCCGGAATCAATGTAATAGCTTTCCTCCGTCTCGTAAAACAATGTAACTGCGGTAAAGACCTCCTTTGTCTTTCCTGATTTGTCGGTGTGCAGAAGAAGGATACCGGTTTCATCGCTCTCTTCATCCGTGGTAATATAATCCTTGGGGACTGTAAGGAACGATTTTTCCGTGATCGCCGTATTGGGAATCTTCAAACCGGACGTATCCGTCAAAAGCAGCTCTAGCTCTACATAACGATCCGAAGCAAAACGAATCATCGAGTTCTGCAATTCCAGTACCAGATAAAGCTTCTCTTCCCGCGTGATCAAACTCGATGCTGCCCAGGCGGTAGAATGATCCTTTTTAAAAGAAATTTTCACGTTCTCGACCTCTTCCAATTCCTTGGCCAGCGCATCGTCGATCGGGACTACGATCTGCCACGTCTCACTGTTGATCATTTTGTAGGCAGCTTCTCCTGCGGCTATGGTCTGACGTTTCAAAAAATTTTCCTTCTCATAGGAATGGGGATCATACAGGGCCGGTGTAAAGCTCTCGATCGTCACTTCCTCGAACCCGTCGACGCTGTATACGACCACGCCGGGAGCCTCCGCCCGCCGAATGTGAAGACCGCTGCCGTCAGAAGCTGCGGAATCGCCGAGCTCCTGGCGGGCGGCAGAATTGAAAATCTCCACAAGCGTTCCTTCCATATCATATTTAAACTGATATACCTGACGAAAATTTACGTCGGAATAGCCGGCGAGATATTGATCTGCCACTCCCTCCAGCTGCTGATACGCTTCGTCTGAGAGCAGCAATTGTCCATTGTTTGCGGCTGCCATCTGCTGATAAAAATCACCGTTCTCGTCTACCGAATAGATCGAGCTTCCAACGCTGGCTTTGGAACCGTCCTTACAATAATAGTTGATATATCCGCCGACATCGGTATGATAGACAGTCTCGTCTCGCAAAATGAACCCTTGCATCGTGGTATTCTGTGCAATCGTCCCTTGGCTGACCTCGTAAACGGAAATATGTTTTGTAGTAAAAAAGATGTATACATAATATACTATATATATGAATATAAATATAAATACGATGACGCCAATATTAATATGTAATGGTTTTCGATATTTTACAATTTTACGATTCTTTTTTTTTGCCACTCTTTTGCCATCCTATCTGTGATCCTCAATGCTGCCACTTTTTACCAACATGAAAAGAGGAATTTCTGCAATACTATAATACAAAGGAGGTATCAAACATGAATACAAAAGGACTTGATTATACTCTGTTAGCACTTGTAATCATCGGCGCTGTCAATTGGGGGCTGATCGGTTTTCTGCGCTTCGACCTGGTCGCTTTCCTGTTTGGAGAAATGTCATGGTTAAGCAGAATCATCTATGCACTGGTTGGGATCGGCGGTCTTTATCTGATCAGCGCTTTTGGCCGCATTCGTTCGATGGAACAGGCTTAATCTGAAACAAACGCTCTGATCAGAATTCAGAGATATGACACAGGGAAAAAGCTGTCAGAATCCTTCTTTTTCTAACAGCTTCTCCCCTGTGTCTATCATGATTGACCGTGTATGGTCAATGACTGCTCATCTTGTATGTATTGGTTCTACTTATTATAAGGAAACACTGATCTTGGCCTTGGCACATTCCGGAAGATCATTTTCATTCTTGGAAATGCTTAAAATAAAGTTCACATGGAACGTGCCGCTGATAATATCCAGCCGCTCGATCGCGTGGCTTAACTCCTCGTCCTTTACGGAAGAAATGGTGAGGAAGCTGTCCAAATACATCTCTTCTAAATCGTGATCTTGGGAAATGATTCCGCTCAAAAATCCTAAAAATTCATCACAATTGGAAATCGGAAAATCGGATACGTTGATCAAACGAACCTTGTTGCTCAATTCATACATATGCTTGGAACTCTTATCCAGATATACAATACTGCCATTGGCTGATTTCACTGCTTCATTGACCCGCTCCAATAGATGCTTTGTTTTTCCCTTTCCCTTTTCTCCTGCAATAATCTGTATCATGGCAATCTCCTCCTAGTCTTTGGCGCTTATTCAAAAATCGTCACTTATGAACAAAATCGCTTCTTTTTATAGCATAATTATAGATCATATTTACAGAAAATTCAATCATTAATTGCAATTTTTTTTCATACAGACGCGATTGTCGCTGCGGTTCACTCCTGGGCTGTGCATAGCTTATCCGCCACTGACCAAGCTGTAATTCAGCAACTCCGTCATCTGCTGGTACAATTCATCCTTGTTCGACGCCTTCATCACAATCGAAATATACGGACGTTTTGCTTCTGTCTCACTGTAAAGCACAAGACAGCTGCCGGCATCGAGGGTGGTGCCTGTCTTTCCGCCGACCACAGTAATTCCCTGGGGGATTTCTTTCTCTCCCTTCAGATAGAGATTGCTGGTCTCCCATTCTTTTGTCACAGGCTCGCCCTGGCTGTTGACATATTCGGCCGTAAAGCTGCTGGTATTGAGGATCTGGCGAAAGCGTTCATCCTGCATTGCCGCTTCAAGGATCAGATACAAGTCATAAATACAGGTATAATGCTGCTCGTCCGGCAGTCCATGCGCGTTCATAAAGTGAGACTTTGTGGCGCCAAGCGCCTTCGCCTCCTCGTTCATGCGCTTGACGAACTCCTCAGTGCTCCCGGAAACCAGCTCCGCAATCACATTGGCCGCATCGTTGCCGCTGCAGAGAATCAAACCATAGAGCAGCTGATTGAGGTCAATCTGATCTCCCACCGCAAGGCCGCTGACGCTGGACCCCTCTTCCAATTGCAGCGCCGCCTCACTGACTGTGGCTTTGGCCGTCAGATCCCCATATTTCAGCGCCACATAAGCAGTCAAGACCTTCGTAGTGCTTGCCGGGTACACCTGCTCGTAAATATTGCGGGCATAAGGAATGGTCAGATTCGTCAAATCAAACAGCCCTGCCGCATAAGACAGCTCTTCGGTGATGCCCTCTGCCGTCGTGTTCTCCTTGCCGCCGACACAAAGCTTCTGAGCAAAAAATGCGCCTGGATCGTCTGTCGAATCCTCCTTACTTCCGCCGTTTTGACCGCTTGAAGTATCCTCTGTCTGATCGGAAGCAGCACCGTCCTCCTTGCTGTCTTCTGCACGCTCCCGCTGATCCGTGATGGGAATATATTGCTGTGTTGTCTCAAATAAATCATATGGTTCTTCCAACCGTACCTCGGAACCGCATCCGATGACACCTGCGGTTAAGAATATGGCCAAAAGCGCCGCCTGGACTTTTTTAACGATACATTTCACGCCACTCTAAATCTCCTCTGTCTAATGCGCGGACCAATAATTCCGCGGTTGCAAGATTGGTCGCTAACGGAATATTGTAGGTATCACACAATCGCACTACATGGTTCACATCCGGTTCATGGGATTTTGGCGTCAAAGGATCCCGCAAAAAAATCACCATGTCCATCTCGTTGTGCTCAATCTGCGCACCCAGCTGCTGAGCGCCGCCCAAATGCCCCGCCAAATATTTGTGGACGGAGAGATTGGCAACCTCTTCAATCAAGCGGCCGGTGGTTCCGGTCGCGTACAGACCATGCTTTGAAAGAATGCCTCGATAAGCAATACAAAAATTCTGCATCAATTTCTTCTTTGAATCATGTGCGATTAGTCCTACATTCATAGTAAATCATCCCCTATTCTGTGTATATTCGGTTGAATGGCAACATTTATGACCAGCCCGATGGCAATATAGAGACTGACCAGTGAGGTCAGACCATAACTGACAAAGGGCAGCGTAAGTCCGGTATTGGGCATTAAACCTGTTACTACACAGACATTGATAAAAGCTTGAAATCCAACGAAAGATGCAACTCCCCCGCAAATCAGCCTGCCCTGCAAGTCTCTTGCCCTTCTCCCGGCCAAAATGCACTCCAATACAATCAATAAAAGTAAAATTAAAATCGTCGCGGCGCCGACAAAGCCCATTTCCTCTCCGGCTACGGCAAAGATAAAATCTGTCTGCGGCTCCGGTATGAAGTTTCCGTTCTTGACAGAAAATACGGCGTCGTTGTACAACCCCTTGCCCCACAGCCGGCCGGAACCGATCGCCATAATCGAGTTCTGCTGCTGGTAGGCATCCTGCGCATATTTCTCCGGCTGCAGCCAGGCCATGATTCGCGTGTACTGATATCCCTGTAAGATCTTCTGATCCGGCTGTAAAATCAGGGCGATAAAAATTGCTCCCGCCGGAATGGCCACTGCCAGCACTGCGCCGATGATCTTATAGCTCAAGCCTGCGAGAAACAACATTGCGAGGAAAATCAAGGCCGTGACAATACTGGTAGACAAATCCGGCTGTTTCCAGATCAAAAACCAGGGAATAAAAATCAGCACACCCGACAAGAAAATCATCCGAACCGTATTGATTTTTTCATAGTATTTACCAAAAAACCAGGCAAAAAACAAAATAATGCAAATTTTGGATACCTCGGAAGGCTGAAAACGAAATCCTCCGATGTCAATCCATCGCTGCGCGCCCAAAGCCGAATCGCCAAGCGAGGTCAGCCGCACAACCAGCAGCATGCCGATATTCCCCACATAGATCAGCCAGTTGAATTTTAAGATGAAATTATAATCAATCAGGGCAACCACCAGCATGACGAAAATACCCAATGCCATCCCCATTACCTGCTTGTCCTGAACGGATTCTTTGGCGCTGCCGACCACCGTAACGCCCAAAAGTGTCAGTGCAATCACGAACACGAGCAGACGAATCGGGATGCGCCGGAATTGATATGCTTTAAACATGCTTTCTTTCCTTATGACTTTGTACTGCCGGCCTTGTGCCGCATATCCTTGATCGGAATATTGGCATAAAGCGCGGGAACCGTACCGTTATTTCCTTCGGATTCGGTCTGAGTAATCTGTATGTCCAGACCCTCCGCGTCAATCTCCATATATTTTGAAATTACCTGAATGATATCGTTCTTGATCATCTCCATCACATCCGGTGAACAATTCGCGCGGTCGGAAATCAGCACTAATTTCAAGCGATCCTTGGCGATATCACCGGAACTTTTTTTCTTAAAAAAGTCCATTAATCCCACAGCGATTTCCTCCTAATTTTTCTTGAATAAGTTAATAAACTTGGCCCAAAAACTGTTCTTGGCCGCAAGGTCGAGCAAGGGAATGTCCTCTCCCATCACTCTGTGGCAGATATTGAGATATGCCTGACCGGCCAGGGAATCGCTTTTTCCAGCCAGCGGCTCCCCCTGATTGGTGGAAATTACAATCTGTTCATCGTCCGGCACCGCTCCGATCAGCTTGATCGCCAGGATCTCAGTCACATCGTCAATCGACATCATATCGCCCCGGCTGACCATATCCATGCGCAGCCGATTGACCACCAGATGAATCTGCTTGATCTCATTTGCCTCCAGAAGACCGATGATCCGGTCTGCATCGCGGATCGCGGATACCTCAGGCGTGGTGATTACCAAAGCCCGGTCTGCGCCTGCAATCGCATTCTTAAAGCCCTGTTCAATGCCGGCCGGGCAGTCCAGGAGAATATAGTCGAATTCCTCCCGCAGCTCATCGGTCAGCTTCATCATCTGTTCCGGCGTAACCGCGGATTTGTCCCGCGTCTGTGCAGAAGGCAGCAAATAGAGATTGGGATACCGCTTATCTTTGATCAGCGCCTGCTTCATGCGGCAGCTTCCTTCAATTACATCCACCAGATTGTAGACGATGCGGTTCTCCAGCCCCATAACAACATCCAGATTCCGCAGTCCGATATCGGTATCAATCAATACCACCTTTTTGCCCAGCTGGGCCAGTCCCGTTCCTACGTTGGCGGTGGTCGTCGTCTTTCCCACACCGCCCTTGCCGGATGTTATTACTATTACTTCGCTCATACTTTTCTCTCCTCCTGAAACCTTGCTTATAGATTATTTAACAGCCCCTTGGTAATCGGCTCGATATAGATATTTCCATCCTTTACAATCGCCACCTGCGGGTCCATGTCCGGCTCCTGACGTTTTCGCTTCTTGCGTCCCGGCCAAAAGGCCTTGTCAGCGCTGCGGCCAATGACATCTCCAATTTTGATCTGTACCGGATCCATCAAAAGGGCGGCCACAAACGCCATCGGGCTGCCCCCGGCCCCGGCGTAGGCATTGCCCTTTAAGGAACCCAGTACCACAATATTTCCGCGGGAGATAATCTTGGCGCCCGGATTGACATCTCCCAGGATAATAATGCTTGCCTCGCACTCCAGAATCTGTCCTGAGCGGAGCGTTCCTTTGTAGAAGTGTCCGCACCGCACCGCGTCTTCTTCCTCCTGACGCTCCATGACCTCCCGCACCCGCTGCTCCCGCAGCTTGTCGTTGTCGATGATGCAGACAATGGAAAGGCTGCTGCTTCTGGTAATCATATCGACAATCCGAAGCTCCTCTTCCTGCGTCAGCTCCCGCCCTTCAAAGGATAAAGCCATTCTTGCCCCTTTGAAAAAGCTCTCCGCCTGCTCAAATTTACGGGCCACGTCTAAAAGCAGCTGTTCAAAACCGACATCCGGGTCAAGAATCAGATTAATTCCGTATTTATTGCTTTTCAAAACGACTGTCTGTGACATCTCTTTCCTCCCTAATCCGTAAAGGTGTTGGCGCTGCTGCCCACATCCTTTGCCTTGCCGTTGATCAGCTCGCTCTCATCAACCAGGTGGAAATAATACTCTAAAATGTTTCGTGAAACCAGCGCCGCGTTGGCCGAGGTGTATCCATAGGCAATGCGCGTGGCAATGGCAATCTCTGGATCTTCATACGGCGCATATCCGATGAACAGCGCATGGTTGGGACGGGTGACAATCTGCTGAGCCGTACCGGTCTTTCCGGCTACCGCAATCGACTCGGAAAAACCTTCAAACGTCTTGTTGTCTTCCACCATCATCCGCATCCCAAGATGAATCGCATCCCAGGTCGCAGGACTGATCTCTTCCATACTGCTGGTCACCTGCGGTTTGTAATCGGTCACAAGCTTGCCTTCCGAATCCGTTACTTTGTCCAACAGCGTCAGCTGATAGACCTTTCCTCTGCTGGCAATCGCCGCCGTATAGCGCGCAAGCTCAGTGGTCGTATAGTTGTGCGTTCCCTGTCCGATCGCAGACGGAATGGGAAGCACATCGGAGATCTGTGGTTCACTCTCCGGAACCTCGATCCCGGTCTTTTCACCCAAACCAAACAGCTTGGCGTATTTCTCCTGCACGGCAATTCCCTTTGATTCCTGGTAGGTCTCTCCATTCAAGCTCATATTATAACCTAAGGTATAGAAGAAATAATTGCAGGAGTCGCGGATTGCCTCCGATACGTTGATCTTGCCGTGCGTGCTGTTCGGATAAATCCAGCATTTCGGTCCGTCCTGCACCAGCTCAAACCTGCCCTTGTCCTCAATCTGGTCGGTGGTGCTGATCATGCCCTCGGTCAGAGCGGCAGCGGCTAGGACAGGCTTTAAGGTAGAACCGGGCGCCGTCTGCTGCTGTGTGGCGTTGCTGTACATTGGAGAGGTCAGATCATCCCGCAGACGGTTGAAATACTCGTTGTCCATGTTGTTGGCCAGACGGTTGGTATCGTAGCCCGGATAAGAAACACAGGCCAAAACCTCTCCGGTCTTGGGCTGAATGATCACACTGGAACCGGTACAGGGGTCTAATGCCAGCTGCGCCGGCGTGATCTCCAGATTCTTAATCT
>CAMULB010000043.1 GCA_947089585.1 uncultured Lachnospiraceae bacterium | reverse complement strand
CGTTCCAAAGACGTACTATGTAAAAGCGGCCGGCAAGGTGGCGCAGTCCGATGCCGATTGGTGCGAACGGGGGATTGACATTGGCGATGATAAGCACACCCGGCCGGCTAAGATGAAGATTTTAACGGCCCAAGCGGATTCCGAACTTTTGCTGACTGTGACCGAAGGACGTTACCATCAGATCAAGCGGATGTGCGCGGCGCTGGGCCATCCGGTATTGTACTTGAAACGCATTTCCTTCGGGCCGCTTGCGCTGGATCCGTCGCTGCGACCCGGCCAGTACCGGGCGTTGACACAAGAAGAAATAAATGAATTGCAGCAAATGAGCATAGGATTACATATTGAGGATTAATTTTTATGTTGGAAGATAAAAAAGCAATTATTTTTGACCTCGACGGTACATTGATTAATTCGATGTGGGTCTGGGATGAGATTGATTTGGAATTTCTCGGCGCCAGGGGACTTGCTTTGCCTGAGGATTTCAAGCGCGAAATCGAAGGCATGAGCTTTACCGAAACAGCGGAATACAGCATCCGTCGTTTTGGCCTTACCGAAAGCGTCGAGGAGCTGATGCAGATCTGGAAGGACATGGCGCGGGACAAATATGCTCATGAGGTGACGTTAAAGCCGGGGGTAGTGGAATTTCTCACCTACTGCAAGAGCCGGGGGCTTACGATGGGAATTGCCACCAGTAATTCCAGAGAGCTGGCAGAGACCGTGCTGCAGGCGCGGGGGCTGCTTGCATTTATTGAGACGATTGTCACATCCTGCGAGGTTAAAAAAGGCAAGCCGGCGCCGGATGTCTATTTAGAAGCCGCACGGCAGCTGCATGCCAGGCCGCAGCAATGTCTGGTGTTTGAGGATATTCCGACAGGAATTTTGGCGGGCAAACGCGCGGGCATGGAGGTGTGTGCCGTTGAGGATTCATATTCCGTGATCCATCAGGAGGAAAAGCACCGTCTGGCAGATTTTTATATTAAAGATTACAGGGAGGCGATTCCTCTATGAGCAGCGGATTTCTGCCCCTTTGCCGGGAGGATATGCAGGCGCGGGGAATCGAACAATTTGATTTTGTCTATGTGATCGGGGACGCTTATGTCGATCATCCGTCCTTTGGCCATGCGATCATCAGCCGGGTGCTGGAGGCAAACGGTTATTCGGTGGGGATCATCGCGCAGCCCGATCCTGCGGATGCGGACAGTATCGCCATTTACGGCGCACCGCGTCTCGGCTTTCTGGTGACGGCAGGAAATATGGATTCGATGGTCAACCATTATTATGTCTCCAAAAAACGGCGTGAGACGGACGCCTACACACCGGGCGGCGTGATGGGCCGGCGGCCGGATCGAGCCACGATCGTTTACAGTGAACAGATCCGCCGCCGCTTTCCCAACGCTCCGCTGATCATCGGCGGGATTGAGGCCAGTCTGCGCCGCCTTGCGCATTACGATTATTGGGACGACCGGCTCAAACGCTCGATTTTACTCGATTCCGGAGCCGATTTGCTCCTGTACGGTATGGGAGAGCGCAGCATTGTTGAGGTTGCCGATGCGCTGAACAGCGGATTGGCAATCGAGGATATCACCTTCATTGACGGAACCGTCTACGCAGCAAAAAGCATGGATTCGGTATACGATGCGCTGCTGCTGCCCGATTTTGCAGCAGTGAAGCGGGACAAACGGCGCTACGCCGAAAGCTTTTATACGCAATACTGCAATACCGATCCCTTTTGCGGCAAGCGGCTGGCGGAAGCCTATGGAAAGAGCTGCTACGTCGTGCAGAATCCGCCGCAGAAGCCGTTAAGTCAGCAAGAGATGGATCGTGTTTATGCGCTTCCGTATATGCGTACCTATCATCCAAGCTATGAAGCGGCGGGCGGCGTACCCGCGATTGAAGAGGTGCGGTTTAGCCTAATCAGCAGCCGGGGCTGTTTTGGCGGCTGTAATTTTTGCGCCCTCACCTTTCACCAGGGCCGGATCATCCAGGCCAGGAGCCATACCTCAATTTTGCAGGAGGCCGAACAGATGGTGTGGGAGCACGATTTTAAGGGTTATATCCACGACGTCGGCGGCCCGACGGCGAATTTCCGCGCCCCCGCCTGTGACAAACAGCTGACGCACGGCGCCTGTGCGACGAAGCAGTGTCTGTTTCCGAAGCCATGCGCGCAGCTTAAAATCGACCATTCCGACTATCGGCTTTTGCTGGAAAAGCTGCGTGGCCTGCCCAATGTGAAAAAGGTTTTTATCCGTTCCGGCATCCGCTACGATTATCTGATGGCCGATTCTGACCAGGGCTTTTTGCGGGAATTGTGCGAGCATCACGTCAGCGGACAGCTAAAGGTCGCGCCGGAGCATATTTCCGACGCGGTGCTGCAAAAGATGGGAAAGCCTGCCGCTGCGGTTTATCGCCGTTTTGCCAAGGCTTATCAGGAGATGAACGTGAAGCTCAACAAACGTCAGTATCTGGTTCCCTATTTGATGTCCTCACATCCCGGCTCGACCTTAAAGGAGGCCGTTGAGCTGGCAGAATTTCTGCGGGATTTGGGCTATATGCCCCAACAGGTGCAGGATTTTTATCCAACGCCCTCGACGCTATCGACCTGTATGTATTATACCGGACTCGACCCGCGCACGATGGAAGCAGTTTATGTGGCCAAGAATCCGCATGAAAAGGCGATGCAGCGCGCGTTGATTCAGTACCGCAATCCCAAAAACCGCAGATTGGTAGAAGAGGCGCTGCGAAAAGCGGGACGTGAGGATTTGATTGGATTTGACCGGAAATGCCTGATCCGCCCGCTGCGGGAGGGCGCAGGGCGTCCAGACGCGGCGAAAGACAGCCGCCGCGGGAAGACGACTGCGGAACAGAGCAGTCCCGCTAGGAGGTCGGCTACAGAACAGGACAGCCGCCGCGGGAAGCAAAACGGTCCCGCAAAAAAGAAGAAAAAAACGATTCGCAATATTCATCAAAAGAAAGCGAGGTAGGCACGGTTGCAGCAAGTACAGATCCGGGAACAAGAGGCTGGACAGCGATTGGACAAGTTTTTAAAAAAATTTCTCGCGCAGGCGCCGTCCTCCTTTCTTTACCGTATGCTCAGAAAGAAAAATATTGTCCTCAACGGAACGAAGGCCGAGGGAAAAGAGAAGCTGCAAACAGGCGATACCGTCACCTTTTTTTTGTCCCAGGAGACGATGGAAAAGTTCCAAAAACCGCCGGCGGACGAACGCGCATTGCAGCGGCGTTATCCTTATATTCCGCTGGAAATTCTGTATGAATCGACCGATTTTTTGGTCATCAACAAGCCTGCGGGAATGCTGTCGCAAAAAGCAGCGGCAACGGATCTTTCCGCCAACGAATATATCATCGGCTATCTGCTGCATTCCGGAGCCGTCAAAGCAGACGAGCTTGTGACCTTTTGCCCCTCCGTGGTCAACCGGCTGGATCGCAATACCTCTGGAGCGCTGGCGGCAGGCAAGACCTTAAAGGGGCTGCAGGAAATGTCCCGCTGTCTCAAGGAGCGCCAGCTGGGGAAATATTACCGCTGCCTGGTATCCGGAGCGGTTACGCAGGCGCAGACGCTTTGCGCCTGGCTGGAAAAAGATGCCGCTGGCAATCAGGTAACGATTACGGACAAGCCTTCAGATGCTGCCACAGGGGCAAAAGCCGAAGGGAATAAGGGAGAAAGCCGTCTGATTCGCACGGCAATCCGTCCGCTGGAGCACTATCACAGCTTTACTCTGCTGGAGGTTCAGCTTCTGACCGGCCGTTCGCACCAGATTCGCGCACATTTGGCGCATCTGGGCCATCCAATCGTCGGCGATCCCAAATATGGAAATGCTGCCGTCAATAAACGCTTCCGCAAGCGTTGTGGGATTCGATTTCAGCTGCTGCACAGCTGCCGCATGGAGCTTTTGGACGGAACCGTGATCGAAGCGCCGCTGCCGGAAGCCTTTCGGCGGGCGATTCGGGAGGTACAATTGTAAAAGGAGATCTACTTATGAAGCTATACATCACACGCCACGGCGAGACAGAATGGAACAAGGCGGGCCGGATTCAGGGCTCTGTGGATATTCCGTTAAACGAGTGCGGCATTGCGCTGGCCTGCCAGACCAGGGACGGCATGACAGCCGAGGGCATTCGCTTTGACCGGGTTTTTTCCAGTCCCTATCTTCGCGCAAAGGAGACGGCCCGGATTCTGGCCGAGCCGTCCGGCGCGCCTGTGCTGCTGCGGGATACGATTCGCGAGATGAATTTCGGCGGGTGCGAGGGCGTTCCCCTGCAGGAAATCCGCACCAATCCGCTTTATGCGGACTTAAATCTCTGTTTTGACGATCCAGAACAGTATCGGCCCGTGCCGCCAGCGGAAGGGTATCCGCAGATGTTCGCACGGGTGGATCGATTTTTAAAAGAAGAGATTCTTCCTCTGGAGGGTCAATGCGAAACGCTGTTGGCGGTGTGTCACGGCGCCATTGCCCGCACCTTTTTGAGTATCATCAAGCGGCTGCCGCTGGCGGAATTCTGGAAGGTTTCGCAGCCGAACTGCTGCGTCAATCTGATTGAAATCCAAAACGGACAGATGACGGTTCGCAAGGAGGGGCACCTGTATTATGAGCTTCATGAAAACCGGGGGATTCTCTGATGCCGACTTGGAACTCCCGCGGTCTGCGCGGCTCGACCTTGGAGGAATTTTTAAACCGTACCAATGAGAAATATTTGGAAAGCGGGCTGGCCTTGATTCAGAAGGTGCCGACGCCGATCACACCGATTCAGATCGACAAGGAGAGTCATCACATTACACTGGCTTATTTTGAACAGAAGAGTACCGTCGATTACATTGGCGCCGTACAGGGAATCCCGGTCTGCTTTGACGCCAAGGAGTGCCATACCGACACCTTTCCTCTGCAAAATATTCACGAGCATCAGATCATTTTTATGGAGCGTTTTGAACGTCAGCAGGGCATCGCCTTTTTGATTCTTTTCTTTTCCCATCGCAATGAATTCTATTACCTGCCTCATCGGCGGCTGATGGAATTCTGGAATCGGGCCAGAGACGGGGGACGCAAGAGTTTTCGCTATGAGGAGCTTGCCGGGCCGTATTTTCTCCGCTCCAAAGGAGGCGTGCTCGTACCTTACTTAGAGGGGCTGCAGCTGGATTTGGAGGAACGTGCTGCAAGCGATCGTTGACAAATTCTCCTCATTTTTATATAATAGGTAGGATTCTGTTGTTTTAACATGGTAGTATACGAAAGTGTTTGTTCAAAAGGAGCCATTATGACGCGAAGCTTTTTACATACCCCAGAGGGCGTTCGGGATATTTACAATCAGGAATGTGCCGAAAAAATGGAGCTGCAAAGCAAGCTGGGACAATTGATGCACCAATACGGATATGCGGCGATTCAGACGCCGACGTTTGAGTTTTTTGATATCTTTGGCCGCGAGATCGGGACGACGCCATCGAAGGATCTGTATAAATTTTTTGACCGTGAAGGCAATACGCTGGCGCTGCGGCCGGATTTAACGCCCTCGATTGCACGGGCCGTAACCAAATATTTTTCACAGGAAGAGATGCCGATTCGGCTGTGGTATCAAGGCAATACCTTTATCAACAACAGCAGCTACCAGGGACGCCTAAAGGAGACAACGCAGCTGGGGGCTGAGCTGATTGGCGATGATTCGGTTGATGCGGACGCAGAAGTGATTGCCTTAATCATCGACGCGCTGCATACGGCCGGGCTGAAGGACTTTCAGATTACAATCGGCCATGCGGATATCTTAAAAGCGCTGATCGCGGAGGCTGGGCTCAACGAGGAGTCAGCTGACGAGCTTTTGGAGCTGATTTCCAATAAAAATTTTTTTGGCGTGCAGGAGCTGGTGGAACCGATTGCCATGCCAAAGGAAATCAAGCAGATGTTCGGCAAACTGGGAATCCTTTATAATCAGGCCAAGGAGCTTGAGGAGATGCGCGCGCTGATTTGTGCCTATCCGCCGCTGGCAGCGGCAGTTGACCGCCTGATTTCGCTCTGTCAGGTGCTGGGCTATTACGGCGCGGATGCGCATGTATCGTTAGAGCTTGGCATGATCAGCGGGTTTCAATATTATACCGGTATTATTTTTGCAGGCTATACCTTCGGCAGCGGTGAGCCGATTGTCAAAGGCGGGAGGTACGACGACTTGCTGCCCTATTTTGGCAAGCAGGCGCCGTCGATTGGCTTTGCGGTGGTGATTGATCAGCTGATGGCAGCCCTGTCCCGGCAGAAAATAACCATTCCGTTGCCGGAAGGCTGCCGGCTGATTGTATACTGGCCAACGCGCCGCAAGGAGGCTATCACTAAGGCCAGAGCGCTGCGGCTGATGGGTGAGCCGGTTTTGCTCGTGTCCTGGCAGGAAGGAACGAATCGGGACGCGTATGAGGCCTACGGCGCACGGTTTCACTGCCGGGAGGTTACTTTCCTACCGCAGCACACGGACAGGAGGGAAAAAGCTTGAGATATTTGACATTCGCCTTAGGAAAAGGCCGTCTGGCCCGGCAGACGCTGGACGCCTTTGAAAAAATCGGCATTACCTGTCAGGAAATGCGGGATAAAAATACAAGAAAATTAATCTTTGTCAACGAAGAACGAAAAATGCGTTTCTTTCTCGCCAAAGGCCCGGATGTGCCCACCTACGTCGAGTATGGGGCGGCGGACATCGGCATCGTCGGCAAGGATACGATTCTGGAAGAAAAACGCAAGATTTACGAAGTGCTGGATTTAGGCTTCGGCGCCTGTAGGATGTGCGTCTGCGGCCCGAAGGATGCCGCGAAGCTGCTAAAGCATCAGGAATTAATTCGCGTTGCCACCAAATATCCGGCCATTGCCAAGGATTATTTTTACAATAAAAAGCATCAGACCGTGGAAATCATCAAGCTCAACGGTTCGATTGAGTTAGCGCCGATCGTCGGGCTCTCCGAGGTAATCGTCGATATCGTAGAGACCGGATCCACGCTGCGGGAGAACGGCTTACAGGTATTAGAAGAGATTTGTCCGCTCTCGGCGCGGATGGTGGTCAACCAGGTGAGCATGAAGATGGAGTACGAACGAATTACCGGGCTGATCGCGGACTTGAAGCGCTTATTGCAGGAGGCTTAAGCAAATGAGAATCTTAACTTTAACAGAAGAGACGAAGAAAAATCTGCTGGAGGATCTGCTCAAACGCAGCCCCAACAGTTACCGGCAGTATGAGAATCAGGTGGACGAGATCCTTGCCGCCGTTCGCGCACAGCGGGACGCGGCGCTGTTTTCCTATACGAAACAATTTGACGGCGCCGTGTTAAACGCCGATAGCGTGCGGGTCACGCCAGAGGAGATCGAAGAAGCCTCGTCCCTGGTAGACCCCAAGCTGATTGACGTGATGGAGAAAGCGATTGTCAATATCAAAGCCTACCATCAGAAGCAGAAAAGAAACAGCTGGTTTGACAGCCGGGAGGACGGCGTGCTGTTAGGACAGAAGGTGACGCCCTTATCCTGTGTCGGCGTCTATGTGCCGGGCGGAAAGGCAGCGTATCCCTCATCCGTTCTGATGAATGTTCTGCCCGCGCAGGTGGCGGGTGTGAAACGAATCGTCATGACCACGCCCTGCAACCGCGAAGGAAAGGTCAATCCGGCAACGCTGACAGCCGCGCGGGTGGCCGGCGTAACAGAGATCTACAAGGTTGGCGGCGCGCAGGCGATTGGCGCATTGGCCTTTGGCACCGAGAGCATCCCCAAGGTGGACAAGATTGTGGGGCCGGGAAATATTTACGTTGCTCTGGCCAAAAAAGCCGTTTTCGGTCATGTGAGCATTGATTCGATTGCCGGCCCCAGCGAGATTCTCGTGTTGGCGGACGAGACGGCCAATCCCCGCTTCGTGGCGGCAGATTTGCTCTCGCAGGCCGAGCATGACGAGCTGGCCAGCGCGATCCTGATCACCACGAGCAGCGAGCTGGCGCATCAGGTGAATGCAGAAATTGAGCGTTTTTGCACACAGCTGTCGCGCAGAGAGATCATTGAGAAATCCTTGCAAAATTATGGCTATCTTCTGGTGGCGTCGAATCTTGAGGAGGCGATTGACGCCGCCAACGAGATTGCCTCAGAGCATCTGGAGATTTTGACCAGGGATCCGTTTTCTGTGATGATGAAGATTCAAAATGCAGGGGCGATTTTCCTCGGCGAATACGCCAGCGAGCCCTTGGGCGACTATTTTGCCGGGCCCAACCATGTGCTTCCGACCAACGGAACCGCGAAATTTTTCTCTCCCTTAGGCGTTGATGATTTTATCAAGAAATCGAGTATTATATCCTATTCCAAAGAAGCGCTTGCGCCGATTTATCCAGATATTGTGCAGTTTGCTTCCTGTGAGCAGCTGACGGCGCACGCCAATTCCATTCGCGTGCGCTTTGAGGATGAGAGGGGGGAGCAGTGATGTCAGAACGAAATACACAGATCAACCGCAAAACAAAAGAGACCGATATCAAGCTGACCTTAAGCCTGGACGGGAAGGGAGAGGCAGAGATTGATACCGGCATTGGCTTTTTTGATCATATGCTGGACGGGTTTTCCCGCCATGGCCTGTTTGATTTGACGATTTCCGTCACCGGAGATTTGATCGTGGACACCCATCATTCCATTGAAGACACCGGTATCGCCTTGGGTACGGCAATCCGCCGGGCAGTCGGCTCCAAGAAAGGCATGACGCGCTATGGTAGCTGCATTTTACCAATGGACGAAACACTGGTTCTGTGTGCGATCGATCTTTCCGGACGTCCCTATTTTTCCTTTGAAGGCACCTTTCCGACGGAAAAAATCGGATATATGGATACGGAAATGATCCGGGAATTTTTCTACGCGGTCGCCTGCAATGCTGGAATGAACCTTCATATGAAGATCCTCTCAGGCCAGAACAGTCACCATATGGCCGAGGGCTTGTTCAAAGCATTTGCCAGGGCCTTGGACGAGGCGACGCGGATTGATCCTAGAATTACAGATATACTTTCCACGAAAGGAAGCTTATAGGTGATACCATGAAACAGAAAAATTTAGTTGCTTCAATTTATATCAAGGACGGCAGAGCGGTCAACGGCCCGGATGATCCGACCTGGATTGAGGATATCGACGCACGGCTGCAGCATTACAACGATAACGGCATCGACCGGCTGCTGATTTTTGATCTGTCCGAATCGGATGATGAGCATGAGAAAAATTTAAGCGTCATCAAGGAATGGAATAAGCGCATAGAGCTTCCGGTCTGTGCCGGCGGACGCATTCAGCGTCTGGAGGACATCAAAAAACTGCTCTATGCAGGCTGCAAGCAGGTGATGATCAACGGTTCGCGCTCAGACGCGGCTACCTTGGCCAAGGAGGGAAGCAGCCGGTTCGGTAAGGAAAAGCTGGCGCTCTCCCTCTGCAACGTCGATATTTTTTTCAAGCATCAGGCGGTCATGGAGAAGCATATCTCACAGCTGATTCTCTTGGAGGAGAAGATGGTCGATGCCGTCAGCAATGTGACGGAGATCCCCGGAATCGTAATGCGGACGAGTGGTGCGCCCGACGATCTGGCACAGATTTTAGGCAAAAGAAATATTCGCGGTGTGTTTGGCAGCTTCTTAAACGATCCCAAGCTCAATGTGATGGAGCTAAAGCAGGAGCTCAGTGAGCGCGGGATTGATACCAAGCAGTTTATTCCGGCCTTAGATTTTTCTTCCTTCAAATGCAACAGCGACGGTCTGATTCCGGTTATCGTTCAGGATTACCAGACGCAGGAGGTTCTGATGCTGGCTTATATGAATCAGGAAGCGTTTGATCAGACGATCGCGCTGGGAAAAATGACGTATTACAGCCGCAGCCGCAAACAGCTGTGGGTTAAGGGGGAGACCTCAGGGCATTATCAGTATGTAAAGTCATTGCATTTAGACTGCGACAACGACACGATCCTGGCCAAAATTTCCCAGGTTGGATACGCCTGCCACACGGGCGCTCCCAGCTGTTTTTTTCAGGAGCTGGTGAAGAAGGATTACATTGTCAAGAACCCGCTCAAGGTATTTGAGAGCGTCTACGGCGTGATCGCAGACCGCAAGGAGCACCCCAAGGAGGGCTCCTATACCAACTATCTGTTTGACAAAGGAATGGATAAGATCTTGAAAAAGGTGGGAGAGGAAGCGACAGAGATCATTATCGCCGCCAAGAATCCGGATCCTGAGGAGATCAAATATGAGATTTCGGATTTTCTTTATCATGTGATGGTTCTGATGGTGGAAAAGGGCGTGACCTGGGAGGACATCTCCAGAGAATTGGCGCAGCGGTAAGGGCTGTGGTTGCCTTTTGGTGTATTTAAGCCATGCGCGTTAGCGTATGGCTCTTTTGCTGAAATTATTTTCACGAAAACGGTGTTTTTCTGCATCCAGTTTACCGTCTGTTGAAGCAGACCATGAAAACTTGTCATAATTTTGTTTGATCATCATATGATAAAATAAGAACAAGATTGCTCTTCGGTTTACGGTAATCACATTATGTAAACTTTTGGCAACGAATCGTAACTTTATTCAGACCGAACTTAACATGGAACACGGTCTCTTGCGGCGTTGTATGTTCGTTTGAGCAAATCGTACTGGAATCACCGCAACGTCCGAGCTTATGATTGGTTGTGTCCAAGGGCAGACAGGAGCGTGGAGATGATTTCCAACAGCCTGGAAGAACGCAGACGTTATGTCAATGAGATCAAGGCCTCTTTTTCTGATCCGGCCAAATCCAGCCAATACGCGGATGTTTCCGGGGAAGCGCAGCATCCGCCGGGTGATGCCGCCGCTTTTTTCAAGCTGCGGCTTATGATTGCCGCCGCTATTTTTGCCGCGTTTGTGTATTGTGACCAGAAGCAGGTGCGAATTCGTACCTACAGCACCGATAAAATCTGCGAATTTATCACGCAGACCGTTTCTCCAGAGCAGGTGGTTGAGACATTTCAAAGTTTTACAGGGGAAAAGAAAAAAACAGATTGATCAAAGAATCACGACCGACCGGCGAAAAAGGTTGAATCCCACAGAACGGCTCTGCTATAATAGAAAACAAAACGATTCCATATAGGAAAGGAACGATCTCATGAAGCTGGATCGAATGATTGGGATTCTCTCAGTTCTATTACAGCAGAAAAAAGTAACCGCGCCGGAACTGGCCGAGAAGTTTGAGGTTTCCCGCCGCACAATTCAGCGGGATATCGAGGCGCTGTGCATAGCGGGAATTCCACTGGTGACGGAGGTAGGGCCAAACGGCGGCATCTCCATTATGGAGGATTATAAAATAGATCGCACACTGCTCAGCACCTCAGATATGCAGGCAATTTTGGCAGGGCTGCGAAGCTTGGACAGCGTCAGCGGCACCAACCGCTATGCGCAGCTGATGGAAAAGCTGTCGGCGGGAGCCTCCAATCTGCTGACGGGGGATACCCATATTTTGATTGATCTGTCCTCCTGGTACAAAGACGCCTTGGCTCCCAAGATCGAGCTGCTGCATGAAGCCATTCGTTCCGGTCAGAAGGTTTCCTTCACCTATCATGCGCCAAACGGCGAGTCACAGCGAACCGTGGAGCCGTATGATCTGATCTTTCAGTGGGCCGGCTGGTATCTGTGGGCCTATTGTGAGCGGCGGAAGGATTTTCGCCTCTTTAAGCTGGGGCGCATGACCGATTTGTCGTGCGGGGAATCCTTTGAAAAGCGTGCAGTGACGCACCCACAGCTGTCGTCCGAGCGGATCTTTCCGGCTAGGTACCAGGTCAAGGCCATCATTGATCCTCGCTACAAATGGCGCCTGATTGAAGAGTACGGGCCTGAGAGCTTTTCGGTTCTGCCGGACGGGATGCTTTTATTTTCCTTTGGCTTTACCGACGCGACCAGTATCATCTGCTGGATTGTTTCCTTTGGCGAAGGAGCTGAGCTGTTAGAGCCCGCGCAGTTTCGTGCCGAGGTACTGGCGTTCGCAGAGGGAATCTGTGAAAAATACCGGCAGCCGTGACAGCCTGCCATTTAAACTCCGATTTCTGTCTGGACAGAGCACCAGAGCCTGTCAAAAAGCAATTTTCAAACCCGCGCTGGAAAATAAATTCTAAAGCTTACGCTAACCATGACATACAGTTGTCATGGTTATTTTGATACAATCAGATCATCAAACGAAAGGATGGTCTTATTTATGAATTATGAAATCGTTACTTTAGAAGAAAAAATCGTCATCGGTATCGCGGCGCGTACCAACAACCTTTCTCCTGACATGGGCGCGGTCATTGGAGGACTGTGGAATCGCTTTTACAGTCAAGGCATCTATGCCAGCATTGCCGACAAAGCAAATGAAAAGGCGCTGGGCATTTACACCGATTATTACCAGGAAGAAACAAACGGCGCACATTCCATGAAGGATTTGGCCGCAAAAATCGTGCAGTCCGATTATACGGTGCTCGTCGCCTGTGAGGTGACAAAGGAACCGCAGGGCGACATCGGCAAGAGAACACAGCCGAATCAGCAGGACGGCTGCACAATCCTTCACATTCCGGCCGGACGCTACGCCAAATTTGTCATTCACGGAGATATGGTACAGGCTGTTGCCGCAGCATGGCAGGAGATTTGGCAGCTTGATTTGCCAAGATCGTTCCAGTGCGATTTTGAAGAGTACCAGAGTGATTCGATGGATCAGGCCGAGATTCACATTTATGTGGGATTGGCAGCGGACGAGGCTGCCTCCGAAAACAAGCCGCTCTGCAATGGTGCAGCGGAGGCCGAACTTACGCCTCATGCCTATCCGTCTCAAGCCGGACAGATGTCCGGCGCGCAGATTGAATCGCGCTGCGGCATTTTATGTAACGAATGCAAGTATCGCGAACCGATGGGATGCAGCGGCTGCACACAGATTGACAAGCCGTTCTGGGGCGACAGCTGTCCGCTCAAATCCTGTTGTGAAGACAAAACGCATCAGCACTGCGGACAGTGCAGCAATTTCCCCTGTGATCTGCTGAAGCAATTTGCCTACGACAAAGAGCAGGGCGACGAGGGAAAACGAATCGAACAATGCAAATGCTGGAATGCGCCGCATACGATGTAATACATAAGCATAGAACCGACGGCCGACGCTTAAATAGCATTGACAAACTGCTTGAATTTCATTATAATCCCATTATATAAACTTTTTATATAATGGGATTATTAAAGGAGAAGCAAATGCCAAAACAAAGAATTACCAAAGAGATGGTTGTCGAAGCTGCATTTGAAATTGCACGCGGCGACGGTTTTGAGCAAGTGACGGTCAAGCGGATTGCCGATCGGCTCAGCTGTTCGGTACAGCCCATTTACAGCTATTGCTGCAATATGGAAGGCTTGCGCCAGGAGGTAGCCGCACAGACCGATCGCTTTGTACACGAATATGTCGCCGCGCGAATCAACCCAGACGACTTTTTTGCCGGAACCGGAAAGGCTTATATTCAGCTGGCACAAGAGGAGCCTCATTTATTCAAACTCTTCATCTTACATCCGCGGAGCCAAATCTCCTCGCTGAAGGAGCTCTATCAATCGGAAACGAACCCCCAGATGGCAGACATGATCGCAGCACAATTACAGCTTTCGACTGCACAGGCACAAGCGCTACATTTGCATATGCTGATCTATACGATCGGGATTGGCACCATACTTTCCGTGACTACACCGGGCATTCCGATCGGGGAAATCTATGCACAGCAAGGTCAGGCGTTTCAGGCATTTTTCAGACAGACGCTGGCACAAGGAACAGATGATGAATGCAGACCAATCGAAAGCGAGGGATTTTCTTAATGGAACAAGGAATGATCCTCTATCAATCCAAGTATGGTTCTTCAAAAAAATATGCACATTGGCTGCAGGAGAGCACCGGCTTTGGCTGTATGCGAACAGCGGACGCTTCCTACAAGGATGTTTTGCCGTGCACCACCCTTGTCCTGTGCGGCGGCGTCTATGCCTCAGGCATTGCCGGGCTGTCTTTCCTAAGAAAAAACAGCCATAAATTAAAGGATAAAAAGATCGCCGTGTTTTGTGTGGGAGCTTCCCCATACGATGAAAGGGCGCTTTTGCAATTAAAGGAGCACAATTTCAGGCAGGATCTAAACGGCCTTCCGCTTTTTTATGGCCGGGGCGCCTGGAATGAAGGTGTCATGACCTGGAAAGACCGCACGCTGTGCAAAATGCTGCAAAAGGCCCTGGCAAAAAAAGATCCGGCCACATATGAGCCGTGGATGGAAGGATGCATGGCGTCTGTGGGACAGGTGCGCGACTGGTGCGATCCGAGCTATTTGACCCCTCTTTTGACTTATTTGCAGGAAGGGTGAAGAAGCAAAGCCGGTGCTGTTGGCACGCACCGAGACGAGGATTTACTTGACGAAATTGTCGGAATTACATATAATGAAAAAACGAGCCTCAACCGTTTGTGGGCCTCTGTTGAAAAAACAAGCCCCAACGGTTCGAGGGCTTCTGTTGAAAACGAACGTGAATTTTTTGAAGGTTTCACGAATGATTCCAATTTCCGAGAGGAGAAATCCATGGCATTACAAGAGAATCACTTAGCGTTAAGCGACCGGATTTTGATGCGTGTCGAAAAGCCGGCCCGCTATTTGGGCAATGAAGTAAATATGGTCAAAAAAGACCCGTCACAAGTCGAGCTTCGGGCCGCGATGTGCTTTCCCGATGTCTACGAAATCGGGATGTCCCATCTGGGAATGCAGATTTTGTACGACCTGTTCAACCGCAGACCGGATGTATACTGCGAACGTGTCTTTTCACCCTGGCCGGATTTGCATGCAATCCTAAAGGAACAGCAGCTTCCCTTATTTACCCTGGAGACACAGTCCCCGGTGCGGGCGATGGACTTTTTGATTATTACCATTCAGTATGAGATGTGCTATACGAATATTTTGCAGGTACTGGACTTAAGCCAAATTCCTCTGCACGCCTCCGAGCGCAGCGGCTGGGAGACGCCCATTGTCATCGGCGGCGGCCCCTGTACCTACAATCCGGAACCGCTGGCGGATTTCTTTGATCTGTTTTATATCGGAGAGGGAGAGACGCAGTACGACGCACTGTTTGATCTGTACCGCGATTGCCGTAGGAACGGATGGAGCCGTGCCGATTTTCTGCGGGCCGCGGCCAAGCTGCCCGGCCTTTATGTGCCTGCGCTCTATGACGTTACCTATCACCAAGACGGCACAATTCAATCATTTTCCCCAAAGGAAGAAGGAATTCCTGCAAAAATTAAAAAAGAGCTGGTGCGAGAGCTTGACCAGACCAGTTATCCCACTCATCCGCTGGTGCCGTTTATCAAAGTGACCCAGGATCGGGTGGTGTTGGAGATTCAGCGCGGCTGCATCCGCGGCTGCCGCTTTTGTCAGGCGGGCATGATTTACCGGCCAACACGCGAGCGCAGCGTTTCTACCTTAAAGGAATGGGCCCGCGAGATGCTGGAAAGCAGCGGACATGAAGAGATTTCCTTAAGCTCCTTAAGCTCCAGCGACTATTCGGGGCTGGCAGAGCTGGTATCCTTTTTGCTGAAGGAATGCCGGGGGAAGGGGATTAACATTTCGCTGCCGTCCTTGCGCATTGATGCTTTTTCGCTGGACGTGATGCGCAAGGTGCAGGACGTGAAAAAAAGCAGCCTGACCTTTGCCCCTGAAGCCGGTTCTCAGCGCCTTCGAGACGTGATCAATAAGGGGCTGACCGAAGAAGCGATCCTGAAAGGCGCGGCGGACGCCTTTGCCGGAGGCTGGCAGAAGGTAAAGCTCTACTTTATGCTGGGTCTGCCCACCGAGACCGAAGAAGACCGACGGGAAATTCCCCGACTGGCGGAAAAGATCGCCAGGTGTTATTACGAGATCCCAAAAGAGCAGCGCAATGGAAAATGTCAGATTACAATCAGCACGTCCTTTTTTGTGCCCAAGCCCTTTACCCCATTCCAGTGGGCGCAGATGTATGCACCTGGCGAATACCTTGCGCGGGCCAAAGACGTGAACGATGAAGTAAAACAGCAATTAAACAAGAAGAGCTTAAAGTACAATTGGCATGAAGCTGACGTTACCGTCTTGGAGGGCGTGTTCGCCCGCGGCGACCGGCGCGTGGCCAGGGCGTTGGAACGGGCCTACGAAAAGGGCTGTATCTTTGACGCCTGGAGTGAATTTTTTGACAATGAAACATGGATGGAGGCTTTTGCAGAGACTGGCGTCTCGATTGACTTTTACAATACCAGAAGCCGAGCGCTCGACGAGCTTCTGCCGTGGGATTTTATTGACTGCGGCGTAACGAAGGAATTCTTGCGGCGGGAATGGGAACAGGCCAAGGCGGGCGTGGTGACGCCCAATTGCCGCGCGCAGTGCTCAGGCTGCGGCGCACGACAGTTTGAAGGAGGTGTATGCGTTGAAAATCCGAATTAAATTTCGCAAATTCGGCGTGATGCGTTTCATCGGCCATCTGGATTTGATGCGTTACTTCCAAAAGGCCATGCGGCGGGCCGGAATTGATATCGCTTATTCCGAAGGGTTCAGTCCCCATCAAATCATGTCTTTTGCGTCTCCCTTAGGGGTCGGCATGGCCAGCGACGGAGAATATCTTGACATAGAGGTTCACAGCTCCCAAAGCTCCCGTCAGTCCTTAGCTGCGTTAAATCAGGCGATGGTGGAAGGAATTGAAGTAATCGAATACAAGCGTCTGCCAGAGGGCGCCAAAAATGCCATGTCTCAAGTGGCCGCGGCCTCCTATACGGTTTACTTTAAGCAGAAAGAGCAGAATCCTTTTTCCCTTTCTGTACTTTCTGAAGCACTTCAAGGATTTTATCAGGATCAGGCAGAGATCCTTGTGACAAAACAGACCAAAAAGAGCGAAAAGCTCATGGACTTGAAGCCCCTAATCTATCAGCTTCAAGTTGTTTGCGTCAACGATGATGCTCAGAATCCCGGCTTCTACATGAAGCTGTCCTCAGGCAGTGCCGAGAATATCAAGCCCCATCTGGTGCTGGAAGCATTTTTTGCGTATCTTTCCCGCAGCGATGCTTTCCCAAAGAAGCTGTATGTAGTTGATCCGATGGATCTGCAGATTCATCGTCAGGAGGTTTATGCACAGGGTGCAGACGGGGAATTTTTGCCGCTGGGAGAGGTCGGGGAAGATATTTTATGAATGAACAGAAGCTGACCGAGACACATCTTACGCATGGCCGAAAGGAGGAGGGCAGCCAGAAGCTGATTGTGACGCATCTCACACGCCGTCAGAAACATTATATTGTCTGCGCGTTATACGAGGGAAATCGACTGCTGGAGGTTTTTGCTCAACCAGAGGAAGAAGAGACGATTCTTGGCAATATTTACGTTGGTCGGGTGAAGGATCTTGTAAAAAGCTTAAACGCCGCCTTCATCGAGATCGCCCCCGGCGTCTGCTGTTATTATCCGCTTGAGGAGCTTAGAGCCCCTGTCTTTGTCAAGAAAATCAACAGTCCCAGGCTGGTGCAGGGCGATGAGCTTTATGTTCAGGTCGAACGGGAAAGCATC
>CAMULB010000042.1 GCA_947089585.1 uncultured Lachnospiraceae bacterium | reverse complement strand
AGACATCGCCCTTTCACGGCGGTAACACGAGTTCGAATCTCGTTGGGGTCATTATTTGGTATAAAAGTTGTTTTAATTGCATATCCTATTATATGGCGACATAGCCAAGTGGTAAGGCATGGGTCTGCAACACCCTGATCACCAGTTCAAATCTGGTTGTCGCCTCTCTTTTTAAACCTCGGAACAGTAAGTGTTCCGGGGTTTATTTGTGTCCTGCGGCAAAGGTTTTTTTATATATTTTTAATAGATTTTTTGTATTAAAGTCATAATTGTCATCTATAATAGAGTGGAAGCATAGAATTATGTTTTGAGACGTGTAGGAGATCCTTATGAGTACCAATATTTTAAAAAAGCTATGGAATAATAAGAAGGATGACCAGACCTTTGTGGAGCTGGGAGAAGAACCGGAGCTTCGGCTGCCTCAGACCAACGATGAACTGGATCTGGATAAACAATATAAACAGATTATGTTTTTTTATGAATCAGGCGCGCATCAGCTAATGGCAAAATTAGAGATTCTGAATAAGGAATTTCAGTTCTGCAACGACCGCAACCCGATAGAAAATGTCAAGAGCCGCATCAAAACACGGGAAAGCATTGTGCGGAAGATGAAGAAGCAGGGACTGCCCTTGACTTATAATCATATGATGAATCAGATCCGCGATATTGCCGGCGTGCGGATTATTTGTCCCTTTATCACTGACGTTTATCAGGTGGCCCGGCTTTTGATCAGCCAGCCCGATGTGGAGCTGGCGGATATCAAGGATTACATAAGGAACCCGAAGGAGAACGGATATCGCAGCCTTCATATGATTGTCACGGTGGAGGTGCGTTTTTCCGATATGGTGCGCAAGGTTCCGGTGGAAATTCAGCTGCGGACGATTGCGATGAATTTTTGGGCCAGTACGGAACATCAGCTGCGCTATAAAAAGGAACGTATTTTTACCGATGAGATGCATCGGCAGCTCAAGGAGTGTGCGGATATTATGGCCGAGGCCGACGAAAAGATGCAGAAGCTGGCGGAGAATCTGAATGTATCCGACGTCGAGAACCTGTACTGGTAAGGCGGATGAATGCGCGAAAAAGCGAACTGGGTGTACAGCCATCGAAGCAGGAGCGTTTGTTTGAACGATCCGGCTGGAGGGGGCGTCAGTGTAGCTGCCTTCGGTTTGAAATTGTGTGTGTATGTGGAAATAAAATACTTGCGCTTTTGTAAAATTCTTGGTATTCTAATGAAGTGTGTTTTTGACGGTTACATTTGTGTATTGCACAAAGACATTAGAATAGCAGGAGTGAGATTATGATGAAAAAGGTAGTGAAGTTTGGCGGGAGCTCTCTGGCAAGCCCGGAACAATTTAAGAAGGTAAAGAGAATTGTCACCGAGGAGGAGGTACGGCGTTATGTGATTCCCTCTGCGCCTGGAAAGCGTTATGCGAAGGACACAAAAGTGACG
The DNA here is from genome assembly GCA_947089585.1 of uncultured Lachnospiraceae bacterium. GTDB lineage: Bacteria > Bacillota > Clostridia > Lachnospirales > Lachnospiraceae > 14-2. The sequence goes on along the minus strand of CAMULB010000042.1, from coordinate 16,554 downwards.
GATCTTTTGTATCAATGCTATGATATGGCGGAACAGGGGAAAGACTTTCTTCCGTTTTTGAAAAAAATACAGGATCGATTTGATGAAATTATTCGGGGACTGGGCTTGCAGTTGTCGTTGCAGAAGGAATTTCAAGTCATTGCCGAGCAGTTTCAGAAGAAAGCGGGCAGCGATTATGCGGCTTCCAGAGGAGAGTATCTCAATGGCCGGGTGCTGGCGGAGTATCTTGGCTTTGAATTTGTGGACGCTGCGGATTTGATTCTGTTTGGAGAGGATGGCGCTGTTTTGCTGGATGAAAGCGGGGCGCGGATTCGCGCATGCCTTGGCCAGAAGGAATATGCCGTTATTCCGGGCTTTTACGGTTCGCTGGCGGACGGTACGATCAAGACGTTTTCACGCGGCGGCTCCGATATCACGGGTTCTTTGATAGCTGGGGCAATCTATGCCGATCTGTATGAGAATTGGACCGATGTGTCCGGGTTTCTTGTGGCCGATCCGAGGATTATCAGCAATCCAGAGGTGATTGAGACGATTACGTACCGGGAGCTGCGGGAGCTGGCTTATATGGGTGCCTCGGTACTCCACGACGAAGCGATTTTTCCGGTACGGCGGGCAGGCATTCCGATCAATATCCGCAATACGAACGCGCCGGAAGAGCGGGGGACGCTGATTGTGGAGAGTACCTGCAAGAAGTCCAAATACACGATCACCGGAATTGCCGGCAAGAAAGGCTTTGCTTCGATCAATGTCGATAAGGATCTGATGAATTCGGAAATTGGCTTTTGCAGAAAAGTATTAAGCGTGTTTGAGGACAATGGACTCTCCTTTGAGCATATGCCCTCTGGCATTGATACGATGACCATTTTCGTCAATCAGTCGGAGTTTGAAGAGAAGGAGCAGCAGGTGATCTCCGGCATTCACCGAGCCGTTTCCCCGGACGTTTTGGAGATGGAATCCGATCTGGCGCTTATTGCCGTGGTAGGGCGCGGCATGCGGGAGACGAGAGGGACTGCGGGCAGGATTTTTTCCGCGCTGGCGCATGCACGGGTGAATGTAAAGATGATTGATCAGGGTTCCAGTGAACTCAACGTCATCATTGGCGTGAAGAACCGTGATTTTGAGACGGCGATTCAGGCAATTTATGATATCTTTGTGACGGCACAGCTGTAACAGATGAGATTTTGATGCAGAGAATCCTTGGTTTCTTTTCATTCGTGCAGATAAATGTGATTTTGGCGATTGCATTCTTCCCGGTGGGTGCTATAATGGAAGTATTAAAATAAATGGGAGTGGTTGCAATGATTATAACAATCGGAAGAGAGTATGGCAGTAACGGTCACAGGATTGGAGAGCTGGTGGCAAAGAAGCTGGGATTTACGCTGTATGACAAAAAAAGTCTGGAGATAGAAGCGAAGAAAACAGATTACTATGATGATCTTTGTTCCTTTTATGAGGAACAGCCGGTCAACAGTCTGCTCTATATGATTGCCACCAGCAGCTACAACGGCGGCAAGCAGGGCAAGGTGCCTTTTGAATTTATCCGTCAGGTGGCTTCCAGAGAGTCCTGTGTGATCATTGGAAGGGCCGGCAATTATATTTTGCGTGACCATCCAGAGCATGTGAGCGTTTTTATTCATGCGCCTCAGGAAGCGAAGGTTGAGCGGATGGTGACGGATTACGGGGTGGATGCGAAGAAGGCGTTGCAGAAGCTGGAGCTTGAGGACAAGGCTAGAGAGGGATTCCATACCTATTATACGGATGAACGGTGGAATTTGGCGACGGGATACGATTTGTGTATTGACAGCAGTACCATGAGTGCAGAGGATATAGCGGAGATCATCATTGCTTTTGCCAAAAAGAAATTGAAGGTTCAGGAATAGGCGCGAAGCCGTGTAAATTCCAATGCGTGCCGCGCGCGTTTGCGCGATATGCTGCATGCGATTTTTGATAGAAAAGGACAAGAGAATGGAATCGAAAAAGACGACGGATTTGGGAAGCGATTCTTTGGGCAGACTGCTGCTGAAGCTGTCGATTCCTGCTATTCTGGCCCAATTGGTCAATATGCTGTACAACATTGTAGACCGTATTTATATTGGCCACATTCCCAGGGAGGGGGCGCTGGCGCTGACTGGACTTGGACTTTGTTTTCCGGTGATTATGCTGGTGATGGCGTTCAGTGCTTTGATCGGTATGGGCGGGGCGCCCAGGGCCGCAATTTTTATGGGAAAGGGTGAGTTGGACAAGGCAGAAAAGATTCTGGGCAATTGTGTTACCCTGCTGGTATTGGTTTCGATCCTGCTGACGGCTGTATTTTTGATCTTTGGAGAACCGCTGCTGTATCTGTTTGGCGCCAGTGGTGACACGATCGGCTATGCGCTGCCCTATATGCGGATTTATGTCTGGGGAACGATTTTTGTACAGCTTGCGCTGGGACTGAACAGCTTTATCACCACCCAGGGGTTTGCCGTGGTCAGTATGGCTACGGTCATCATCGGAGCCGCGCTGAATATCGTTTTAGATCCGCTGTTTATCTATGTCTGTCAAATGGGGGTACAGGGGGCAGCGCTGGCGACCATTCTCTCCCAGGCAGTTTCGGCCTTGTGGGTGCTGATTTTTCTCTGCGGGAAAAAGACGAAGCTGCGGATTGAGCGAAAAAATCTTGCCATCAGAAAAGAATATATCCTGCCGGTGCTGGCGTTAGGGATTTCACCATTTGTGATGCAGAGCACCGAGAGTCTGATCAATATTTCGTTTAACGCCTCGCTGTCTAAGTACGGCGGAGATATGGCGGTGGGAGCGATGACAATCCTCTCCAGTGTCATGCAGCTGGTCTGGATGCCTCTGAGTGGTTTGACCCAGGGGGCACAGCCGATTATCAGCTTTAATTATGGCGCCGGCAATGTAAAACGCGTCAAAAAGACGTATCGTATGCTCTTGATCAGTGCGCTTGGCTATTCGTTTCTGATGGGTGGGACGGTTATGCTGTTTCCCGAAGTGTTTGTGACGATTTTTAATAAGAATTCACGGGAGCTTTTTGAAATATCTGTTTGGGCGATGCGTATTTTTATGGCCGGAACACTGATTCTCGGTGTTCAGAGTGCTTGCCAGCAGACGTTTCTGGCTCTGGGACAAGCAAAAATTTCCCTGTTTTTGGCCTGTCTTAGAAAAATTATTCTGATGCTGCCGCTGATTTTTATTCTGCCTCATTTGTTTGAAAATAAGGTGTTCGGCGTGTTTTTGGCGGAGCCGGTATCGGATATCATCGCTGTTATGGTGACGGGAACGACATTTTTTATTACTTTTCCAAGAATTCTGAAAAAAAGCAGTATATAAATTAAGTGACCGTTTGTCTTGTGCAAATCGTTGCAAAATAGGTGAAGGAGGACACAATGGAAAAACGAAACATGGAAAAGCTGGGGATTAAGACCAGTCTGCTCGGATTTGGCTGTATGCGCTTCCCGGTCCTGGAAGACGGAACGATTGATGAAATCAAAGCTGAGCAAATGTTGGACGCAGCCTATGAAGCGGGTATAAATTATTTTGATACCGCTTATAATTATCATGGGGGCAAAAGCGAGGGCATGGTAGGTAAGGCGCTGGCAAAATACGACCGCAAGAGCTATTTTGTAGCGACGAAGCTGCCGGTGTGGCTGGTGGAGAAGCCAGAGGATGTGACGCGGATTTTTGAAGAGCAGCTGAGCCGTTTGGGAATGGAATATGTCGATTTTTATCTGCTCCATGCATTGAATCGCGGAAGCTGGGAAGAGCATGTGAAACAGCACCATGTGATCGAGGCCTGTGAGGAGCTGCGTAAGCAGGGACGCATTCGCTATCTCGGTTTTTCCTTTCATGATCGCTATGAGGTGTTTGAAGAAATCATAAAGGCCCATCACTGGGATTACTGTCAGATTCAGTACAATTATATGGATACGGAAGAACAAGCCGGGGATAAGGGATATGAGCTGGCCGAGCAGATGGGAATTCCCATGGTGGTAATGGAACCGGTGCGGGGCGGCAGTCTGGCGGGATTTTCAGAGGATATCAACGAGCAGTTTCAGGCGATGAATCCGCAGGCTTCCATTGCCTCTTATGCGCTGCGCTGGGTTGGCAGCCATTCCAATGTGAAGGTGATTTTAAGCGGAATGTCCACGATGGAGCAGACGCTGGACAATCTAAAGACCTTTACAGACTTTTCGCCTTTGACGCCAGAAGAGGATGCGAAGGTGAAAGAAATCGTACAGCAGCTGCGCAGTAGGATTAAAAATGGCTGTACCGGATGCGCTTACTGTATGCCTTGTCCGGCTGGTGTGGATATTCCAGGCAGCTTTCGGGTGTGGAATGATTACCATATGTACGGCCGGTACGAAACGGTTCGTAACCGTTGGGAGCAGGGGCTGGCAGAGGAGAAAAAGCCGAAGAACTGTATTGGATGCGGCAAATGTGAGGCGGCATGCCCGCAAAAGATCTCGATTCGCGAGGATTTGAAGTGCGTGCAGCAAGAGCTGGATTCTCAAAAATCGGGCAGCTGAAAAAGCCATGTACCGCTGTGAGGGGCGTGTGATGGAAGGACAAAAAAAGCCGCCGGAGCGAAACGAGCCAGGTGAAGGCGGCTGGCACAAATGAAGGAGGAGATCATGGACGTAAAAAAGTATCTGGAGCTTTGCGAGCGCAGTCATACCGGAGAGAAGGTCAGCAAGGACGACTGGGATATGGACTATATTATTGATACGGTACAGGAGCTTGTCGAGGAGTATGAATTTGAATGGGACAAGCAGGTGATTATTCCCCAGGATGAAACGCTGTTTGCCGATATGTTTGCGGCGGCAAAGGAGATGCTCAAAAGAACCGGCGTCTACAATATGAGTACGCAGAGAATCATCAAATTTACGGAAGAAGAGATTGAAGAGGGCATCCGCAATATGAAGACCGAGCTGACGATGGGCGAGGGAAAGGACGCATATACGCTGGTAGCCAGAGGCATTGAGGATTCGCGGGAACCAGCGATTTGGGCCGGCAATCCGGGCTGTCCGACGCCGGAACGCCTATATTATCCGATCATTAAGAGCGTGGCAAAGGAGCCTGTGATCGACCTTCTGACCTGTGGCTCGCTGGTGGATGTGGATGGATTTACCGTCAAGAGCGGAGAACCCACCGAGATCGTTGCCGTGCGCCGGGAGCTGGAATATCTCCATCGGGCGCTGAAAGAGGTAGGTCGTCCGGGGATGGGGCTCTTAGCGGCTGAGAGCGCGGTGACAGAAGCTGGTGATCTTGCTGCGGCCAACGAACGGCGGCTGCGCCCCTGTGATTCACATCTGACGGCAATGTTCAATGAGCTGATTGTTGACAACGGGAATCTGGTGCGTGCTGCGAGCTCCCTCGACTATGGCATGAAAAATGCTTCTCTGGCCTGTACGATGGTCGGGGGTCTTGGAGGGGATGCGCCGGGAAGTACGGTTGTGATGCTGGCTTCCATTCTGGCGGCAAACTTGATCTGCCTGGCGGATTACCATCTCTGTCATCCGATTCATATTCAGGATGTGGCGACCACGGCCAGAGGCTGTCTGTGGCTGCAGGCGGTGCTGTGCCAGACATTTGCCACCCAGGCGCCGGCAATCATCGTCTGTGATTTGTGGCCTTCGAGCGGAGCGATGACGAAGGAGCTTCTGTATGAGGTGGCGGCCAATTCGATTGTTGTTACGGTCTGCGGTGGCCATCTGGAGGGGCTGGGAGCAGCCAACGGCAATGAACCAAACGGCACCGGCCTGGAGGTTCGTCTGATGGGCGAGGTTGGCAAGGCAGTGGCGCGTCAGAAGATGAGCCGTGCGAAAGCGAATGAGATCGTATTAAAGCTGCTGGAAAAATACGAGCATGTATTTCGGATGGAGGATGGCAATAAGGGCGTGTGCTTCGACCAGGCGTATGACCTTGAGACGATCGAGCCGGTTCCCCAATGGCTTGCCATGTACGAGGAGGTAAAGGAAGAGCTCCGGGAGATGGGCGTGGAATTTTAGAGCGTGCATTGGCGCTTTGAGAAAGTGATGGGCTGACGCAGAAAGGGCGAGAGATTCCCTTTTGCGACGGCCCATTGTGTTAGAGTGGCAGCATTGCATGAGATGAGCCGTGCAGATCTGGTACTCTGCGGGGACTTGCACGACGAAGAGTAACTTTGAAGAAACGCTAAAGTTTGGTAAATTACGTCCGATAAATATTTTGAAGATATATTATGAACTACATGCGAAGTGACAGGAGAGCCGGGCAGGGAAGGAGTGTGCGTTATGCGTATTGAAGCATATAATCAGGTTACTGGCATATATAAAGCTGCAAGCACCACGAAGACGCGCGGGAATTACAGCGTTGGGAGCAGAGATGAAGTGCAGATTTCTCAGGCAGGACGCGATTTCCAGATTGCGAAGCAGGCAGTGGCACAGAGCGCCGACATCAGGGAAGATAAGGTGGCACAGCTGAAGGCAAAGATTGATGCAGGAGAATATCAGGTTTCTGCCGGTGATTTTGCATCCAAATTGTTGGAGAAATATCAGCAATATCAATAAGAGCGGGGGTTTGGCGTGGCAAGCTTAATGGAGAACCTGCTGACTGTACTGGAGAAGGAGAACTCGGAATATGAACGTCTGGTGGAGCTGTCGCATGCGAAGCGTCAGGTGATCATTGATGGGAATGTTCCGGGTTTGGAAGAGATTACCGGGATGGAGCAGGACATTGCGGGTAATATCAAGAATCTTGAGAATAAACGAATAGAAGTAATCAATGACATGGCTATTGTACTTAGCAAGGATGCGAAAGACTTAACCCTTACTAATATGATAGCTTTTTTGAGTAAGCAGCCGAAGGAGCAGGAGCGGTTAAGAGAGATTCAGAAGAAGCTGCGGGATACGATTGAACGGATGGACGAAATCAATCGCCAGAATGACGCGTTACTGCAGCAGGCGCTTGAGATGATCGAATTTGATCTGAATTTATTTAAAAGTATGCGTCAGGCGCCGACGACGGCCAATTATGACAAGCACGCGTATAATACCGGCGATATTTTAAGCAGCGGCGGTTTTGACGCGCAGCAATAACAGCCTTTGGGCAGCAGAGAAGACGAAGTGGGAGAATTAGATTATGGCAAACGGAATGGGAAGCTTGTATATCGGGGCGTCCGGTTTACAGAACAGTCAGAACGCAATTAATACGACGGCCAATAATCTGGCGAATGTAGATACCAAGGGCTATGTCCGTCAGCAGGTGCTTTTTGCGGATCGCAATTACACAACGTTTGACCGCAAATCAGCAATCAGCTTCCAGCAGGCGGGCTTGGGAGTTACAATTGCCGATGTGGTGCATACGAGGGATGTGTTTCTTGACCAATATTACCGGTCGGAGGTCGGACGGCAGGCGTTTTATGAAGTGTGTGGCAAGACAATTGATGAAGTGACGGATTTTTTTCAAGAGATGGAAGGTGAGACTTTTCAGCAGACCCTGGAGGATCTGTGGGTCGCTTTTGAGGAACTTTCCAAGCAGCCGGACGAGGGGGAACGGCAGAACCTGGTGGTCTTGAAGTCCACGTTGTTTTTAGAGCAGGCTCAGGCGGTATATGAGAATACCAAGAGCTATCAGCGCAATATTAATGTGCAGATTACTGATTCCGTCAATCGAATCAATGAGCTGGGGAAGAAGATTGACCAGCTGAACAAGAAGATTATGGCGATTGAAGCCGGCGATATGGATACGGCAATGGCGCTGCGGGATGAGCGGGACAATGCACTGGATGAGCTTGGCTCTTTGGTCAAGATTGATTATAAAGAGACGGTAGACGGCACGGTTAAGGTGAAGATTGAGGGCGTTACCTTTGTCGATGAAGCGCGCTATTTTGAGATGGGGATGGACCGCGATAAGATTACCGATTTCCTCACGCCCTATTGGCCGCATTTGTCGGATGAGAGCAGGGGGAAGATCACCGAAGTGTTTGATTTTTCCAGAGGAATTAATTCCAACAATGATACCGATGTGGGAAAATTAAAAGCGCTGGTGCTCTCAAGGGGAGACCACATTGCCAATTACCAGGATTTGCAGGGATTGGACAGCGCTACCTATAACCGCGTGCTCAAGCATTCGATTATTATGAATGCTCAGGCGGAATTAGATCAGCTGATCCATACGGTTGTGACAACCGTGAATGATATTTTATGTCCCAACACGACGGCAACCTTCCGCGGTGCGGATGGTGTGCTCTATGAAAATGTAAAGGTGTGGGACGAGACGAAGGGCTGTACGGGAAGCGATGGCGTCAAGCCTGGTCATGAACTGTTTACCCGCAGAGGGATGGAGCGGTACAGAGAGGTGAAATGCATTGACGACGGGAAGACCTATTATGTGTACAATGAAGAGGACCCGTCAGACATCGGTACGCAGTACAGCATGATTAATTTGGAGATCAATGAGGAGCTGCTGCAGGAGGAAGCGCATTTGCCGCACATCCGACCGGATGGGGAGACTGCGTTTGACATGGCTGGAGAGCTTGCAGCAGTCTGGGGCAGAGATCGGGTAACGCTGAATCCAGACGATACGGATCCCTGCACCATCAAAGAGTATTATCAGCGGATGCTGGTCGGCTTTGCCAGTGAGGGCTCCGTTTACAACAAGCGGGCAGAAACGCTGGAGGGAAGCGTAACGACGATTGATAATAAGCGACAGGAGGTTTTCGGTGTCTCTTCGGACGAAGAGCTGTCGAATATGATCAAATACCAGAATGCATATAATGCGGCAAGCCGTTACATCAATGTGGTTTCGGAGATGCTGGAGCATATTATTGTGCAGCTGGGATCTTAGGAGGAAGGTTATGGCATCAACTTTTTTTGGTTTGCATATTGCGTCTTCTGCGTTGGGCGCTTTTCAGGCGTCGGTGAATGCGACGGCCAATAATATTGCCAATGTGAATACACCGGGATATTCCAGACAGGAGGCCGTTTTGCAGGCGGGAGAGGCGCTGCGGGTCAACCAGAAATACGGAACAGCCGGAAGCGGTGTGGATATAGTCGAAATTAAGCAGGTGCGGGACATTTATTACGATATCAAATACTGGGAGAGCAACTCCAGGCGCGGCTTGTATGAGAGCCGTTGGTACTACGCCAAGCAGATTGAGGATTATGTGCTTGACGACGACAATGTCAAAGGCTTTTCCACCATTATGGATGAGATGTTCGACGCGCTGGACACCTTAAAGACCAGCACCGGAGATCGGGATAAGCGTCAGCAGTTTATCAGCAAAGCACAGAATCTGGTCAATTATTTTGATTCAATCAGCAGCGGGTTCAGCCAGATTCAGGATAACTGCAACCAGGAGATCAGCACTCAGGTGGCCAACATCAATTCCATTGGCCAGAAAATTGCGGCGCTGAACAAGCAGATTAACCTCTTGGAGCTGCAAGGCGGTTATGCCAATGAGCTGCGGGACGAGCGGGCGTTGCTTGTGGATGAATTATCTGGAATGGTATCCGTGGAATGTACCGAGACGAAGGTACAAAATACCAACTATCCAGATATGTATCTGGGCGGTACGTGTTATACCGTCAAGATCAACGGTCAGACATTGGTCAACAATTTTGAATATAATGAGCTGGAATGCGTTGCGCGGGATTATAAGGTCAATCAATCGGACAACGAGGGCTTATATGATGTGCGCTGGAAGGTCACGAAGGTTCCGCTCGCCACGACCTCCAATATTGCCAGCGGCAGCTTAAGAGCCTTGTTTGAGACCAGGGACGGCAACAACCGGGATAATTTTCGTGCGACGGTGGAAGGCTTTGAGGCAACCGACCATGGGACAAAGGTCAAGCTGACCGGCGCCAGCATCAAGGATATCAAAAATATGACAATGGAATCCGAGGGGATCATTGTCATAGACAATACGGAATTAAAATATACGGATTTCTCTTATGATGCCAAGACGGATACTTATACCTTCCAGCTGGAGAAAAACGTCAGCGTGGCAGATCAGATGCGGATGAAAAATAAAAAAGCCGAGATCGGCACGTCGATTGATGCGATGGGCATTCCTTATTATATGGCGCAGATGAATACCTTTGTCCGTACCTTCTGCGAGGAATTCAACAACATGCACCGCAGCGGACTCGACGCCAACGGAAACGATGCGGGCTCCTTCTTTGTGGCAATTAATCCGACGGACGGCACAGAGTACAGCTTTGAGGATTATTATAAAAAGGATGGTCAGACGGACGGAAGCATGTCTACGACATCAGATTGCTATTACCGCCTGACGGCCCAAAGCATAGCCGTGGCGAATGCCTTAGAGCGCGATCCGCTGCTGATGGCGACCGTGACCAAGGAAGGCTACAATCCAGATGATGTGGATAAGAATGACTTGATTATTAAGATGATGGATTTAAAGAGCAACATCATTATGTTCCGGGGCGGCGGGGCTGATTCATTCCTCAAGTGTCTGGTGAGTGATAATTCGATTGATACCCAAAAAGCGGAGGTTTTCACTAAGAATTATGACGCCTTGACCAGTACGATTGATATGCGGCGGATGTCGATTTCCGGTGTGGATGAAGACGAGGAAGCGATCAATATGCTGAAATATCAGTATTCCTATAATCTGGCATCGCGGATGGTGCAGACGCTGTCGGAGATGTATAATCGACTTATTCTTGAAACAGGAGTATAACCCACAGGAGAAGCAGGAGGTAGAACGATGCGTGTAACAAACACCATGATCAATCGTACCAGTATGCGCAATATGAACAGAAATAAGCTGTCTGTGGATGCGCTTAATACCCAGATGACAACGCAGAAGAAGATCTCGCGCCCGTCTGAGGATCCGGTGATTGCCATTCGTGCGCTGCGTCTTAGAAGCCAGCTGAGCGAGATCAACCAGTATTATACCAAAAATATTCCTGATGCGGAGTCCTGGCTGGATTTGACGGCGACCGCATTGGAGAACATGAAGAAGATTGTGACCGAAGTCTATGGCGAATGTGTCAAAGGCTCCACGGATACGCTGACGGAACAGGATCGTGATGCGATTTTGCAGAACCTGCAGGCGCTGCGGACGCAGATCTATAAAGAGGGGAATGCCGATAATGCGGGCAGAACAATTTTTACCGGCTTTAAGACCAGCTCGCAGCTGACCTTTGAGCGCGACGATCCAGATGCCAGCTATCAGATTACCGAGAAGATGAGCTTTGAGGATATTGTGGAGAAGCGGTATTACGGCAATCAGGTGACGCTGCCGACGACAGAGGATGAGGTGCAGGCAGGGGTAGAGCTTGATGAAATGCCGACGGAGGAAGTGAATTTCCGCATTCGTTTGTCCTATGCGGGGGTAGAGTCCGGCAGCGCCGATACACAGGATTTGACGATCAAATATACCTCGGAGGACGGACAGACAGTCGGCGAAGAGACGGCGGTCTATAAGTCTTATGCGGATTGGGAAGAAGATGGATTTAAGGTCGGGGACGACGAGACGCTTTTTATCCCGGAGACGGGCGAAATCGTAATGGGAAAGAACGTCTCAGAGCGCTTGAAGGGGCTGAAGGCAGACCTTACCATAGATTATGCCAAAAAGGGATTTAAGGAAGGCGAGATTCGCCCGGAACACTATTTTGACTGCACCAATAATACCGATCCTGCCAATGTCATCGAATATAAGAAGGAGAATCAGGAGATTGCCTATACGGTAGCCTTCAACCAGACGATCGTAGTCAACACCCAGGCATCCAATGTGTTCAGCGCAGGCATTGGCCGGGATATTGACGAGCTTACCGATGCGGTAAAGGGCGCGATTGCAGCGCATGATAAGGTGAAGAAGCTGGAAGAGATGCAGAAGCAGGAGCAGTATGCTTCGCCTGAGATGCAGGAGAAGCTGAGCCAGTGGTTAGAGGCCGCCGAAAAGGAAGCGACCTATATGGACGACAACATGCAGAAGCTCTATGGCAAGGCAGTCGGAGATTTCCAGGGGTATTTAAATGACATTTCCCTGGCCGCCACTGATGTGGGCAGCAAGGGCGACCGTCTCAAGCTGACCAAGAGCCGGGTGTCCAATCAGCAGATGTCCTTTGAAAAGCTCAAATCCACCAATGAGGACCGTGAGCTGTCGGATATTATCATTGATTATACAGCTGCCTATACGGCATACCAGGCTTCTCTGATGGCTTCGTCCAAGGCAAATCAGCAGACGCTTTTGAATTATATTTAATACGGAGGACATGATGAAAATAAAGACCAGGATGTTTGGGGAGATCGAGATTGAGGAAGAGAAGGTGATCCATTTTGCAGACGGGATCATCGGCTATCCGGACTGCAAGAATTTTACCTTGATTTTTGACGAGGAAAAGGGCAGGCGCAAAAGCATCTGCTGGCTGCAGAGCATGGATGAACCGGTATTTGCGCTTCCGGTCTTAGACCCGCTTCTGATCAAAGAAGACTATAATCCTGCGGTGGAGGATGAATTGCTGCATGCGCTGGGTGATCTGAAGGAAGAAAATACCTTTGTGCTGGTGACTGTAACTGTGCCGGAACAGATCGAGGACTTAAGCATTAATCTCAAGGCGCCGATTGTCATCAATGTCGATGAGAGATTGGCCAGCCAGATTATCGTGGAAGAGAACTACCCTGTGAAATATAAGATTTATGAGCTTTTAAAAAAGCGGAAAGCAGGTGAGTAGATGCTGGCGTTGACGAGAAGAAAGGGCGAAGCGTTGGTTGTGAACAACAACATTGAAATTACGGTGCTTGAGATTCGCGGAGATCAGATCAAGATTGGCATCAGCGCGCCCAAGGAGGTACCGATTTACCGCAAGGAAGTATATCTGCAGATTCAGGAGGAAAATAAAGCGGCGATGGCATCCGGCAAGGCGGAAAAGCTGAAGGATATTTTCTAAAAGCGGATACTTTTGCGGCCCGCCCTCAATTTTTCAGGGTGGGCTGCCGATATATACAACAAATGAAAGCTTTAATTATGTCATTCACATGGAGGTGATGGATGTGGAACTGGGAAGCGTGAAAAGCACGGCGACAACTTATCAAGGAAGTGGGTTGGATCAGGGCGCAAGCCAGAAGGTAATGGTTGATGTCAAAGCCGCAGCGGCTCCCGCTCCTGCGAAGTCTGACAAGGTGATAAAGAAGGAGAAGATCATTCAGGCCGACAGCACAGAACGAGGCAGCGAGAGCAAAGAGGGCAAGGCAGATTCGGAAGTCAAGCTGGAGATTCAGGAGCCCAGCCGTAAGGATTCGATCATGCGTGCGGTGGAGCAAATTAACCGCAGATCCAAGAATTCGGAAGCAATTTTTGGTATACATGATAAGACGAACCGCGTGACGATTAAGATCGTTGACAAGGAGACAAAGGAAGTATTGAAGGAATTCCCGCCTGAGGAGACATTGGATATGATTGCGAAGGTATGGGAGCTGGCAGGGCTGATGCTCGATGAAAGAGGTTAGGAGGAATAAACTATGCCAATTCGGATTACTGGAATGAATTCTGGTCTGGATACAGATTCCATTGTACAGGAGCTGGTATCCGCATACAGAACGAAGCAGGACAAATATAAGAAAGAACAGACCAAGCTTTCCTGGACACAGGATGCCTGGAAGGAACTGAACACCAAGGTTTATGGCTTCTACAGCAAGAAGCTTTGGAACATGACGCTGCCGGGCAGCTATTCTAAGAAAAAGACAACTGTTTCGGACAGCACGAAAGCAACGGTGACGGCAGACTCGACGGTTACTAATGGAACGCAGACGCTGGAAGTAAAGCAGCTGGCAACTGGCGGACATTTGACGGGTGCGGAACTCAAATTTGCGGCCAATAAGGAAGTATCCAGTTCCAGTACTTTGGCAGAATTGGGCGTAAAGTCCGGTACTTTGCAGCTCAAGGTTGGCGACGAGACAAAGACGGTGAATGTAGATCCGAGTAAGACCGTGTCTGATTTTCTGGCTGAGTTGAAGAAGCAAGGGGTTACTGGCAGCTTTGATGCGAAGCAGAAGCGGTTCTTTATCAATTCCACAGAGAGTGGCAAGAAGAATGACTTCGAGTTTGTTGCAAGAGATCAGAAGGATCTGGACGTACTGAATTCTCTTGGTCTGGCAACAGAAGCGAATTATGATCAGGTGGCGGGTTCGACCAAGCCGACGGATACGTCAGCCTTAGGCGTGAAGAAGGATGCGCAGAATGCGCAGATCGTTTTGAATGGAGCTCTTTTTGAAGGTGACAGCAATAAATTTAGTATCAACGGACTGACGATCACAGCAACGGGCGTTACCAATGGAGAGATGAGCATTACCACCGCAACCGATGTGGATGGAATCTATGATATGATCAAGGATTTCTTCAAGGAATACAATGACTTGATGAATACCATGGAAAAATCCTACAATGCGCCTTCTGCGAAGGGATATGAGCCGCTGACAGACGATGAGAAGAGCGAGATGTCCGATAAGGAAGTGGAGAAGTGGGAGCAGAAGATCAAGGATTCTCTGTTCCGCCGCGACGATACGCTGCGTTCTGTTATGAGTACGATGAGTATGGCCATGAACAAGTCGTATGAGGTGAACGGCAAGAACTATAGCTTATCCTCCTTCGGGATTAAGACGGCCGGTTACTTTACCAAGGCAGAGAATGAGTCTTATGCGTTCCACATTGATGGCGATAAGGATGACAGCAGCGTAGAGGGCAATGTAGATCGTTTGCGCGCAGCGATTGAAGAGGATCCGGAAGCAGTGGGCGAATTCTTTACCCAGCTGTCCAAGGGATTGTATGAAGACCTGCGTGAAAAGATGGGCAAGACGGAATTGAGCAGCTCCTATACCATTTACAATGATGTTCAGATGAAGAAAGACTATGATGAATATACGAAGACCATTAAGAAATGGGAAGATAAGCTGAAGGACATGGAAGATTATTATTACAAAAAGTTCTCCGCAATGGAAACAGCGTTGTCCAAGCTGCAGTCACAGACCAATTCCCTGGCATCTCTGCTGGGCGGTTGATTAGGAGGATAAAATGATAGCGAATAAGGGCTATAACGCATATGCGAATAATAAGATTTTGACAGCATCTCCGGCGGAGCTGACCTTGATGCTCTATGAAGGAGCGATCAAGTTTTGCAACATCGCTGTCGCTGGTATTGAAGAACATAATATTGAAAAAGCACACAACAACATCCAGAAGGTAGAAAATATTTTGGAAGAATTTCAGGCGACGTTGGATCACAAATATGAAGTTGCCAAGGATTTCGATCATGTTTACAAATATCTGATGGATCGTCTTGTGCAGGCCAATATTAAGAAAGATAAGGCGATATTGGAGGAAGTGCTGGAACATCTACGCACGATGCGTGATACCTGGAAAGAAGTCATGCAGCAGAACAAGCTGGCGAAGGCGAACTGATGATGGAAGAAAATTATATTATGATTTTGATCCAGAGCCTTGAAAAGAAAGTCAAGGTTCTGGAAGAGTTGTCGCGGGAGAATGCGAACCAAAGACAGCTTCTTCAGAAAGAAGAACTGGATTTGGATCAATTTCAGGCGTCCATAGATAAAAAAGACCAACTGATCGAACAGGTTACATTTTTGGACGACGGTTTTGAGAAGATGTATGAGCATGTAAAAGACGTGTTAAATGACAAGAAAGAGGTCTACGAGAATGAGATCGTACATCTGAAGGAGCTTGTGTCCAAGGTTACGGGTCAGACCGCTGATATTCAGCGTGAAGAAGCCAATAACCGAAGATTGGCTGAGCAGCAGTTCAGTTCTATGAAGAAAAAGGTTCGTCAGGTGAAGGATACGAAGCAGGTAGCCAATAAGTATTATCAGAATATGGCCAGACTCAACCATGTTGAACCGCAGTTTATGGATAAGAAGAAATAAGAGCAAACGATAAGACAATCGCTGACGCGTCGATCATAGAGGCGGAGGCGATTGTTTTTTTGATTATGGGATCGGAGTGCAAATATTATAGAAACAAATAGGATCAGAGAGAGGATGTGCTGCTTCTGTACTTTGCCGCTAATTTGAGAGCTTTACAGAGATAAGCACCAGGGAGAAGAAATAAAAAAAGAAGGAATCTTCTGTGGTAGAAGGTTCCTTCTTTTTGGCTTACATCAGCTGAAATACAGGCGTAAGCCATTCATCTTTCGTAGACAAACATAGTATAGCATAAATAGATATAAAAGTCTATAATAATTGTAAGAAAATTTGATTGTTTTCGACTGAAAATGATATTTGCGCAGACGGAAGCGTGAGGACAGTCAGATGATAGAAAACGATGATGGAAATGAAGCTTATTTCATATTATCTTGTGAGATGGTTCCTGCGGTTTAAAAAAATGGATCGGTAAAAGACTGCCTCTGACCCAATTATAGTGCCAGCTATAAAATAGGGGTCATTGGCTAAAAAATTTCGTCATGAAAAGTTTGAAATTGGGTATAAAGTAATAATCGAATCGACCGATATAATAAGTGTAAACAGAAATGCAACGTTTTATATCAATTTGTTGCATCTTGCCTACCATTTTGCGGCTAACCTAGGGGCCAC
>CAMULB010000041.1 GCA_947089585.1 uncultured Lachnospiraceae bacterium | reverse complement strand
AGCCGGATTCTGGCGGGCGCACCTTTAACGCTCGGCGTTTCCTTATCTTCCGTTATCGTAGGTGCCATTTTGGGAGC
Source organism: uncultured Lachnospiraceae bacterium (assembly GCA_947089585.1). GTDB lineage: Bacteria > Bacillota > Clostridia > Lachnospirales > Lachnospiraceae > 14-2. The sequence continues at coordinate 18,060 of CAMULB010000041.1, read as the reverse complement.
CATTCTTGGGCTTCTCGCCGGCTACTACGGCGGTTGGATTGAAATGCTGGTTATGCGTGGAGCCGATGTACTGTTCAGCTTTCCGGATATCCTGCTTGCGATCGCGATCGTGGCAATCCTGGGGCCCGGCATCATTAATGTATTCATCGCTGTGGCAGTATTTACAGTCCCCAGCTTTGCGCGAATTATGCGAAGCGCAACCCTGTCTGTCAAAGGCTCTCTCTATGTGGAGGTTGCGCAAAGCCTGGGATGCAAGGACGGACGAATTCTTTTTGTCCATATCTTTCCAGGCACAATTCAATCCCTGATCGTAAACTTTACGATGAGAATCGGTTCCGCCATTATGGCGGCATCCGCTCTTAGCTTCCTTGGTTTCGGTGCGAACATTGCCGACCCGGAATGGGGTGCAATGCTTTCCTTAAGCCGCAGTTACCTGAGCACAGCGCCTCATATGGTCTATTTGCCCGGTCTCGTAATCTTCATTACGGTTCTTGCATTCAACCTGTTCGGCGACGGCCTAAGAGACACTCTTGACCCGAAGATCAAGTAAACAGGAGGAATAAACCGGAAAGGAGTTCAAGTATGCCACAAGAAATATTACTCAGCGTAAAAGATTTACGAACAGATTTTTATTCAAGCAAAACAAGCTTTGTGACTGCCATCCAGGATGTTTCCTTCGATATTTACCGCGGTGAGATTCTGGGACTGGTGGGAGAATCCGGTTGTGGAAAGAGTGTGACATCGTTATCCATCATGCAGCTTTTAAAGGATACCCCCGGTAAGATTGCAAACGGCTCCGCTGTTCTTGACGGAGTGAACTTAATCGGTGCATCCGATGCCGTAATCCGTGACATCCGCGGCGGAAAGATGAGCATGATCTTTCAGGAACCCATGTCTGCACTCAATCCTGCAATGCGAATCGACAAGCAAATGATTGAAACCATTTGCCTGCACCAGGATCTAAGCAAGGAACAGGCTCTGGCACATGCAGCAGAGATGTTAAAAAAAGTAGGAATTCCCGATCCGTCGCGGATCTTAAAGAACTATCCGCACCAGCTTTCCGGCGGTATGAGCCAGCGTGTTATGATTGCTATGGCTTTGAGTAACGATCCGAAGCTTCTGATTGCCGACGAGCCCACAACGGCGCTGGATGTTACCATTCAGGCGCAGATTCTGGATCTGATGAAAAAGCTCCAAAAGGAAGCGAATTCCAGCATCCTACTGATCACGCATGACCTAGGCGTTGTCGCAGAAATGTGCACCCGTGTCATCGTAATGTATGCCGGAAAAATTGTAGAAATGGCTCCCGTAGAGAAACTATTTGCCAACCCTTCCCATCCTTATACGCAGGGTCTGATCGCATCTGTTCCAAAGCTCGGTTCCGGCGTAAAAGTACTTCCCAGCATTCCCGGCAGCGTTCCTGACCTGGCCTCTATGCCTTCAGGATGCCGTTTCGCCCCTCGTTGCAAATATGCAACGGATCAATGTCGAACACAGGAGCCTCAGCTTGTAGAGATCGCCAAAGATCAAAAGTGCAGGTGTTGGCTGACACAGGGAGAGTGAGGGAACAGAATATGGAAAAGAATGTAATTCTATCATTAAAAAATGTATCAAAGACTTTCCCTGTGGGAAAATCTCTTTTCGGCAAGCCGAAAAAATTCGTTCATGCCGTAAACAACGTAAGCTTTGATGTTTACGAAGGAGAGACCTTCTCCATCGTAGGCGAGTCCGGATGCGGCAAATCAACAACCGGACGTTTGATCAACCATCTTTTGATCCCGGACAGTGGTGAGGTGTGGTTTCAGGGAAAGGAGATCTCCAAGATTTCCCAGAATGAGATGCGGCCGATTCGCAAGAACATGCAGATGATCTTTCAGGATCCTGCCGGCAGTCTGAATCCCCGTATGCGTGTCTCGGAGCTGATTGAAGAACCACTTTTAATTCACACGAACATGAATGCATCCGAGCGAGAAAAGGTTGTCAATAAGCTTTTAAAGATCGTAGGTCTGAGCGATAAACATGCCAGCCGCTATCCACACGAATTTTCCGGTGGACAGAAACAGCGAATCGGAATCGCCCGCGCTCTGACGGTGAATCCGCAGCTGGTAATCGCCGACGAACCAATTTCTGCTTTGGATGTTTCCATTCAAGCACAGGTTTTAAACCTGCTTCACAAGCTGCAGGAAGAATACAAGCTGACTTATGTATTTATTTCGCATGACCTTTCTGTCGTAGAGATGATTTCGGATCGAATTGCCGTCATGTACCTGGGCTTCGTTGTTGAGACTGCGCCCAAGGAAATGCTGTACCAATCCCCCAAGCATCCCTATACAGAAGCCCTGCTGTCAGCAGTACCGATTCCAGATCCTACTTTGCATAAGGAACGAATCATTCTGGAAGGTGATATTCCTTCTACCATCAATCTTCCCAAGGGCTGCCCCTTTGCGGCACGCTGCAGTAAGAGCAAACCGGAATGCTTAGAAAAACGTCCAGACACACATGAAGTGGAACCTGGACACTTTGTAGCTTGTCATCTGTATTAAATCAGATCATCTTCAAACAGGCTTTTGGACGCTTCCAAAAGCCTGTTTTTTATCCGCCATCCATCGGCACACGCTCATGCAGACAAGGATCAAATACAGCCAGCCGCACCTCCTTTATCCGCCATCCATCGGCACACACTCATACAGACAACGCTCAAATGCAGCCAGCCGCACCTCCAGCTTTTCTGCCACATCCTTTTATCACCGACCACGACACCGCACCAAATTTGAGAGCCTTTTCAACAAAAGCAGCACTACACCCCAGCTCGTAACGACACCAAAGAGCATAAAACCAAGTCCCCGCATCTGCAAATTCCAATATTCTAATTCGAGACTGCTTTTTTCAACCTGAGAAATCTGACGCAGCTCGTCGGCTTTTTGTTCCAGATTCACACTCCATCCGGCAAAATCCGACCATTTTCCCGGTACTAGCTCTCCCAGCCAGGAAAAGCCCTTCAAAAAATCCCAGCGCAGCAAATTGCCATTCAGATTATGGCGGATGAGAAAGCTCTCGCCCAGCTCCTGCGGCGACTGCCCCGGTTTTTGCTGCACCGTCACCCGATTCCACCCGCCCAATACTCCGGCCGGCGCGCCCTGTAGTATGACCAGACGTTTGGGTGTAGAAAAAACGCCCCGCACCACCCGGCTCTGTCCAGCGATCACCAGCGTCATCCCTTCGACATTTTGACTGCCGAATAACTCCCACGCCGTGTCGCGATCCAACAGGCAGCCTTGTAGATCCTCCTCGCAAAGATTTTTGCCATAAGGCAAAAGCAGCTGTGAATCTCCGTTCAGCCAGAGCAGATTGGCCCACACATGGATTCCTGTTTCTGCTGCCGCAACGCTCTGTTCCTGCTCCTCCTTCCAGGCGCAGAAGTCTGCCGGCTGTTCCTGGCTTTGTTCCAGTTCACGCATCTGCCGTAGTGAATCCTTGGCCAACGGGCTTTTCAGCTGCAGCGTCAGATGCTGCAGCCGCTCGCCGGCTCTGCTGCGGCTTGTGATTCCCTGCCAGACAGTTGCACTTGCCAATGCCAGGCAGATGCACAAACAGATCCACCCGGCATATTTTTTCATGATTCCTGCAGGCGCACGGGATCGCCTGTCTGAATGTAACCGTCGCTGTCAATGATCACCGAATCGCTGGCCGACAACAATTCGGAAGTAATCGCGGCAAATTGCCCGTTTTGATCCTTGACTTCAACATCGACCCGCTGGGCCTTCAGCTGCTTGCCAAGCACAGACTCTTCCTCCGCCAGCACAAAGACATAATGTTTCCCGTTGTCTGATCGGAGAGCGCTGACGGGAATGGTCAGTGAATAAGATTCCGACTGGTTCACAGCTTTCAGCGTGGCCGTATCACCAATGGAAAGCGTCTCCTGCTGCAAAAGAACCGTCACTGTTACCAGTTCTTTTTCGTGATCTGACTCCATCCCCAGCACCGACAAATCCGAAATTTCCTTTCCACCCGCTTTCAGGCTGACCGGGTCGCCGGCGGCCAGATACTTTGCTTCCTCCTCGCGAATCTGTGCCGCAAAACGCATCCCTGATGTCAGATCCGCCAACGTAACCGCTGCCGTATCCGTGGTGCGCTGGCCGGTGACAATACTCATATCCGTGATTACACCGTCTACCGGAGCTGTGATTTTTCCACCATTTGCTTTTAATTCCTCCAGTTTTTTAACATTCTTTTCCTTTTCTTCCATGCTTAAGCTGTTGATCTGCGCCGTCGTATCCTTCGGCGCGGCCAGACCGGCATCCTCTACGCGCCTTCCCGCGTCAATACAGGCTTTTTCCTGATTGCGCAGCGCTTCATCGTAGGCGGACTGGGCGTCCCGCACCGCATCCTCCAAGGTCTTCCGCTGCGCAGCACGCTGCTCGGCAGAATCGCCGCCTGTCGTCTGAATGTCCGAGGCATTGCCCGGCGTTGTATCCTGCTGCGGTGCGACTGGCTGTTGATCAAATGCAGTCAAATCATCCCAGGCCCGCTGCAGTCTCGCCTGTGCCGCCGCCACCAGTTCCGCCTGCTCCTGCGCCGTGCGTCCGTAATCCTCCTTGGCCCGCCTCTGTTCCGTGCTCTTGGCCTGCTGCTCCTTGGCCGCACTGCTGCCGGCTGCTTCATTTTGCAGCTTGAGCACCTCAATTTCATTTTTAAGACCATTGATCTGCTCGTCAATGCTCTCTGGCAGCAGCACCGCCAGCAAATCGCCCTGCGCCACTTTCTCTCCTACACTGACGTAAATCGTCTGCACCAGAAGATCGGGCAGCGTCAAAACCGCCAGCTCCCGATTCTTTTCCACGGTTCCTTCCGCCGTGATCGTATGGTCAATTTTTCGGGCGGAGGGGTTTTGCACCTTCACTCGTACTACCGTAAAAGAAGCCGCCGCCCGCGAAATTACAGTAAACGCAAGCATCACCACCAGCAGGGCTAAAAAGCCGTGCAGCGCGCTGTTTTTCCAGTTGCGTTTTCGCCTCTGCTTTCCCTCCTCACCGGAAAGCCCCTCGATCCTAGCCGTCTTTTTCTCGACCAAATCCATTCGTTCCAATACTCGATCTGCGAATGCGCGAAACCTGCTCCTGCCTCCGTGTTGTCTATTTCGTTGCAATTGTTTCACCTGCCTTTTTGTATTCTACCTGCTTTTGCCACGTCGAGCGCTCCGACAGAATTTGACATACTTGCGCGCGTCTCTTTACCTGCTTTTGCCACGTCGAGTGCTCTGACAGCATTCGACGTACTCGCGCGCATCGTTAATTCCCTCTGAACCTGATATGTGCATGGAAAATCCGATCACTCCTTCACCGCTGCCGCCGCAATGCCCTGTTCCAGATAATCCGATCCGGCCAGAAAGACCAGCAGCGCCGGCAACAGCGTAATTACCGAGGCACAGAGTGCAAAGCCTGCCTCCTCCAGACGAATCTGCGGCAGATACAGTGACAGCGGCCACAGGCTTTTTGTCTTCAAAAAGGTCAGCGGCTGCTCGATCAGATTCCAGCATTCCAGAAACTGCAGCACCAGCGCAGAAATAATCCCGGAAGCTCCCAGCGGAATACCGATTCGCCAAAAAATCTGCCATTCTCCGGCTCCGTCACAGCGCGCCGCTTCCAGAACCGCCTCTGGAATCCCACAAAAAAAACGGTACATGATAAAAACTGAAAAAGTGGAAAAAATTCCCGGCAGAATCACGGCCCACAAGGTATCCATCAGCCCCAGCCAGTCGAGCACCAGGTATTCGGAAAGCATCGTCACCTGGAAGGGCATCATCATCAGGACAATGTAGAGCATGTAGACGACTTTTTTCCCAAAAAACCGGTATCGCGCCAGGCCCCAGGCCGACGTCATTCCAAAAATCAGCTGCCCCAGCAGCGTGCCTGCTGTGATTTTCATGGAATTCCAAAACATCTGAAAAAACTCCGGTGAATCAAACAGCACACGCACGAGATGGCGCAGCGTTGGATACAGCGGCAGGAAATGCCACCCGGCGTATCCCTCCTCCCCGTTCATTACCGGGCGGATGCACGCTTCGATCTCGTTGCCGCCCATCAGACTTCCGCCGGCCAAAAACAGCAGCGGCCCAATTGCCAGCGCCGCCATCACAAAAAGAGGCGCCATACAAAGCCCATGCCCAATTTTTCCGCCGGCCCAATTGCCGTCCTTACTCATCTTATTTCTCCCCTTTGACAATCACCTCTGCCGTCCTTACTCATCTTATTGCTCTCCTTTGCCGACCGCCTCTGACGTCCTTACTCATTTTCATTCTCTCCTCTATCGCCCGCACTAGTTCTTATCCCAGCTTTTCTGCAGCAGACAGACCAGTATAAAAATCACCAGCGCCATTGTCACCGCCCCCGCTGCCATTTTATCCATCGACAAATCCCGAAACCAGTTGTTAAACAGATGCTGCAGCAGATAAATGTCATCGTGGGGGTAATTGCCAGCCACCAGGTACGCCTCGCGAAACACCTTAAAGGAATTCAAAAAAGAAATGACGACAATCGTAAAGGCAGCCGGTCGGATTCCCGGAAGCGTGATATAGAAAAAGCATCTCCACTCCCCGGCGCCGTCTACCCGCGCCGCCTCATACACTTCCTTTGGCACCATCGAAAGCCCGGCAATCCATAACACAACATCGTATCCAAGATTTTTCCAGATGTAGCTGAATACCAGCACCCCGAAGGACGCCCCGGTATTCATCCAGTCCACGCCGTCCCACCCGGTCAAATGGAGCAGTCCGTTTAAAAATCCACGCCGGTCAAACAGCAGCTGCCACAACAGTACAACACTGGCGGCCGGAATTGCCAGGGGAACCAGATAGGCCCCCTTCAGGAATCCGGCCCACGTTTCCAGACGCTGCACAAGCACGGCAATTCCAAGCGAAATCAACAGCAGCAGCGGCAGGCACACGGCGGCAAAACGCATGGTATTCTTTGACGCCAGCAAAAACGCCTGATTGGTAAAAACCGTTTGATAATTGGCCGCCCCTACAAAGTTTCCGCCGACCGCCTGAGTAAAGGAGCGCCGCACGACATCGAGAAAGGGAATCAGATAAAACAACGACACGCCCAAAAATCCCGGCAGCAAAAAGAACCATCCTGTATATTTCTTTTGACGCATAGCCGTTCCTTTCATTCAAGCGTCTCACTCAGACAGATACAGCTTCACCTTCTGCATGATATTGGCCGCCGCATCCTCTACCGACTGATCGCCGTTGAGACAGCTGATGCCCTCGCTGATTACCATCTCCTGAATGACCCGATCGTTCAAAATCGGCCGCTTCAAGCTCTCAATCTGTTTTGTCAGCAGATCCAGCTGCTCCCCATTCAAGGGCACTACCTCCATCCCGACGGAATCTCCGTTCGGCGTACTGGTGGCGATGCTGTAGCTCTTCTGATTTTCCTTCGACGCTTCATAGGCTGCCCGATTGACCGGAAACCCAGCGCCGGATGATACCATCTGGCATTCTTTTCCCAGCATTCCCTTAACAAACGCCTGGGCATCCGCATTGTCCGCGCTGCCGGCCGCAATTCCTACCGACACATAGGGCACGAAGGAGCCCCCTTCTTTTTCCTTGAACACCCGATACGTTCCGCCAACCTGCTGTTCGGCCGCATACATCTGCTGTGCGCCGTCAATTTCCGTCAAGGTTCCGACGGAAGCGATTCCCATCTGCATCAGACGCCAATTGCCAGCAGACGTAATACTGCTGTACATTCCTCCAAAACGAAACGTGTAATTCGCAACATCCGCGTTGTACTCCTCTTCTGAATAAGCTTCCAGCTCTTTCCATTCCTTCGCCGCCTGAAGATACCGTTTCAGCTGTTCTTCATCCAGACTGCCGTCCTCCTTCTGCCAGCTCGCGCTGTCTGCGTAATACAGCTCATACAGTAAGCCGGCGCTGCTCATCGGAGGCAAAATTTTCTGTTCTGGATTGGAAGCCTTTTTCTCTTTCACATACGACAGGAACGCTTCCAGGCTGTCTCCTGCCGCAGCGCCGCCCTCTTCTCCTTCAACTACGGAAAATCCAAAGCGACTCGGCATCTCATACATTTTTCCGTCCCGCATATAAGCCTCTTTGATATTGGTAAATAATCCGTCCGTGCCTTCGATTTCCTCTACCAGTCCCTTCAAATCGGCCAAAATTCCCTTTTCAACATAGCTGTCCACCGGAATTCCGTCTAAGATCAAGACATCCGGCCCGTTTCCAGCCATGATATCCGTACTCAGCGTGCGCAGAGCATCCTCAGCCGTGATGCTGTCATCCCCGGACAGGCCAATCGTCTTTTTGACAAATACATCTGGATTCTGTTTCTGAAAGTAGGTAATCGCCTGCTGCAGAACCACAGAATCCTCCAGTGCATAGACCTTCAGCTGTTTCTCTGGAACCGCCGAAGCCTCCGCATCATACGTATAGCGATACAATCTGGGCGTAGACAGTGAATCGGTTGCCAGCACCAGATAAGTCGATGCGTCCACGGTCATCGCTTTGATCAGACCAAGGCTGCTGTCCCCCAGCGACACCAGCGCGCCATTGATTAGCTGCTCGCTGACTGTCCCGCCGATCTGATGGAAAAACAGCCCCTCATGGTTCGCATAAATGATGCTGTTTTCTTCCGCTCCAGCCTCAAACAGATGGGGATAGATATTTTCGCCGGCAACCGGCTCCTTGCTGCTGCTCGTCACCTGCTTTAGGGTATCGTCTTCGATGATTTCCCCGTTCTCCCCGTTGATACAGCTCACACCGGAGCCCAAAACCGCAACAATGCAGTTGCCGGCAATGCCAAAATAATATGCCTCCTCCGCCATATTTTTGCTGATTTTCTCCAACGTGCCGGCCGATACATCCGCCCGATATAGGACTCCCTTCATATCAAGAATAATCAGGGAGCCGTCGTCGAGATAACCGGCCTGGCTGATCTGATTTTTGTAATCGCCGCCTGACTCCGGCAGCAGTATGGTTCCGGCGCTGGCATTGCCGTCCGGCGTCACCTGATAGATTGCTTCTCCATACGGGTCCATCAAGACAGCGCCGCCGTCCGGCGCAATGGCAGCTGAAGCAACATAGGAGATCTCCATCCCCGCAATTGCCTTGCTGTCCCAGCTGTCCCCCAAATCCTTGGAATTGAGCAAATAATACTGCATACTATTGGCATTATACCCCAGCACCGAAATACTTCCGTCCGCCAGCCTTGCCCCGGTCGTCACATGGTCAATCTCCTGTGGAAATTCGATTTCTTTTTCCAGAAAACGTCCTTTGCCTCCAGAACCGTCGGAAAATGCGTCGTTTTGGTTCTCCTGCCCCTGCCCGTCGGCCGAATTTCCCCCGCTGCCGTCATTTCCCACATCGTCCTGGCCGTCGGTTCCGCCCTCCTGCGCTCCGCCTCCTGCATTTTGATCTCCATTTGAACCAGCGCAGCCGACCAGCCCGAACACCAATAAAAAAACGGTCAAGGCTGCGGCGATACGTTTTATTTTTCCCATTGTCAATCGCTCCTTTCTGCTTGCTTTTCCTCATTGTAGCATCTCTTTCTTTAAACTTTCTTGAAATTCGCCTTTAATTCTTTTTCTCATTTAAAGAGAATTTTAAGAAATTTATGATACTATGCTCAAAAGATTATCTTATAATAACATCAGTTGATGGAAAGTTCAGGAGGGATTATGAGAATCTTATTGATTGAGGACGACAAGAAGCTTTGTGAAACACTGCTGTTCCAATTAGAGAAGGAGGGCCATCAGGTAGCGCTCTGTCACGACGGCAGAGACGGGTTGGATTTATTTCTTCAAGATGCGTTTGAGCTTGTGCTATTGGACCGTATGCTGCCGACCATGAACGGATTGCTGGTGCTGCAAAAAGCGCGCAGGCAGGGAATTACAACACCAGTGATCCTGCTGACCGCCTTAGGCGAGCTGTACGACCGGGTGGAGGGGCTGGACAACGGCGCGGACGATTATCTGGTGAAGCCTTTTGCCTTTGAGGAGCTTTCTGCCCGCATCCGCTCGCTGGGACGACGCAGCGGCGTATTGGAAGAGCATGAAGCCTTTACTTTCGGCGATATTTCTTACACCGGCGATTTGCGGGAGCTGACCGGGCCGGACGGTACGCTGCTCTTATCCGGCAGAGAGGGACGGCTGCTGGAGGTGTTTTTGCAAAATCCACAGACAGTTCTTAGAAGAATGGTCATTCTCTCCCGTGTCTGGGGTGCAGACCCGGAAGTGGAAGAGGGAAATCTGGACACCTACATTCATTTTTTGCGCAAGCGGCTCAAGCAGGCGGGCAGCCGCATGACCATAAAAACCGTCCGCGGCGTCGGCTATCTTTTGGAGCCTGGTGACTGCGCGCCTGCGCCGAAGCGCAGCGGGGGCGCGTGATGTTCTCAAAATTACACCGACAAATGGCCTGTTTCTGCACGCTGATTACCGGAAGCATCTTTGTCGCCTTGAGCCTGCTATGCTTCTTTTTTGCCCAAAGCTTTATCCGCCAGAACGGATACGCTTCTTTTTTAAAGGAACAAAGTACTCTGACCGCGAACCTTCAGAATCAGAATATCATTTCGCACCAGTGGCTCAATCAGATGCAGCAGGATCATCATCTGTCAATCTATCTATATGACAACGGAACACCGCTTTACTATCAGCAGCTGCAGCGCGCTTCAAGCAATCAGGAACACGCTGAGCTCGTCTCGCTTGCAATCGACACGGCTAAGAGTGCGCACGGCCTGGATATTTTTCGCCGTTTTTCCTCACTTTCGGCGCTGCATGAGGAATTTTCCTTATCGGATAAACAGGGCATGCACTTCTATGCTTCCGTCGGAGTGCTTCCTCGCAGCAACGGCCAGTTAAGCTTTGTCATCCTCTATTCTTTGGAGGACCAGAGCCGGCAAATTTTCGGACTGCGCGTCATCATCCTGTTGGCCGACGCCGCCGCCCTGATTTTGCTGTTTGTCTTTTCCTGGTTGTTCACTGGTCATATCCTAAAACCGTTGGAGGAGAGCAGAAAAAAACAGAGCCAATTCATTGCCTCTGCTTCTCATGAGCTGCGTTCCCCGCTGGCGGTCATCCTCTCCGGTGCAGAATCCATCGAAAAGGCGGACACCCAGGCGCAGGCCCGCCATTTTCTCTCCCTCATTCGTTCCGAGGGCAGGCGGATGCAGCATTTGATCTCCGATATGCTATTGTTGGCCAGCTCCGATTCTCATGCTCTGCGGCTGCAGATCGGACCCTGTCAGCCGGACGAGCTGCTGCTGCAAATCTACGAGAGCTATCAGACTCTGGCCAGGGAACGGCAGCTCACCTTACAGCTGCTTTTGCCGGAAGAAACATCCGACTGCCAGTGGGATCAAGAGCGTATCCGTCAGCTTCTGGCCATTCTTGTAGACAACGCCCTGTCCTATACGCCGGCCGGCGGGGGAATTTTGTTGTTTTCGCTGGGGGCCGAAAGGCGAAACGGGCTGTCTAAGCAGGGGCTGCTGTTTGGCGTGGCCGATCAGGGACCCGGCATTCCCGACGGTGACAGGGAACAAGTCTTTACACGTTTTTACCGCGCCCAGCACTCCCGCACCAAAAAGGAGCATTTTGGGCTGGGGCTTAGCATCGCCAAGGAAATTACTCTGGCGCATCGGGGAGCGATCTGGGCTGAGGACTTGCGGACACTGCCAAAGCATTGCCAGGGGCAACTGGATAAGGAGCAGATTGCAGCCTTCTGTCAGACAAAAAATCGCGGGACGGTCTTTTTTATCTGGCTGCCAACGGAGGTGGCGGAACCATCCTAAGCTGTCTGGCGCAAAGTCCTCCCCGCGCTTCTCCATTCCAGAGCCAGTCAGCTACTCCGCAAACATCGGCGTAGACAGATACCGATCCCCGGAATCCGGCAGCAGCACGACAATCGTCTTGCCCTGATTCTCCGGCCTTGCCGCCAAAAGCGCCGCTGCCTTTAAGGCCGCTCCGGAGGAGATTCCCACCAGAATGCCCTCGCTGTGGGCAAATGCTTTCCCTTCGGCAAACGCCGCTTCATTTTCAATCGCAATGATCTCGTCGTAAACCTGCGGATCCAGCACCGACGGGACAAATCCGGCTCCGATTCCCTGAATCTGATGCGGGCCCGCCGTTCCTTTTGACAGCACCGGGCTGTCTGCAGGCTCCACCGCCACAATCCGAATCTGCGGATTCTGCTCTTTGAGATAGCTGCCGACACCGGTAATCGTGCCGCCCGTTCCCACACCGGCGACAAAAAGATCTATTTTTCCTTCCGTCTGCCGCCACAGCTCCGGCCCGGTTGTCGCCCGATGCACCGCCGGATTGGCCGGATTATCAAACTGACCCAAAATGACTGCGCCGGAAATACTCCGTTGCAATTCCTCTGCCTTGGCAATGGCGCCCTTCATGCCCTTGGCCCCTTCGGTCAGCACCAGCTTTGCGCCGTATGCCTTGAGCAGATTGCGCCGCTCCATGCTCATCGTATCCGGCAAGGTCAGAATCGCCTGATAGCCCTTGGCCGCCGCCACCGCCGCCAGGCCGATGCCGGTATTGCCTGAGGTCGGCTCGATGATCGTAGCGCCGGGACGAAGCGTCCCGCTCTGCTCCGCATCCTCGATCATCGCTCTGGCCACCCGATCCTTGACCGAACCCGCCGGATTCAAATATTCCAGCTTTGCCAATAACGTTGCCTGCGGCACGCCCGCGCTGGCTGCATAGCGGCTGATACGCAATAGCGGCGTATCGCCGATCAAATCCAATGCACTGTCTATGATTTTGCTCATGGTGCTTCACCCTTTCATTTTCATACTTATTTACTAGGTTATATCTTTTACAGTATAATCCCCATTTGCAGAAATGTCAAATACTTTCTGCCCTTCTGCTCAACTGCCATACCTTTGCAGAAGAGCCTGATACTTTTTCCAAAACAGAAAGATTCCCAGCGTACATACGACGCCCAGGCCGACCATCCCTGCCGCCATATGTGCCAAAAACAACACCCCGTCGAGCACAAACGCCAGCGCATACCGACAGTACAGCTTCCCCATCTCCTGATTGTAGCCCTGCACGTCTTGTACCAGCTCCTTCAATCTCCGATCTCCCGCCCAAAAGGTGATCGGCTCCCGGCTCTCCCGGTTAAAATGTCCGATTATGAAAAACGGAAATGCACAGAGCAGACAGCAGCTCAAGCCAATGATATTTTCAAGCATTGCAATCCTCCTCTCTCACGGTATACAGCAGCCTTCTGTCACCTGGCCCGCACCAGCCGCACAATAAAAAACACGAGGCTGCCAAACAAGCTCCCAAGCAGCACCAGGGTAAACACAAACGGCAGGCTTTGCCCCTGCAAAATCTTCACGGTCAGATACGTAAACGATACAACGCACACCAGCTTCGTCGTGCCAATCATGCTCTTTAAGATCCGATAAATCCGCGCCCGGTTCTCTTCCGTTATAGTCACACAAGTATTCCAGCACTGCGGGAAGCATTCCAAAACCGTGATCAGAAGGTAGCACAGCCAATTCGTAATCACAATTATAAAGACGGAGCTCTTCGAGCCCATCCGGTCAACCGCTCCGGTCATATTGTAGTGCGCCGGCACCTGCGCCGGGACAGAGCTCCACACTACCGCCAGATAAATCACGCCGCCAATCAAACACAGCAGACAAACGACTTCCACAAATACATCATACAAGCTCCTTCGCACCTTCATCACAGTCGCCTCCTTCAAAGCACCGTTCCTTCCTACCAAAAACGATGCACTCCATCACTGATGCCAGCGCAGACAGCATTTTTCACACCTATTTGATATAAAAGCCAGCCAACTTCATCGCTTCATCAAACATCATGGTATAGGTAATCCCCGTATTTTCATAAGATACATTGATCTGAATCAGCGCATATTGCTGTCCCCGCTGCGTAACCTCCTGCATATAAAATGCGCCAAATGAGGTACGCCCGCCCCAATCTGGACAAATCCTCTGTTTGATCGGATCCATCTGCTCCTTTGAAAATGCAGCGTGCAGCTCCTTGATTGCATGTTCCCGCAAAGCTTCATAGTCCTCCGCATCAAATAATTCAATCAACGCTTTCGTCTCTTGTTCAATCTCCTTTTCATGGAATACGCCACTGTGTCCCATCGGATACCCCTTCGGCAGCATCCACAGAATCATGGCGGCGATACATGATACGATCGCCAATCCGACGGCGATCCAAATCAGAATCCATTTCATGCGGTGACGCCGCTTTTCCCTGGCTGGAAGATTCTGATTGAATTCGCGTGCGACCTCCTTTGGCCTTCCCATACTCTGCAGAATTGCCGTCAGCGTCTCTCCGCCTTCTTCCCGGCAGGCAATATCGGACAACAGCTGCTGCTGAAGCTCCCTGCGCCGTCTGGCGCAGCACTGCACCTTTCTTGTGATTTGCTTTACATATTTCTCTGCATCCATTGTTCCACCTCCAAGTCTTTGCTTCCTTTCCTCTCAAAGCAGCATGCCCATACGCTTTCACTCCTCCATAATCCGGGCCGCCGCCTGCTGCATCTGAAGCCAGATTTGTTTTAGCTGCACCAGTGTTCCCTCTCCCGCCTTGGTAATCACATAATATTTGCGCGGGGGCCGCTTGCCGTTGGCCTCGCTCCACTGGCTCGCCACCAGTCCCTCCTCCTCTAACCGATACAGAATCGGATACAGCGTACCCTCCTTGAGCAAAAATATACCGTTGCTTTTCTCCTTCAATTCGCTGATCAGCTGATAGCCGTACTTTGGCTCTAACTCCAACAGCTTTAAAACCAGCAGATCCAGCAATCCCTTCTTCATCTGACGTTCGTATTTGTCATTCATTCTGCTTCTCCATTTATTTAGTATTGCTAAGTGTATTCTATTACAATTTGAATTCCATGTCAAGCAACGATTTCCCGCTGCAAAAGGGACTTGGGCGGATCCATTATTACTAAAAAAATGTCCTCTCTTTTTCGTGCACCAATTGCGAGGACAAAGGAATCATGATACGATATACTCAAAACAGTCAGGAGGATTTTAGAAGATGGAATGGATCGAACGATTCAATGAAGCGCTTTGCTATATCGAACAGCATTTAACAGATGCCATAGAATATGAACAGCTTGGGCGGATTGCCTGCTGCTCCTCTTATCATTTTCAGAGAATGTTTACGTATCTGGTTGGCATTCCGTATCGTGGGCGTATCAGTCCCGCTGCACAAGGAGATTGAGAAAAATTTCTCTGTCATTCCTCCCAAGTGGCAGGAGGCAGCCACCGACGGAACCTTGCAGCGGCTGGTTTCGATCATGGACACACCGCCCATGGGTGTGCTCGGCGTATCCGTCTGCATGGATCCCGCCCCGTGGCGCTATTACATTTCCGTGTCTACCTCACAGCCAAAAGGGGATTTGGAGGAATATACGGTGCCGGCCGCCACCTGGGCCATCTTCCCTGGAGAAGGCGCCCAGTCGTCAATTCAGGAGCTTGAGCAGCGCATTGTAACCGAATGGCTGCCAACCTCTGGATATGAATATGGCAGCGGGCCCGACCTTGAGGTCTATCTGAACCCCGACCCACAGCACGCGCAATACGAGGTATGGATTCCTGTCGTCAAAAAGCAGGGATAAATGCAGGTTGCTTTCTCCCTACATCCCTTTCCGTTTCTCAAAGTCCTTCCGAAACGCTTCCAGATCCTGCCCCCGAAACGCCCGCTCCAACAGCGCCGGCAGCATCTGGGGATTGCAGGCAAAGCAGGGAATCGACAGCGCAGCCACCCGTTCTGCCATCTGGGCATCGTAATACGGTTTTCCGCCGTCCGCAATGGCCAGCAGGCAGACCACGGTCACGCCGGATTCCTTTAATTCCTTCAAACGCCGTAAAAGTCCGGCCCGATTCCCGCCTTCCTCCAGGTCCGTTACGAGAAAAAACAACGTTTTGGCCGGATTTTCGACGAATTGCTGACAGTAGGCGACGGACCTTTCAATATCTGTGCCGCCGCCCAGCTGAAAACCAAACAGCAAATCCACCGGATCGTCGCATTTTTCCGTCAAATCGACCACATTCGTATCAAAGGCCACAATATGCGTGCGCAGCGACGCCATGCTGGCCAGAATACAGCTCATAATGGACGAATAGATCACCGATTCCCCCATCGAGCCGCTCTGGTCTACATCGAGAATGACCGTCCATTGCCTTGAGGACGCACTGTTGGTGCGGTCAAAAAAATAGACATGCTCCGGCACAATCGTTCCCAGCTCCGGGCGGTAATTTTTGAGATTCTTGCGGATTGTCAAGGGAAAATCAAGCGCTGTGGCCGAGGGAATCGGCGTGTGCAGCCGACGGTTAACCGCTGCGGTAACGGCCCGTCGAATATCGGCTTCCAGCAGACGATTGATCTGCTCGACAATCTTGGCAATAAATGCGCGCACGCTTTCCTTGGAGCGTTTGGGAATCTGATCCTTGAGCAAAAGAAGTGTGCTTGCCAGATTCAAATCCGGCTCCACCGCCTCCAGCAGCTCCGGCTCTAACAGCATCTGGCGCAGGCCGCACCGCTCCATGGCGTCGGACTGAATCACCTTGACCAGATCCTTTTCAAACAGAGTGCGCACATCACCGAGCCACTTGGTAATTCTCGGACTTGAAGGGCCGCTCCCTCCCCCGGCCTGGCCGCTGCCGAAATAGCTCTCCGTCGTTCGGTCGTAGATCGCCGCCAACGCCTGATCCATCAGCATCTGCTCCTTAGAAAGTCCCAGCAGCTCCAAACCGCCCATACCGCCGGCGCCCCCTTCTTCCTCCTGGCCCTTATTTCGCATCGCAGCAAAACGTTCCTCACTGTCGGGCCCCAAAATCAGCCGCCAGCGCCTGATCCGTTCCAGCTCATCCATGTTTCGATCCCATCCTCTCCTCACAATGCCAACTACAGATCCCCAAAATCGAAGTCTTCCAGCTCCTGCAACAGCGCTTCGGCCTCTTCATGCAGCGGCGCATTGACGATCTCGCTGACCTGCTGAGGGTTCAAATGCCACAGCTCGCCCAGGTTTTCTGCAATGTCACCTTTTTCCCGCGCCGTATAGTCCGCGAATGCCCGGCGCAAAAACAGCAGCGCACGCCGAAACGCTTCCTCATCCAGTGTTTCAAGATATTGGTCGAGACACTCCCAAAGGCTCATGCGATTGATCAGCGCGTAACGATTTTTCATCGACAGCCCTTCAAACCAGCCCGCGCCCAAATCTGCCGGCATCCCTTTGGAAAGCCGAAGCTGCACCTCGCGGTCCAGCGCATCCTTGGTCATTTTGCCGCGCTCCAGCAAAATCGCCGCCGCAAAGCCGGAAATTCTTGTGTTGAGATCGTCGCGCCCGGCAAGCTCCCACAGCACCGACAGCCATTGATCCTCCGGGAGAAATTCGTGACAGAGCGCCGCCTCATTCAGCTGCCCGATTCCCTGAAGGAGCTCCCGCGACGCATGATCGTCACAGACACAGCTTGCAGGCAACAAAAAACAGGCACGCACAAACAGCTGCTCCAGCACCGGAATCAGCGGCTCGCTTGAAATCATCCGAATATTTCCGTATTGAATTACAACCGATAAGCTGTGCACCGTCCGGGCAATCTCCTCCACGGCTGCCGCTTCCACGGCCATTTTCTGCAGCAGCGCAATCGTATAGCCGGCTGCATCAAACATGCCGCACAAAAACGCCTCTTCAATCAGCGCGGCAATATCGCCAATCCGCTCCCCCTGCTCCGCCTGCTCCTTCAGCTGAAAGGAGGCCGCCTGCAATACCGTATCGCCCTTGAGCTGGGCTTCTATCAGCTCCATCTCGGCCTCCGGCGTCCAGCGCAGCACCCAATGCTCGGCCCAGGTCGCTTTCTCCTGCTGCACCTGCTGCCAGGACACAAAGGAAATACCAAGCACACGCAACCGATGCAAAAAAAAGGACCGTTCTCTGTCAAGAAATGCTGCCTTTTCTGATTTTACCGTCAGTTTTTCCCTGAGATCTAGATGTAACTCATCCGCAGTCAAAGAACAATATCGCCGCAAATGCAGTTCATCCAG
>CAMULB010000040.1 GCA_947089585.1 uncultured Lachnospiraceae bacterium | reverse complement strand
TTCTGCTCTCCATTGTGGTCGTCAGACTGTAATTTCCTTCCTTCAGATACAGCCATTCACCGTATCCATACTCCTCGCCGTATGCATCTTCCCATGTTCCAAATTCATTTGGCCTTATCAGCGTATTGTTATCAGAGGAAATGCTGATTCTGCGAACCGCCAGCGTAACATCAAACCCGGAACGCGATGTGGTCAGCTGCTCGGAATACAAGTAGGATGTGGTTTCTGCATTGCCTGCACCGCAGGTTGCCTTGATATCATAGGTTCCGCTTACTAATGTCGCGGTAAAGGAGCCCATCTCTCTATTATAGACTACAGAATACTCATTGCCAAACTTATTTGCTTTATCCTTATTGATGAATTCGATCGTTGCCTCTCTGGTAATTGGATTTCCGCCCAAATCCTTCATCATTCCAGATACTGTAACAGACTGCTCTACATGAATTACAACCGTTGCTGTCGTTGCCTTTGCCGGATTCTCTCTGTCCTCAACGCGAACATTGAGTGTATAGTCGCCGCGACTCGTCACTTGTCCGGTAATATAACCATCCGATTCACCAATGGCCAGTGGCGTCGTATTTCCTACTAAAGTGTACTTATAGCTTCCGCTTCCGCCGTGACCTCTTACCTGTAAGGTGCTGGAAGAACCGCCACCGTCATAACGAGTTCCAATTGTTGCATAGCCGCTTGCATTCACAAGATAATACTTATCACCCGACACGGTTGCCGTAATCGAATCCTTTGTGCCAATTACCCAAGTAATTGCATAAGTATAAGTATTTCCCGCTTCGTCTGCTACGACCACTTGTGTTACAACATTCCCCGCCGCTTGTGGTTTCCCGTAGAAGCGAATATAATTGCCGAGCTCTTCGTACAGGATTCCCTTCGGCAGATTCGTTACCGCAAATGCCTTATAGCCATATCCATTGCCAGAGAATGTTTCGTTATACCTTTCCCCTACAGTCGCAGTATAGGTCATTTCATCCGTGTATTTAAAGACGCCATCATTAAATACGGTCGTACCTGCGGAGGTCTGAGAGCCCCACAGTCCCGTTACTGTAACCTGTACGTTATCACGATCGGAAAGACGGCTTCTGTTATCCAGCACCAGCAAATAAGTAATCTTATCTGTCGTAGAGATATGATCTACTTTATTCACTTTATTGTAATTGCTTCCGCCATATTTATTACTCTTAACCGCAAACGCTGTCTGAGCCAGCTCCTGTGCCTCGGACAGAGTAACCCTTACTGTAGCCGCATTTACAACCGCTACCTCCTTCACCACAACCGGATTCTTAACGGTAATTGTAGCTGACTTGGACTTTCCTGAACCGTCCGCTGCTGTCGCGGTGATCTTCGTGGTTCCGGCCTTCAGAGCCTTTACGACACCCTTATTGCTGACCGTAGCAACCGTAGGATCGGAGCTGCTCCAGATGATTGTCTTATTGCTCGGCTTTTTCGGCTTCAAGGTTGCCTTCAATGTCAGGCTCCCGCCCGTCTGGATCGTCGCCTGGGTCTGATTCAGCGAAATACCCGTTACCGGCGTACCAACCTTTACATTAATTGTTACCTTCTTCTTGGTATTGGCCTGAGAGGTAATGGTAATCTTCGCGGTTCCGCTCTTCTTGGCGGTAATCTTACCCTTACTGGAGACGGTAGCCACCTTGGTATTGCTGGACTGATACGTCACCTTCTGGGAAACCTTCTTCTTGCTGCTGGTGCTCTCTACCTTCACCTTGACGGTTTTGGATTTCCCCTTCTTCAGCGTCAGATCCTTAGACGGAAGATTCGTCACCGTAACGCCCTTTACGTTCGCGTCTGGCTTCGCAGGAGTCGTTACCTTAACGGTAATCACAACCTTTTTCTTGGTGTTAGCCTTGGAAGTAACGGTAATCTTTGCGGTTCCGTTTTTCTTGGCTGTAACCTTTCCCTTGCTGGAAACGGTCGCTACCTTGGTATTGCTGGATTTAAAGCTCACCTTCTGGGAGGCTTTCTTCTTATTGGTGCTCGTCACCTTAACCTTTAAGGTAATACTCTTGCCCTTCTGCAGGTTCAATTTCCTCGACGAAGCATTTGTCACGGTTACGCTTTTAACATTTGAGGTGGCAGCCTTTACATCCGGTGCATAAGACATGGAAAACACCAATGTTAAAATGACCGCCCACAGCAGCATCATGCTGCTCTTTTTGCGCATTTTTTGCATAACTTTCTCCTTTCTCCGTATCCTTGCAAGCGCCCAAGCCGGCGCTTCTCACCTTGTATACCCGAACAGATCAACCGCCCCGACGGGACAGGTATTGTGCGGCGTCTCCTGGATATACTATATGAAAAATTATTTTTCCCTCTCCTTTCCTCCCCTCCGAAGCAGCTTGGTACTTCTTTGAAAAAACAATTATTTCATCCTTCCTTCGCAGCGCATGTCTGAAAATCCATCCATCGGAAAACAATTTTCATACACGCTCCAGTCCGATATTAGCCATTTATGGCTAATGTTTATTGTATCACTGAGCCTCTATCATAGCAAGTGAAAAATATTATATTTAACTGTTTTTGGTAATATCTGCAAAATAAGGAGGTACACGGATTGATTTCTTATGAAAAGTTATGGGCTACCATGAAGCAGCGCGGCATTTCCCAATATTCTTTAATCAACACCCACCACATCAGTGCCGGCCAGCTCTCCCGGCTGCGAAAAAATTCGTACATCAGTACGCATACTGTCGACACGTTGTGTGCAATTCTGGACTGTAACGTAGAAGATATTATGACTTTTACAAAGGAGACACCTCTTGCAAAAGAAGATCAATGAAAAAGCGCTCGCTGATTCCCCGTTGGCAGCACATTTCTTGCCAAATCCTCCTGTTTGATAAGCTTTCCAGCCGTATTTCGCACAAGCAATTGCTTTACAGGCAAAAAAATGACCCCCTGACATATGTCAGGGGGCTTTTTGTCACCTATTTCCTCCATCGTTCTCTTGGAATACATCTGAACGGAAGCGTGAAAAATCTTTCATTTGTTCACAGTTTATTCACTTTAAATTCAAGAAAGCTTCATTTTGAAAACACGGTTTTTTCATTTCTCACTCATATAATAAAAACATAAGAAACGATCACTTCCTAGTAATTCACTTTACTATTTTCGATTAAACTTTTTCATAATAAGCGCCAGGCGACGGCAGTTGCCTGGCATCCTCCCTTTTCGAGAGAATGCTTCCAGACATTTTTTTACACCTCAAAAATCAGATCTCCATAAGAAGGCATCGGCCACAGCTCCTTATCCACCATCATTTCCAGTTGATCGACCGGCGCCCGCAGCGCCTCCATCGCAGTATGCACCTCGCTGTGATAGCACACGGCCTGCTCTCTGCCTTCTTCCATTGCAGACGCCCGCTCTGTGACTTGCTTCAGCTTCTCAAGCGCCTTTTGGGACTGCGCCAGCAAGGATGAGGTCTGAAGGAGCAATCCGCTTTGCGTACTAAGATCCGCATCACCGCAGGCAGCTTTCACTGCATTGATCGACGCCGCCAGCGCGGTCGTATATTTAATTACCGCCGGAATGATCTGTTTTCCCGCCATATCAATCATCGTGCGGGCTTCAATGTTGACAGCCTTGGCATAATTCTCATAGCAGATCTCGACCCGCGACTCCAACTCCGCTCTGGTAAATACATTAAATTTTTCAAATAAAGCGACCGATTTTTCGGAGGCGAGCATGGGAATCGCGTCTACCATGGAACGGATATGAGGCAACCCTCTTCTTGCCGCTTCTTCCACCCATTCCTGTGAATAGCCGTTGCCATTGAACACAATCCGCTGGTGGGCCGTTGCCTGCTCCTTGATCAAATCATGCACTGCCAGCTCAAAGTCCTCTGCCTGTTCTAAGACATCGCAGGCGTCGCTGAACGCCTCGGCCACAATTGTATTGAGCACCACATTGGAGGCTGCAACGGAATCTGCCGAGCCAACCATCCGAAATTCAAACTTATTGCCGGTAAATGCAAAGGGCGACGTCCGGTTGCGGTCTGTGGCATCCTTGACAAAATCAGGAATATTTTTCACACCGGTCTGAAGCATACCACCCTCAATGCTGCTGGTTGCCTCCCCTGTGCTGATGAGCTGATGCAGCACATCCTCAAGCTGCTCTCCCAAAAATACAGAAATAATCGCCGGCGGCGCTTCGTCAGCTCCCAGACGATGATCGTTTCCCACATCGGCCGCCGATTCCCGCAGCAGCTCGGCGTGCTTATCCACCGCTTTCAAAATACAGGTCAAAACCAGCAGAAACTGGATATTTTCATGCGGCGTCTCACCGGGGTCGAGCAGATTGATCCCATCGTCGGTCGTAATCGACCAATTGTTGTGTTTTCCAGAACCGTTGACCCCGGCAAAGGGCTTTTCGTGCAGCAGGCAGGTCATCCCGTGACGGCCGGCTACCTTTTTCAAGGTCTCCATCACCAGCTGATTGTGATCTACCGCGATATTGCAGGAAGCATAAATCGGGGCCAGCTCATGCTGCGCCGGGGCGACCTCGTTATGCTGCGTCTTGGCTGTTACGCCCAGCTTCCAAAGCTCCTGATTCACCTCGCGCATATAGGCCGCAATCCGTTCCCGGATTCCGCCAAAATAATGATCCTCCAGCTCCTGCCCCTTCGGCGGCATTGCGCCAAACAGCGTCCGACCGGCAAAGATCAAATCCTTCCGTTTTAAATATTTCTCCCGATCCACGAGAAAGTATTCCTGCTCCGGCCCCACAGAAGGCGTCACCTTCCTGGAGGTTGTATTGCCAAACAAGCGCAGCAGACGCATGGATTGTTCATTGACTGCCTCCATCGAGCGCAAAATCGGCGTCTTGGCGTCGAGCGCTTCCCCGGTGTAGGAGCAAAAGGCCGTCGGAATACACAGGGTTGCCCCGGCCGCATCCTGCCGCACAAATGCCGGAGAGGTACAGTCCCAAACCGTGTACCCCCGTGCTTCAAAGGTCGCGCGCAGACCGCCGGAAGGGAAGGAGGAAGCGTCCGGCTCTCCCTTGATCAGCTCTTTTCCGGAGAAGCTCATCAGCGCTTTCCCGTCTTCCCCCGGCGCCGTGATAAAGGAATCGTGCTTCTCCGCCGTCACGCCGGTCAGCGGCTGAAACCAATGGGTATAATGAGTGGCTCCCTTTTCAATCGCCCATTCCTTCATCTCATGCGCCACAACATCAGCGGTCGCAAGATCGAGATCTTTCCCTTCCTCAATCGTTCGTTTTAACTGCTGATATACCTTCTTGGGCAGACGCTGACGCATCACTGTATCGTTGAATACGTTTTCCCCAAAAATCTCAGATACGTTAAAATACTCACTCATACTTAACATCCTTTCCCTTCCTTTTCAGAAGAAAAAAGGGCATTCCAATCACTCTGGAACACCCTTGTTCTTTGCCTTGCTTTTCATCTGCCCTTACAATACAGGAATTTTTATCAAAAAGCAAGAGCATTTTGCATATTTTTTTATTTTTCCTATTTTAGACAAAGGATATGGAAAATCCGGTCTTTTTTTATCACTTCTAATCAGAATTCCTTCTGTCGTGCCTGTCTGATTTTCGGCAGATTTGTCAAAGGAAGATGAATCGAACGGATCTCAGATTACGCTTTGCCAACGGAGCCGAACAGTTCCATCTTCTCTTTCACGGTCGCTTTGATTGCATCCGCGCCTGGCGCTAACAGCTTGCGGGGGTCAAAGCCCTTGCCCTCCAGATCCTTGCCGGCTTCGATGTATTTACGGGTCGCTTCTGCAAAAGAAAGCTGGCATTCGGTATTTACATTGATCTTGGCAACGCCAAGCGAAATTGCCTTCTTGATCATATCTTCGGGAATGCCGGTTCCGCCATGCAGTACCAGCGGCATATCGCCGGTGAGCTTCTGAATCGCATCCAGTGTCTCAAAGCTGAGTCCCGCCCAGTTCTCTGGATATTTGCCGTGAATGTTGCCGATTCCGGCAGCCAGCATCGTCACACCCAGATCTGCGATTGCCTTGCACTCCTTGGGATCTGCACATTCCCCGGTGCCTACCACGCCGTCTTCTTCTCCGCCGATGGCGCCGACCTCTGCTTCCAGGGACATGCCCTTCTCACCGGTGATGCGCACCAGCTCGGTCGTCTTTTTCACATTCTCTTCAATCGGATCGTGGGAGCCGTCAAACATAACAGAGGAAAAGCCTGCTTCAATGCACTTCATACATCCGTCATAGCTGCCATGATCCAAGTGCAGCGCTACCGGAACCGTGATGTTCAGCTCTTCGAGCATACCGTTGACCATGCCTACCACGGTCTTATAGCCGCACATATATTTGCCCGCTCCCTCGGATACGCCGAGGATTACCGGAGAGTTACACTCCTGGGCCGTCAGGAGAATCGCCTTCGTCCACTCCAGATTGTTGATATTGAACTGTCCAACCGCATAGTGGCCCGCCTTTGCCTTTTCCAGCATTTCTTTTGCAGATACTAACATATACTGTCTCCTCCATATCTCTATTTTTTATCATGATTAGTATAGACCAATTAAGCCGAAAAGTCAAACAGTTACTGTGCGCCGCAGCGCAATCGCGGTGCGATCAATGCTATACCGCTGGTTCGATAGTAAGATCATTATTTTAAATCCGCGTATCCGCTTCGCGCTACTTCTTTACCTTCTGAACGACCGCTTTGCTGGCAGTTCCATACGCCTTCTTCTTGCTGATTGTCTTGTAGGCCTTGACACGCACATAGTACTTCTTGCCCTTTTTCAGCTTTTTCAGCGTCAGGCTGGTCGTCTTATTCTTCTTGACGTACTTGGTCTGCACCTTCTTTTTGAATTTCTTGTCGGTCGAATACTGTACGACATAGCCGTCCGCTTCCTTCTGACGGTTCCAGCTCACCGTCAGCTGGCCCGCTTTTTTACTCTTGACCGATTTGATTTTCGCGGTCTTGGGCACTACTTTAATTGTTACCTTTTTGCTCGCCTTTGTGTATTTGTTTGTTCCGGCGGCGCTTACGGTAATCGTCGCCGTACCGCAGCCGACAAGCGTCACCTTGCCCTTCTTGCTGACCTTGGCTACCTTGGTGTTGCTGCTCTTGTACTTTAAGGCGGTCTTTGCAGTCGCGCCGAGGCTGAATGTTTTGCTTCCCTTTGCCTTTGTATAGGAGGTCTTCTTTACCTTCAATCTGGCGCTGCCCTTTTTGACGGTAATCTTGATCGTCTTGGACGCTGCCTTGTAGGTACTGGTCTCGGACGCTTTGATCACAATCTGCGCCGTTCCTACGCCAACAATCGTCACCTTGCCTTTTTTGTCCACCTTGGCAACCTTGGTATTTTTGCTGGTGTAGCTTAAGGCTCCGTTCCCGTTTGTCTTGGCCTTTAAGGAAAATGCGGCGTCGCCCATTTTCTTGGTAAAGGAAGCGGCCGTGATCGTCTGCGCCTTTTTCTGTGGCTTGGTCGTTGTTCCCGTGCCGGGCTTTTGGGTATCGGAATCGCCGCCCGGTTTTTGGGTACCGGAATCACCGTCAGGCTTTGACGAATCGGAATCGTCGTCAGACGGGTCCTCTTCCGACGTGCCGGGCTCGGATGAATCCGAGGGATCCTTGACCGTAATTCTCACCGTTCTTTGCGCTGCTTCATAATTGCGGGTCGATGCGGCGTGAATCGTAATGTTTGCCGTCCCTGCCCCTTGAATACTCACCTGGCCGCTGTCTGCATCGACCTCGGCAACGGCAGGCTGATCACTGCTGTAGCTCAAAGCGCCGTCTCCATCCGTCGCCGCTTCCAGGATAAAATCTGCATCATCGACGGTTTTTACCTGATCGGATGCCGTAATCGTCTGCGCCTTTTTCGCAATGTCAAACGAAGTCCATAAGCTTCCGCTGTAATTTCCGTTCCCGACTACGGTCACTTTCGCGTCTCCGGCATTTATATTTTGCTCATAGGATACTTGATAACAGTCCGCCGGCAGCACGGTATCGGTAGCCGTCTCACGCACTGCCACCTGCGGGCGAATCGCTGCGCCGCTGTAGACCAATGGATCATTTCCGGTCAGCTGCAGATAAAACCTCGCTTCTTGGTCTGCATCCCGGCTGCTCAAATCCAGAGCGCGGGTGCGCAACGTAATCGTTCTCTCTTTTCCCGAAACAGGATCTGCCGCCGTAATGGAGACGCTTTCGCCGTCCTTGAGTGCACGAAGCGGTTCCACGAAATAGCCGGTTCCATCTTCTGATACCATCGCCCGATAGGCCGGACTGTGGATGGCCGACTCGTCGCAGCTCCACGCAATCGCACGGTCTGGCTGCTCTTTGCCATTCACTTTTACACAGGCGGTAAAGGTGTGGGCCAAATCGCCGTAGGTAAAGTATTTTTCGTCCTGTTGGTAATCCACTTCGATCTCTACGGTCTGCACGGACGCCTGGGTCGTCTCCTGAAGCTTTTTTACCGCCTCGGATTGTGCGGTTTCACTGCTGCAATAAATCGTCAGATTCCCTCCATTGACCGGGAAAGCATCTGCCTCAATTGTCTCGATCGTATCCGGCAGCGTGATCTCGGTCAGATTGCTGCAGCCCTCAAAGGCAGCGGTGCCGATCTCGGAAACGCCTTCTTCAATTGTCACACGGTTCAAGCTGGTACAGCCGCTGAAGGCTCCCTGTGAAATCTCTGTAACCGTGCCCGGAATCTTGACCTCGGTGAGATTTTCGCAGTCACGAAACGCTTCAGCTTCAATCGCAGCTACCCCCTGCGGGATGGTAATTTCCGTCAGGCTGCTGCCGCTGAATGCATTCTCTCCGATTGTCTCGATCGTATTCGGCAGTACAATGGAGCTGATGGCCGTATCATCGGCAAACGCATATGCTCCGACTGCCACAATCGCACATTCTGTCAAACGAATTTCCGGGTCCGCCAGCTTGAGGGCATTGACCGGCAATGTCTGAGGAATCACCAGCTTCCCCCCGCTCTTTGGCGCGAACGCACGCTGACGCATCAGACTTCTGGCCGCTCTCGCAAATCTGCTCTTGCCGTCTCCGATCTGTACTCTGGTTCGATTGTCTTCGTCGATCGACAAAATCTTATAATGAATCTCTTTGTTGTTCAAAATACTGGTGAATGTTCCGCTGGCCCATTTTGCATAAAGCTGATAGTCCGGCTCCTCCAAAACACTCCTGCTGGTAAAGCGCGTACCCATCCCGTTCAGGGTCTGTGCATTTTTTCCCAGATACCAGCCGAAGAAAAACTGATCGCTTCCGTCCACATAGCTTTCCTCCACCGGCATGGTTGTTTCACCGGACACATTCTCCGCCAGCGTATGATGCAATCGGCCGGTGAGCAGATCGTAAACCGCTTCGCTTTGATTGTGCAGCGTCAGCCTCGATTCCTGATTCCCTGCTTCCTTTTGCCCGCTCTTGATAAAAATCGTAAGATTCTCTTTGACTCCCTCCAGCGTATAGAGTCCGTCCTTTCCGGCTGTCAATACCTTGTCATTGGCCTTGACAATCGGGTCGGCCGTACCGGCTTTTTTCTCAAACCGGAACTGATACGTTCCGCCGTAAGCGGTCGTACCGACGGTTTCGTTCAGATCCTGTTTCAGGTTTCCTTCTGCTGTCTGAACAAAGGTTAGCTGGCAGTCCGTGTGAGGGAAGGTGTAATAGACAATCATTCTGCCCGCATCGTCCACAGACTTGGAAATAACCTTCTTTCCGTTGACCGTCACCTGAGTCGCGGATGTAAACTGGTACTTTTTGCCCGCGGTAAGCGTCAGCTTCACACGATGCGCTGCTCCATATTTGGCACGTCCGTCGCCATACTCCGAACCAAGCCATACCGTGTCGGCAATCTGCCATACCTCCGAGCTCAATTTGGCAAAGCTGGGGAATGGCTCCCCGGCTCTCGGTGCGTCAAGAGACAAAACGGCCTGCTCAATCGTCTCCTTTTTCAGTTCTTCTCCCCATACCAGTGTACAGGGAAGATCGGTGCCTGTGGAAGCGTCCAGCTGCAGGACAAAATAATACGTCTTGCCCCCAGTCATTGCATATGCCACTTTGATCGTTCCATCCGCACCGGCCTCCTGCTCATACGCCAGCTCGGCTCCGGCGGCGCTGTACACGGCTCCGCGCAGCTTCTGGCTGTCAGCTGCCGACACCTGAAGCGCATACCGCGCCGTCTCATCGGGCGTAAACGCAAAGACCTGATGCTTCATCTGAGGGCCAAAATGTGCCGTCCTACTCTCCCCGATCTGAATCTGCTGCAGATTTGAAAATTCGGTAAAAGGCTTCTGTGCATATTCCCCCACCTTCCGCTGGCTGCCCATGTAGCGGATATAGAGATCGTATTTTCCGTCGCCCGATGCTCTTTTCTGCACAAAACCGTCCAATACCTCCTGATAAGCATTGTCCACCACAATCCGTCCGCTGTGCGTCGTAACCTCGACCTCGTCCGCGCTGCCGTCCTGAAACGTAATCCGCGCCTTTAACCCATAGAGATCGAGATCCGTTTTGGATTCAAACAGATACTGGCTCATCTGTTCCGGCGCCTTTTGTACCTCGATGATTTCAATCGGGCTATAGACATCCAGCTGAACCGGTACTTCCCTTGATTGCCCGTTGAGGCTGTAGACCAGTGCATTTTCCCGCTCAGTATCTACAAAAGCGCCGCCATATCCCGTTGCTGTCGTGTACTTCCACCGTGCAGTCAGCGGAACGCCTTGAATCATCGCCTGAGTTCCAGAATCCAGGATCTCAATCGTCTCCTCCCAGCCGTTTGTATAGACTACCTCAACCTTAGTTCCTTTCAAATCCAGCTGATTTTCATTGAGATAAATGCTGCTCTCCGAACGATACCAGACCGTCTTTGGCGCAGTCACCGTAAAATCAGCGATTACCAGCTTGGACGCTCCGCCCGTCTGTGCACTCACACAGCAGGAAAATGCTACCGGCTCTTTCCCCTTCGCAAAATAGGTTTCATCCGTCATGCTTACAATATACGTATATGGAATCCCCGCGATCAGCTCATGCTCCAGCAAAAAACCGCCGTTTTCGCCCGGCACAGAGGATTCCATATGGCGATTGCCCTGATACAGCTCCGCCCGGCAATCCGCTTTTGTACCCATACTGAAAAATGTATACTTCTTCGTCTCAGCAGGCGTAAAGGAAAAGACCTGGAAGGTCTGCTGGGAATTCAGGCTTCCCTTCAACGCAGCTTCTTCTTCCAATTCCTGTGCAGGCAGCGGCACAATATCATATGGAAGCTGCCGTAAAGAAAACAGTGGAAAATCCAAATATTTCATCGACAAGGAGGTTTGTTCCTCAGACGGGAGCAGCGTGCCGAGCAGAACCTCCCCATATTGCTGATATTCATCGTCTACCGTCATGCGGTCTGTGTGCTCGGTAAATTCTACCTCCTTCGTCTCTCCGTTCCGGTATCGAATGCGTACCTTAGCACCGTACAAATCGGGAATCCTTTCTTCAAAGCGATAATTTATCCGCTTTGGTTCCTGGAGCAATTCCAGCGATTCAACCGCTTCCTCCAAGACCGTTACCGGCTGCACCACCGACTGATCCAAAATGCTAAGCCGAATTCCGTTCTCTCCGATGGAGGGCTGCCTCAAAGAATTCCATTTCTTCCAGGAGGAATTCAGGCGAAATACAGAATCCTGATAAGACACTTCCGCATAAGATACCTCATATTCTCCTGCGACCGTCTCTTCCACAACGGTATGCTCCTGATCTCGAAAGGTAATGCGATAGCGCATGCCTCTTAAGTCAATCGGATATCCCATACTCTGAAAATACGCCGTCTTTTTGGGCGGGCTGACAATCTCGATTTTCTCAATCGGACATTCTCGGATCGTAATGTCATAAGCGTCCGTTTGACCCAGATAGGACAACACAACCGTATAATCCCCCACGTTGTTCCAGTTCACCTTGGAAGTATCAATATTGAAATCTCGTTCGATCTCAGACCAGTCGCTGTACCCGGCGCCGGCTTCGGCGGCCGAACGCTGATACTGATATTTTTTTACCTTCTGATCGAGTCCTGTAATCTCAACCGTCAGGCCGGAAAAATCAGCTCCACGCTCGCCTGCATAATACGTAAGACGCGGAACAGTCAGAAGCTTCAAGCCGTTGGCCAAGGTCTGCTCCACATGAATCTCAAAAGTCGTGCTCCTTCCCATCAGCGTAACAGACACAGGGTGCGTACCCAGCTCCAAATATTGAATTTGCCCATGTCCACCGAGATCCGTTTGCAAAAACTCCTGCCAGATGGGAATTGCCGCCTCCTGAGGCTGATCGAACACATAATCATCATACTGTGCTTTTCCCTCGTCTTTATAAGCACGTATAATGAGTCCGGGCAGCTCTACGTAGCCGCTGGAATTATGAAGGTACTTCGTTTTGTTCGGCATCTGTACCACTTCGATGGATTTGTAAGGATTCGCAACAATCTCGATCTCCTCTTCACAGCTGATGGGCACCTGGTCAAGATAGCCGTTAAAAACAACCTTCTGTTTGCCAAGCGCGCCGCCCGCTTCGAGAAAGTCATCTATATCTTGATAAAGCTGTCCCCCCTCCTGAATTCCAAATTGAATCCTGCTTCCTCCAGGCAGCGATGTTGGCGCGTCGAATTGCTCAATTCTGCCATTTTTATGATATAGAAGCGCGGTAAAATCAAAAGCGACCATCCGATCTCCCATCACATAAGGGTCTTCGTTGGAAAATCCCGCATAATACGTCTTTCGCTTGGGGCGAATCTCCACGCGATCATACGGATTCTCTGCAATCTGAATCTGATAAGACGCCGTCGCCCCCTTATAGCTGACGGATACTTCCGCAGGTCCGATTGCTCCGCCATTTGCAATCCACTCGTCAATGGACGATGTACCTGCTCCCTCTGACGGCTGCAGCACCTGACGAACCGCGCTGTCGCTGGATGAACTGATCTCCTCCGGCTCTTTCCCGCCGCTATAAGTCACCCTCAGCCTTATGGGATTCAAGCGCTGCTTCATCCCCTGTATGTAGTCTGTTCTTTTCTGTATCACCTCAATCTTTTCTACCTGGAATTTCTGAACCTGAAACGTCACCGTAAAAAGATACGGATTGGAAGAATCGGGATCCGTGCCGTCCGGATTACGATCCCTGGTCAGCTCCAGCTTTGCCTGATGCGATCCATTCGTCAGCTTCTCAAAGATCACCGGTTCTGTATCCTGATCCAGACTGATTCCGCCAATTTCTTTTATAGCCAGAAAAGATGTAAATTGCATTGACTGTCCAGTTCGATCATGTGCCAGCGTGTTCCACGCGAACGCATCCAGCTGATAACGCGCATTGCTTACGCCGTGATTCTCGCAGCGAAGCTCCTCTACCAGGCTGTCCCCCGCAAACGATACCCGCACCTTGGCGCCCTGCAGGTTGAGATAATCCCAGGAGCTGCTCGACGGCCCCTGCGCCTCCTCCAGCTTCAGATCACGCAAATCCGTCTCTTTGATCTTCAATGCGATATCAATGCTCTCATGGTCTTCATATTCCATCACGTTACAGGAAAAAAAATATATTTCTCCCTCCTTCAGCCACATGATACGGTTGATTTCCCGCCCGTCGGCCTGATATGGCTGCGGAACTTCGTTCTCCACCTTGTCTGTCCCTGACTGTGTGAAATAAATCGTTTTCGTCGCCCGCAGAAAAATCGTGCAGTCCGTCACACCCTTGGCCGTCAGAAGATACCAGCCGCTTTTCTCTGGAGAAAATTGATACGCCTGCTCCCCTTCTGTGTACTGGTGCAGCTCCTGATTCTCCGTCATCGTAATAAATTCTCCCACTACCTCCCGCGGTGCAGGAACCTGACGGCTGCCGGCCGAAGCTTTGGCTTCCTGTGCGGATTCTCCCGGCTCCTTGGCGGCTTCTTCTGGTTCTGCCCCCAATTCCTCTGGCTCCTGCCGCAAATCCTCTGGCTCCGAAGGCGTCGCCTCCGGCTCTGTGGGCGTTGCCGCTGTCTCCGGCTCCGAAGGCGTCGCTTGCTGATTCGCCTCCTCCTGGGCAAAAGCAGCCTGCGGCAGCATGGTTACGGTCATCGCAGCCGCCAGCAATACAGCCAGCCCGCGCTTGATCCTTTTCATAACATTCACTCTCCTTCGCTCTCCTTTGCTGTTAGAAAGTTCAAAGTTACAGCTCTTTTATTATTTCGGCACATTGGTAAATTTAAATAAATAAGTGATCATATTTTAACATTCTTTTTGTCATTTGTCCAGATTGCCGGCCCATCCGATTGTCTGCATCCTAACCATGCTCTGTCTAAAACCGCCATCCAATCGCATCGCTGGATTGAAATTTGCATTGAAATACGCTATAATGGTAATTCAAATGCCAAAAAACAAGCAAAGAGGCATCCCACAGGCCGCAACTGCTTGAATGTCATGCCGCAAAAATCCATCTTTACATCGTCTTTGAAATCTGTTAGAATAAAAGTGTATCGACAATATAGAAAAAGCACATAGAAAGCGGATTATACTGTATGGCAGCAAATAAAAAAGAGTATCGGGAGCTGTTGACCGAACAGCTGACACTGCTGCAGCGATTAGAGCAGCATGCCAAAGACGGAAATCTGAACGTAGTGCGGGAGGAGATCCGATTTGAGCGAAGAGCCATTGAACGGAAGCTGCAGCAATTACCAGAAGAATGAGAAATCGCAAAACAACGCCAGCGATGGAAACCAATTATTTCCGCCGCTGGCGTTTTGCTTCATACATCAACAAGGTCGCTGCAATCGCCGCATTGAGCGATTCTACCTTTCCTTCCATCGGAATGCGAATCCTGCCATCCGCCAGCGCGGCCAACTCTGGCGAAAGGCCATTGCCTTCATTTCCAATCAAAAAAGCACATCCACCGCGATAATCAGGCTGATCATAAGAGACGCTCCCATTTAGATGGGCGGCATAGACCGCAACCTGCGCCTCCTGGATCACACCGACTGCCTGCTTTAAATGCTCGACGATACAGCAGGGCACCCGATAGATCGAGCCCATCGTCGCCCGAATGGTTTTTGGATTATAGAGGTCTGCCGTCTCACGATTCATCACAATGCCGCTGATGCCGGCTCCTTCCCCGGTACGCAGCATCGTACCGAGATTGCCGGGATCCTGAATATTTTCCAGCACCAGCAAATGAGGTGCGCCCGCAATCCCTGTGCCAGAGGAACGATTATCGTTCCTCTGGTCAGCTCCGGCGCTTCCAGCCGGAAGCAAGTCTTCGAGCTGCCATTCGACCATTTTGACCACCGCCAAAATTCCCTGCGGCGTCTGTGTATCGCTGATCATCCGAAACACTGCATCTGATACGATCTCCACCTCACATCCCAGCAGCCCGATTCGCACGCGCTGCTTCTCCTGGGTATAAAAGCTTTCCGACACATAGAGCCGTACAATCCGCTCAGGAGGCGCTTCAAACACCAGCTTTGGCCCCTCCACCACAAAAACCCGCTGCTGCCAGCGGGCCTTTGCTTTCTTCTGCAATTGTAAAATCTGCTTGATCTGCTGATTGTGACTGCTTGTAATCATGAACAAACCTTCCTTGCCTCATACACGACGTGCTGATGCTGCTTAAAGCTTCACGGCTTACTCACCGCGCCGACGCTGTTTAAAGCTTCACGGCTTACTCACCGTGCCGACGACGCTTAAAGCTTCGCAACGCTGCTGCCGGCCTCTGCGTCGCCGCATGGTTTTAAATCGACAGGGTATGACAAATCTCGTATTGATATTCGGAGATCGCCTTCTTCATGGCCAGCGCTTCATCAATGTCAAAATCAATGTAATCGCCGTGACGGTAGCCAACGACACGGTTTGTCTTGCCCTCGCACAAGAGATCCACCGCCAGCGCGCCCATGGTGGAAGCATAGACACGATCCTTGCAGGTCGGGCTTCCGCCGCGCTGCATATGGCCCAGAATTGTCGCCCGCGTCTCCATGCCGGTCGCGGCTTCAATGCGCTTGGCCATACTGGTGGAATGGCCAATTCCCTCGGCGTTGATAATAATGTGATGCTTCTTTCCCCGTTTGCGGTTCTCAATGATGTGGTTCACCAGCTTCTGCTCATCGAAATCATACTTTTCCGGCAGCAAAATATCCTCCGCGCCGTTGGCAATGCCGCACCACAAAGCGATATACCCCGCGTCACGTCCCATTACCTCGATAATCGAACAGCGTTCATGGGACGTAGAGGTGTCGCGCACCTTGTCGATGGCCTCCATTGCCGTGTTGACCGCCGTGTCAAAGCCGATCGTATATTCCGTGCAGGCAATGTCCAGATCTATGGTGCCGGGCAGACCGATCGTATTGATGCCCTGCTCGGCCAAACGCTGCGCCCCGCGAAAAGAGCCGTCCCCGCCAATGATAATCATGCCGTCAATGCCGTGCTTCTTGCAAATGTCGGCCGCTCGTTTCTGCACCTCCGGCTCTTTGAATTCCAGACAGCGCGCCGTCTGTAAAATCGTTCCGCCCCGCTGAATAATATCGGAAACGTGCCATGCCTCCATGTCCTCAATCTCTTCCTGCAGAAGGCCCGCATATCCTCTCTTGATCCCCTTTACTGCCCTTCCCTTGGAAATCGCCTGACGCACAACCGCCCGAATCGCGGCATTCATGCCCGGCGCATCTCCGCCGCTGGTCAGCACACCAATTGTATGAATCTCTTTTGCCATCTTACATACCTCCTGATCGTTCCGCTCTCATCTTGAACACTCTATGAACTAAGCTCTTTCTGACACGCAAACATACGCGTCATGCCGGCATCTCATCAAACTCCATTCCATTTTAATATCTTTTGGATGTGTTTTCAATGCATTTTTCCACAACTTTTACATTTTTTTCTCCCAAAAACTTAGTTAAATTGTTCACAAGTCCCGCCTCCGCCCGAATACTGCGGTTCGGCGGCAATCGCTTCATCTGTTTGACACTGGAAATATAAATCACCACGCCGTCCTGCCCGTCCGAATCCCGCATCAGCTTGAAAAGCTCCGGCTCTCTTTTGGTATACTCCTCAACCGTATCAAACTGCAGCCACAGCTCCTTTTTCGTATCGTCAAAGGCATACATGCGTTCACAGATCAGCTTGCTGTTCTTTTCATCCTCACCGGAAACACGCCCTCGTACAAAGACCTTGTTGTCAAGCTCCAGAATCTTACTGTTTTTTTCATAATCCTTGGGAAAAATCACAATCTCCAGCGTTCCCACCAGATCCTCCAGCGTAATAAAGGCCATCGTCTTGTTGTTCTTGGTGTATTTGATCGTCTTATCGACAATCATCCCGCCCACCACTGCAATCTCCCCGTCCACGGCCTTCGTCGCATTGGTCTCTTCGTCCAGCAGAAAATCCGTCGTTACCCTGGTGATATTCCTGCGCCACTTATCTTCATATTCCTCCAGCGGATGACCGCTGATGTAGACACCCAGCACCTCTTTTTCAAAAGACAGCAGCGTCTCTTTGACATATTCGCCGACCTTGGGCATCTGCACTTCAAATTCCTGCTTCTGGCTGTCGTCTGCGATGTCAAACAGCGTCATCTGCCCGGCCATCGAATTCTTTTTTTCCTGGGCAATGCCGTCCAAAATCGTGGCGTAAACCATCATAAACTGCTTTCTGGTGCCGCCGAGACCATCGAGCGCGCCGGATTTGATGAAATTTTCCACAATCCGCTTATTCAGCTCCTTGTCCACCATGCGGGTCAGAAAATCCTTCAGGCTCTTGTATTTGCCATGCTCTGCCCGCTCCTGACAGAGCTTCTCAATGCAGATATTGCTCACGCTTTTGATCGCAGCCAGTCCATAGCGAATGCCCCCCTCATGGACGGAAAAAACGCTTTCTCCCTCGTTCACATCCGGCGGCAGCACCTGAATGCCCATCTTGCGGCAGGTGAGAATATACTCGGACACCTTACTGGAATGGTCGATTACAGAGGTCATCAATGCAGCCATATATTCGACCGGGTAATAGTATTTCAAAAAAGCCGTCTGGTAGGATACGACTGCATAGGCAGCGGCATGCGACTTGTTAAACGCATATTTTGCAAAATCAATCATCTCGTCATAGATCTTGTTGGCCACATTGGCGTCAATTCCGTTGGCCACACAGCCGGGCACACCCTCTTCGGGATTGCCATAGACAAAATTTTGACGCTCCCGTTCCATCACCGCGCCTTTTTTCTTCGACATTGCACGGCGCACGAGATCGCTGCGCC
>CAMULB010000039.1 GCA_947089585.1 uncultured Lachnospiraceae bacterium | reverse complement strand
CAGTTGGGAGCGCGCAACATTCGCATTGTTGAGGCCACGGGTTCGAATCCCGTATGCTCCATTTATTGAAAGACTGCTACGTAGGTACAGTCTTTTTCTATTTTTCTCCCTGCCAGAACTACAATCTCTTCTCCGTCCCGCTCTCTCCATCCAAGAAATCTTTTTCCCGCGCTTTGTGGTGCGCCTGGAATCATCAGCTTACTTCCTTTTTGCACATGATAGGTCTTATAGCTGCTGCCATTGACAATGTAATCAATACAGCAATATTCTTTTTCTTCTTCCTGCACTCGCGCTTCCCGAATCACCGTCCGACGGGAAGCGACTTTGCCCTCCTTGCCGGTCGGATGATAAAAGCTTACAACCGCCTCAGCCGATAGCAGTCCTTTTTGCCAGTCTGCATCTAAAATATGCACCGTCACTTGCGAATTACTGTCAATCTGTGAAGCAAATTTTTCCAAAAACAGCGCCGTCAGCTCCTTGTCATTCTGCGGACCGTCCAAATGTGTCTCCCCGGTAGACGCAACGGCCTGCTCCATCGCATCCTCCAACGCCTGATCGAGCTCCGCCTGGCGAATGCTTCTCCCATGTATGGTGTAAATCGTCAAAAGCAAAAGCCCGAACAGCGCAAAGGAACAGATGCCAATCATAATATGTTTCATTACCTCTCCTTCCCAGATCTTTGCTGCCCGCCCGCGTCACCCTCTATCCGGCATCCACTGGCAGCGCTACCTGCGTTACCGTTGTCCTGCCATAAGAATCCGTGAGCTTGACCATCACGGCGTAGCTGCCGCTTTGGTGAAACACAAGCTCTCCGGTCTGCGGGCTGCAGCTTAGAGGAACCGTGAGCTCCTGCGCCATGTCCTCTTCCCTCTGAAATGCCTGATCGCGAATGCTGTTTCCGCCGCCGTCAAAAAGATCTAAAATCTCTGCGAAAATATCTTCTCTTGCCGACGCCCTTTCCCAACTCGGATGATCCTGCGTCTGAACCTCCAGCCAATCCCAAAGCACCTTGGTCTGTCCTGGCGTAAAGCGTGCTGCGCCGGCCCTTACCTTAGGCGCCTTCCGCTGCATCAATGCTTCCATACGGGAACCGTGCTCTGATGCGATATCCCGCAGTGCGTAATAATCTGCCACGGCAGCAGCCTTCTCCCAGACGGGCCTGTCCCCTGCAGTACCCAAGAGAGCAAGGAGACAAAACAGCACCATTATCCCGGCTGCCGCAGCC
The DNA here is from genome assembly GCA_947089585.1 of uncultured Lachnospiraceae bacterium. Lineage (GTDB taxonomy): Bacteria > Bacillota > Clostridia > Lachnospirales > Lachnospiraceae > 14-2. The sequence continues at coordinate 17,125 of CAMULB010000039.1, read as the reverse complement.
TGTAAGATCCGAACCGTCAGTTCTTTCATCCCGGCCGCCTATCCGCAAAGTCCGCCAGCCAGCCGAAGCAGCGCATCGCCAATCCCTGCTCCTGTTGCCATCCCTACAACCGTATGAAGCACCCATAATGCCCCTAATCCGTCGGCCACAGCCCACAACGTCGTATGAATCAATGATTTTAATTCCATATTCTTCCTCCATTCAATAGCTGGAAATCACATGCAAAAATGCATAGAATCGTTCCAGTATAAAGCAAAACATCATTGCAGTCACAACAGTCCCCAGACTGTTTTTGATCAGATGCTCCATCTATTCTCCTCTCTTACAGAATCCGCTCCTTCACCTTGTAGACCTGTATCCCAAACACCGGCAAACGGTACGGATATTGCAGACGAACTCTGGCATAGCTGCAGCGGTCATACGACTGTCTGCGGTATACCTCTACATCCAGAACATATCCGTTCTCCTCTGCTTCCTTTTTGCACTGACGAATCATTCCGTCGTTATAATTGCCCTCACGAATCAACGCAGAAAGCTCTTCTAAGTATGTACCGGCCGCCGCCACATCCACATTGGCCGCGGTAACAGTGATCCCCACTGCGGTAATCATAATGATTACCGCAAAGGATAGCACCACCTTCCAAATGGATCCCATAACCCCTCCTTTAAATCACAGTGAGAATATTTTGAAAAATAACTGCCATTAACGCCGCTCCATAGCCCGCCATACAAAGCATCACCGGTACCGTCGGCAGCATATAATACAGGGAAAATAAATCGCCCTTCATCTTCAGCCGCCGGGACTGATCCTCAGACAGCATCGTCATATTCATGTCAATGATCTGATTCATCACCTCGCCGCAGGCACCGCTTCCGCAGCTTAAGGCATACAGCTTGCGCATAATTCCTTCCACCTCCGGGACACGATACTGCGCTAAAAAACCCAAATATGCATCCGGCGACAAAGGATTGTCCGTAAGCTCCCGCTGCATCTGCTTTAAATCCTCTCTTAGAACCACAGGTGCCTTTTCCAATGATTTGAGCAGTGCGACCGAAACATTTTCACTCTGGGTCAGCAGCAGAACATCGAACAGCCATCCGGGAAATACGCTTTGCATCTCCGTGCGGACTACCTGCAAACAAATCCAATAGCGAATCTGTCCGCCGCAGAGAGTGAGTGCCGAGACCAAAAGCCCCAGTACCAACAAGGCTTTGCTGTGCAGTCCCATCCACCAGATCAGCGTAAACGTCAGCGTTCCCAAAGCAAAGGGCAGCTGGCGGCGCACCGCGCGCTTCCCTTCAAAGGAACCAAGATAAGACAATTTTGCCGCCGCTTCCGTCTCGCTCATCCGCCGATGATCGCGCAGCATACTTCGTCCGCACTTTTGATCCATCCTGCGAAACACCCAGAAAAAGCAAACCACCAGAAATGTGTTCAGCCCCTGTACCAAAGGCAGGTGAAGTATGGTCAGTTCCTGCGGAAACTGGTGCAGCATAAACATGCAGACCCACATCAAAAGCAAATATTCAAAGGACACAAGATTTCTCGCGGTCACTGCCGTATTCTGATAGCGCAGCGCATTCTTCTCCCACATCCGGCGAATATTCTCCAGCAAACCAAACTCTGCCTCACAGCTGCCGCCTCTGGATTCCGCTTTCAGCAGAAAATCATGCAGCATCCGCACTCGTTCACAATCGTACTGCATACACAAAAATCCCAGCGCCTCCTGTTCGGCAAGCTCCATATCACAGGACTGCTCGATGTGACAGACTGCCTTGTTCAAGGTCTTATACAGCATCCCGCCCCAGCAGGTGTCCCGTGTCTCCTTGAGCGATGCCAAAACCTTTCCGTTTGCGGCAAAGGATTGTGCCATCTGCGCCATGTATGCATTTGCATCATTGAACCGCTTGCGCTCCAAACGCGCTTTTTTAAAATAGAAATAGACCCCCGGCGCCTGCAGCAGGCACAAAAACAACGCAATACACAGACAAAGCGGTTTTAAGCTCATCCCAACACAGCCGAGTATGGCAAGCAGCAGAACTGCTGTATAACAAAGAAGCATCTCCCTCTTCTCATATCGCTCTCCCTGCTCCTCTAACAGCTGCCGCCTGCGCTTCCCTCTCATATATCCTCCTGCATCATCTTGGCAACCGCCGGATTTTGATAAATATCCTCCTGCCCGCAGCTTTGACGAATCCGCTGCTTTAAAAACTCCGGCATCCGCGCCGGATACAGCACACCGTTCTCTACCAACAGAATACATCCGTTCTTCTCTTCTTCCCGATAATAAAAGCAGACTTGACGAATGCGGTGTACGGTCTTGTCCCCTTCTGTCTCTTCTTCCTTCATCAAAACGCCAATTCCAACATCCTCATAAATCTGATTGACCAGGCGGTCTGCATCCTGCCGGCTCTCCAGCATATTTAAAATCCGATCAGGAATCTTTCTGCCGTCGTCTACATGCAGCGTTGTCATACAGTTGACTCCGTTCGACCAGCTCTCCAGCAGATAACGCACCTCCCGCGAACGCGTCTCGGCAATCATAATCCATTTTGGATTCATCCGCAGAGATACCGCAATCGCTTTCTGATATGCTTCCGCCGTAGAGACCTTGAACTCAATGCAGTCATTCTGCGGATGGATCTGATGGTAATGCCACTCCCGCAGATCCTCGACCGTAATCACCTTCTCATGGGCCGGAATAAAGCTGCTGAAAAACTTCGCTGCTTCTGTCTTGCCCTGCCCCGGCTCACCGCAAAATACAAAGTTAAAACCACCGCGAACACAATTGGCCAAAAGATGCATCACCGCCTCCTCACAATAGCCGCTTGTCACGGCCTGACGCGCCGTAAAGCGCAATCTTGGCAGCGATTTACGGATGCTCATACTGCGGCCGGAAACGGCAAATGCTTCATGGACAAAGGTAATCCGCAGCTGCTCAGTCTCTGCGCTCAACACGGAATCCAGCCGATGAAACGGACGGCTCTCATGATTGGCCACGATCAGCGAAAAGCGATGAATAAATTCTTCCGTAATCTCAGGATCATACACCCGCTTTCTGGTGCGGTTGGCATACTTTACCCACAGCTGTCCGCTGTCCCAGTCCACATTTGTGATCTCATCCTGGCAAAGATATTTCCACAAGGGTCCGAAATGCTGACTGGAAAGCCGAAACTGCATTGGCGTCAATTCCTTTTTCTCCTGCTCCTTCGTCATTTCATCATCCCCAGGGCCTTGTCATAAATTGCCGTATAGATCTCCTTGATAAATCCTTCAAACATACCGCCCGAAGCCATAAATCCCTGCATCAGCTTGATCATGAGAAATCCAATCACTGCTGCCAACGCAACGGCTACTACAATTGTTACTACGTCTTTTGCTTCCATATCGTTTCCTTTCCTGGGTACACAAATCAGGACGCCATGCGCCCGCATTCGCTGTACCAATGCTTGTCCGATTCTTTGCTCTGATTGGGGAATAAAAAGATTTGAACCTCTTACATGCGTGATTTAGAAATCTAAGATAGGCATATCATAAATGCTTCTTTGAGAAATGTAAAGCATTTTCTTGCTTTTTTTCTTTTTTTGTCAATCCTGTCAAATTTCGCGAGAGTGATGCGGCCAGAATTTCATACACTCTCACGAAATTTTTCATTTGTTATAAATTTACAATCAATGTATCATAACCCATTTCCCGCAGGCTGGTCTGCAGCTGTACGGCATCCTCCAGGCTCTCCTCTTGCCCGACAATTACCGCATAGTAGGGGCCTTCTTTTTTCACCTGAACCGTATAGCCCAGATCCTCCAGCTGCTGCTGTAAGTACTGCGCATTGGAAAAATATTGGAACAAGCCCACCTGTACGCCAAATCTGCGCTCGGTCTCTCCTCTGGCCTCCTGAATGCCCTGTTCAATTCCTGCAGCCAGTGCATCGACAATCTGATCGTAATTCTGATCAAAGGTCTGGTTGTCTTGATCCGAATTGATGAAGCCCACCTCCACGAGCACGGCCGGCATCTGGGTGCGCCGCAATACCACCAGTCCCGGACGCTCATCAATACCAAGATTCTTAAACCCTGCTTCGCTTAAATGCTCGTTGATGGAATCTGCGATATCGTTGACCACCTGATTTTCCTGATATACCAGTGTCTGAACACCGCTGTAAGTATTGGGATTGGGACTGGAATTTCGATGAAAGGAAACAAAATAATCCGCACCGGAAGCATTGGCGATCTGCGCCTTTTCATAGGGTGAATCGTATACGTCAGAGGTTCTGGTAAAAAAGACCTGATAGCCGGCGTTCTTTAGTTTTTCTCCCACCGCCAACGCCAATTTCAGCACATCGTCCTTCTCCTTGCGCCCCTGATAGCTGGCTCCGTTGTCATAGCCTCCGTGCCCGGCATCAATTACAATACTGACTGCCATAATTCCTCCTGTCAATTACTTCTGTCCGAACATTGCCTGCCTTCTGCTCCTGTCCGAACATCATCTGCTTTTCTTTCTATATATATGCAGGATAGACAAATTATGTTCTTGTAATTCACCAGTGCATCACAGTCTGCGTGCAATACAGCTGCGCGTAACGCCCGCCGAGCGCAATCGTCAAAAGCTGACCGCTCCTGCCGCGCAGCATCCATGCTACCGCATGCTTTTTCCAACGCGCATAGCTCATGCTCGATTTCCTGCTTGATTTCCTCATACGGTTTCTCTGTCCAAACTCCAGTTTCGAACCGCAGCCGGCAAAAATCAACGCAGTGAAGATACCGCTTATGATCGCTTTTTTTGTTTTCCTTTTCACGGCTCCACCTCCCATCCAGACAAAAACTGCCTGGGAAAAATAATTTCTCCCCAGGCAGTCCGGATTTCTAAAAAAATACGCTAATACACATAAATCCGGTTGCTCATCAAACTATGGGATGTCTTATATCCCTTCTTTGACACCACAGCCTTGACACAATATTTTTGATTGATATCATTCTTTTTCAATCCGGGCAAGGTACAGGTCATACTTCCGTTTTTGGCCACCTTGACCTTGTTGACATAAACCCACTTTTTACTCTTGGCATTGTATTTGTACAGTTTTTTATTCTTTACCTTGTAGGTGGCCAGCTTTTTACTGTATCCCCGCTTGTATTTGTAAATATAGTATCCTGTGGCCTGCTTCACCGGCTTGAGCTTGATCTGAACGGAGGTTTTTGACAGTCGCTTCGCTGTGATTCCGACAGGCTTTGAGGGCTTTGTGAGCACTTTTAGCTCCTTGGAGAAGGACCCGTAATAGACCTTTCCCTTCACCTTGCGATAGGCCCGCACCTTATACCGGTAGGCCGTGCCCGCTGTTTTCTTCTTGTCGGCGTAATCGGTTTTGGTGGTCTTGGCAATCTTGACATATTTTTTCTTCGCCGTACTGTAACGGTAAATCTGATATCCGTCCACGCCAATCAGCTTTTTCCATTTCAATTCGACCCGATCCGTTTCAAGCTTTGTCACCTTTAAGCCCGCTACCTTTTTGACGCTGGGTTTGGACTTCTGCGGCTCCTGTGGCTTTTGCGGCTCCTGTGGCTCCTGCGGCTCGTCTTGATTCTCGGCAGCAACTGTTATCACACAGGCCGCACTCTTTGTATCCACGCTGGCCGCCCCCGACGCAGCTGTAACCACCAAGGTATAGCTGCCGGAATCCTGCGCTGTAGCTGCCGGCACCGTCAGCGTTTCACCGATTTTGCCCGCCAGCGGAGCATCATTCTTATACCACTGACAGGTATAGGGACCGGACGCCTGAATGGTTGCTTTGATTTCAAATGCTTCCTTTTCTTTGACCGAAATCTTGTCGCTCCCCAGCTGAACCTGTGCCGCGGCAGGCATCGGCTGTACCGTCGTCTCTCCTCGCTCGACCGCTTTCTGGCGAACCGATTCGGCAATAAATTTCACTTCAATGATATCGCCGTCTGACAATTTCCCATAATCCGCTTCGATGGTCATCGCTTTGGGGTCGGTAATCTTCTGATAATCGCCGCCCGCAACAACGGTATCAATCACATAGCCGTCCGCAGCCTGAATGCTGAGCGTTTTTCGTTCTCCCTCCGCTAAGGTCAAAAGTCCGTCCGCAGCCCCGCTGATCTGACCGCCCTGTCCGTCCGCAACAAGCACCGATTTTGTAGTTTTGCTCGTCCCGTCATCCTTTGCCGCCACAACCGCAAAGGGACTATATGATTTACACCAGAGCACAAGGCCGTAGCGCGTAATCACGCAGGGAATTTCCTCCATACCGGTAATATTCCCTTGTGCATCCCGCAAAAAATGATATGCCTTGAACGTCACGCCTTCCTGATTGGGCCCATATCCTTCCGGAAATCCGACCGCCAGACGAATCGAGGACCCCGTGGTGACAACATTCTGATTGCAGGTCAACAGGCTGATATGATAGGTTTTGCTGGCCAGCATCTGCCCGCCGGGAAGCTCCCCGCCAATCAGACCATTCATCTGGTCGGTCTGCTGATTGGACGGAGCGCTTGCAACCAACGTCACGCCTTTGAGCATATCTGCGGTGACAGGCTGATTATTTTCCGTCCTCCAATCCGCCGGGTTTTTCTGCGATAAATCGGAATTTTCCAGCAGCTGCGGACGTCCGAACATATTCCAGTAATAACCGGCGGAACGATAAGCGCAGACTGCCATTTTCCTGGAAGCCATATAGCTGAAGCTGTTTGGAACCTTTTCACTGTCCACTCCCACCAATCCGGTGACATCAAACGCATACGTCACAGACTGATCCAGCCACATCTCACTGGGAGTAAAATCGAATTCAATCGTACTCTGTCCATCCCAGACAAAATTCTCAATCTTGCTGTTTTCCAAGGCGGTGGTATGCTCATCTATAACCGAAAGCTCAATGCCTGCCGCCGATGCGCCCTCCGCAAGCTTCAGCGGCTCATCATAGACAATCTTCACATGCTGCGTGCTGCCAATTCCGATCTTGCCCGTGAGCGCCGGCGTCGCCTTGGATACATAGGGCGGCGCGATATACGTTCCGCTCTCATTAAAAAGCTCGCCCGAATAGGCGTCAAACAACAGCGGATCACCGTGAAAGGTCAGTCTCTCCAATCCTTCCCCAACCGGCGCTTCGCTGGTAACAGCAAATTCCGCATACTGTGTGGCAGCATTATTCCAAATAAATTCTGTCTCTGTATCAGTATCGACATATACACCGGGAAGTATATAAGCCCATTTCCCATAAATCCAGCGATCAGTATTCGGGCGATACGCTTTTTCCCGCATCAGCATGTATTTGCCGCTTTCAATCGTCTTGGCAGCGCCCATGCCATTGTAACTGACTCTAAATTCTCCGCTTTTTAGTTCTCCCTGAATTGCGTCCTTATTATAGAGCACCTTCAGTCCATTGCTGTTGGCCGCCTCCTGAAACATCAGACTGTCGCCATAGATCATCGGATATTCAAACTCGAAATTTGCTTCCGACAATACTCCGTCGGGAACATGTCTTCTGCTCATCACATCGTTGCCGACCAGCAGAAAATCCGTCCGTTCCAATCCATCTGCGCCGCTTCCTTCTTGATAGGTTGGAATCGGATCATCCATCGTCGCATCCACGCCGTACCATACGTCGTTGACCTTGACATAATTCCACATATGAGGCTCAATACTGTCTGATGTTCTCTGAAATCCGCCCTGTACCAGCACGCAGGGAATGTTCAGCCGGTCCAGCACCGCTTTTAACGCTCTGGCATAGCCTTCGCACAGGCTCTCGCCCTTGACCAGTGCGCCATAGGATGTCCGAATATGCCCCTGGTTTCCGGCGCTGCAAGTGTTCTCCAGCTTGTAGGTCGTATTCCGAATCAACTCATTATGTACATACTCTACCTGCTGCTGCGCCAAGCTCTTTCCTTCTTCAGGCGCAAGACCATTCGCACCCTGCATCAAAGCGCCAATTCTCGCTTCATATTCATTCATGGCAGCTTCCACCTGCTGCTGACTGTCGAATCCTTCGGTAAAATATGCATCGCCCCGCCCCGGCCCTAAATACGCCGTGTAGGTATCTCCCTTCTGATTCACTTGCAGTGATAAGTAGGAAAAATCAACATAAAAAATATCTGGATGATCAAAATAAAACGCGTCTCTTGCCGCTCCCATATAAGAAAGAAGCGTCAGATTGCCGCTGGCATAGCCTTCCAATTGTTCTCTGGTTACATGCCCGTTTTCCACCAGACTATATTCGCCCCGGCCCGTTTTCAGAATCCCCTGCGCATCCATCTGAACCATTGCATCATAAAATCCTCTGGCCTCCTCCGGAAGCTGATTGTAAAAATATCGCTGCGCCTCGTTGGCTCCCCCGCCCTCCTGCGGCGCTGCAGCAACCGGAACGCAAAATCCGCCAAAGGTACAGGAAAGCATAAAAACAAACGCCAACATTGCACTGACTGCTCTCTTCATCTGCATCAATTCTCCCTTTCTCAAACAGTTGTCTGATTCCAAACGACTTTGATCTGTTTTTTGTTCTGTTTTTCTACCTGGAATATCAGAATACCATGGGAATTTTCTTCCTGTCAAGGAGGATTTTGCAAACTGTTTGCACATTTTTTCAGGACGTGTTATGATAATAGCCGAGAAAAACAATTTCCCAGACTTTGGGATTACAGCAATAAAAAGGAGGAATTTATGGGAAATTATATTGTTACAACCGATACAACTGCAGATTTGCCTGAATCTTATATTGAAGAGACGGGCCTGGGCGTCATGTCCCTCTCCTACACCATTGACGGTGAAACATATAACCGCTCCCACGAGCTTCCGGTAAAAGATTTTTATGCAAAAATGCGGGCGGGCTCTCTGCCCACAACGGCTCAAGTCAATCCGCAGACCGCAAAAGAAGTTTTTCTGGAGCAGATGAAGCGCAGTGACAGCGACATTTTACACATTGCTTTCTCCTCTGGCTTAAGCGGCAGCTGCAACAGCGCCCGTCTCGGTGCGGCAGAACTGGCCGAGGAATATCAAGAACACCGTGTTGTCGTCGTTGACTCCCTCTGCGCATCTCTGGGCGAAGGGCTTTTGGTGCACAAGGCGATTCAGAACCAGAAAAAGGGCATGAGCCTGGAGGAAAACGTGCAGTGGTTGGAGGACAACAAGCTTCACCTGGTTCACAACTTTACAGTGGACGACCTATTCCATCTGCATCGGGGAGGGCGTGTGTCAAAGACCGCCGCGGTCATCGGCACGATGATCAGCTTAAAACCGATTCTCCATGTAGACAACGAAGGGCATCTGATTCCCTTGTCCAAGGTACGGGGACGCAAAAAATCCTTAATTGCCCTGGTGGATTCAATGGAACAGCAGATGGGCTCTTACCGGAAGCAAAATGATATCGTCTTTATCAGCCATGGCGACTGTGAAGCAGAAGCCCGTTTCGTGGCCGATCTCATTCGCCAGCGTTTCGGCATCGACCACTTTTTAATCAATTATGTCGGCCCTACCATCGGCGCACATTCCGGTCCGGGCACCATGGCGTTGTTTTATATGGGAGAATATCGTTGACCCCATAGTTCGCCAACCGCGTGCTTTCGCGCTTATGTCCGCCGAGCATCGCTTAAATAACGGCAAAATGATGACCCGAACATCAAGTCCAGGTCATCATTTTGACACAGTGGTTTCATTTATTTTTACTATTTGGAAACAAATTTTACTGCGGTTCCATATGCCATAATCTCCGCTGCTCCCTGCATAACCGCTGCCGAGCTGTAACGGACGTTTACAATTGCATCGGCGCCAAGTCCCTGCGCCTCCTCTACCATTCGCTCCGTCGCCAAGGCCCGTGCCTCATTCATCATCTGGGTATATGCTTTCAATTCTCCGCCGACAAGCGTCTTAAAGCCCTGGCTGATATCCCGGCCAATATTCTTGCTCTGAATCGTACTTCCTTTCACCATGCCCAGCATTTCCAGTTCTTTTCCACTGATATAATCCGTATTTACTAAAATCATCTTCTTCTCCACTCCTTTATGTTTCCATTCGTTCTACAAAACCAAAGCCTGCAGTCCCCGTCCCTATCGGAAGATAAGCTGTATATAAATTTATTATAGCCATAAGACAAATTGTTTGTCAATCAACGATATTGACCTCAAAGTCATTTATAATCTGATATAATTCTTCTAAAATCCATTTTCCTGACTGAAAATAATTCATAACATCATTAATTGACGCCGTAATGACAGAGCCATGGGCAAAGCTATTTCTCAAATCAACCAGTGAATTAAGTTCTCCCTTCTCCTTTTTTCCCTTGATTGCCTGATCAAATTTTTTCTTCCAATTGGAATTCATTCGCTCCAACAGACGATCCATTTGCCCAGTAGATGGATTAAATGAAGCATCTAAAATAATCTTAGTAAAATAATTCTGTGCTTCCACATTGGCTCCATCCGAAAGTCGGTCAAATATCATTTGCTTCAGCACATATTCAATCGTCCCACATGCTTTTATTACTGCATATGAGGTCAAATATCTTACATTAGAATCCAGAACATTCTTTTTAATCCACTGTTGGATATGCATTATTTCAACCTCACAATCCCGCAGCTCTTGGATATATTTACCATTCATAAAATTCTCCGAAAAGTATTTCTGTCGCCAATGATATTCTCTTCTTTATCTTTTCAATATTTGTAGTTCTCTTTGAAATTGCATCCTGATAATCATTATTTTCAATAAGCTGATCATACCGCCTAGTCAAATCCATTTCCCGCAATGCGCTCAGCTTATTGCAGCCTCTTGCATAAACGGTTGCCGCATAAACAGAATCGACAATTGCCGGATTTATTTTTTTAGAATAAACAAGCGTTCCATCTTTTTTCTTTCCATTGCGAAAAAGATTTTCATCAAAACAATTGCAAAAAAATTGTACTATATCTGTAAACTCCTTTTGCAGCTGCTCCTTGCTGACCATTTCCAAGTTGCTGTTTCGTTCCATAAATAAATTAAGATATTTAACCAGATTAATCTGCGTTTGTTCTATTTCTTTTTGCTTTGAAATATATGCAAATGCAAACATACGCAAAATCAGCTCCATATCGCTCATTCTGGCATCCGGCCCGCTATGATTATACAGGTTACGCCAATCTTGATTCTGGTTCAGCTCCATCAATAATTGATTAAATGAGCCATGATAAACACAATTTCTAATCTCTTGCGGCTTTAAAACTCTGCCATTGGTATTAATTCTCTCAAAAATCTGATACATTCCAGTATCATCTTTTGGCTCCTTTTGTTCAAACACAATCGCATGGATCGGAGATGTTTTTATTCTTTTCTGTTCTTTGGGCTGTAACTCCTGAAACGTCTTTCCCCGCCACTTTTCATTGATATTCTCAGTATTAGAAAGAGAAAAGGATTTTCCGTCTCCACCAAAAACTCCTTTTTTCACATAATCATATACAGACATAATTCGTTGATAGCCGTCCACAATCAGGTGCTGCTCTTCATCTGTCTTGGCCAAAAAAATGCTTGGAACTGGCAAGCCTAGTAAAATGGAATCAATAAAACGACTGGCCTCATTCTTAGACCACACATAGTTTCTCTGCAACTCAGGCTTTTCCAATTCCCCCTCTTCATACATAGTAATCAATTCCCGAAATGTTAAATCTGTTCCAAATGATGTAATATTAAACAAAGAATCATCTGAATAGCTGTTTTTTTCATCTTCTATCTCATCTATAACAGATTTTTCTTCCTCATTCCCACGAGAGAAACGCTTTTTCTTTACAATTGCCATCTTTTCCTCCTTTGTAACACCTATGTTATAGCGATTGGCCAATTCTAACTGCGTAATCCCACCTGAAATCAAGCTCTCAAACACCACATAAGCCCTAACTGCCCGATCCCGTTTCTGATCAAAAAACGGATTGATGCCAGTACAAAATATCTGTTTTCCAATTGTTATAACCTCTTGAACTAATTTCGGATCCGCTATGCCATTTTGTGCTAAAACTGCTTCGCTCCAGTATTCAATCCGATATCTCATCATGCACCTCCGATCTCATATTATTATCCGAAAGTGCATTTATATTTATTCTTTTGTTTATTCAAACAGTCTGATCTGTCCCATCCTCAATGGAGCTCTCCTACTTCACGCCCAGCGCCGCTAACGCTTCATCGGCCGCTTCTCTGGTGGTAAATAGAATCGCCTGGATGCCAAGCTGTCTGGCCGCAATTACATTTTTCTCATTGTCATCGAGAAAGACGCATTCCTCGGCCAAAAGCTGGAAGCGCGACAGCAATGTCTGGTAGATTTCCGGCTCCGGCTTCACCTGCTGCACCTGAAAGGAATACAGTGCGCCGTTCATCCGTTTTTCAAAGGAAAGCTGCTCGCGGGTCATCTCATAAGTCCGCCGTGCGTAGTTGGACAAAATGTAACAGCCATAGCCCTTGTCGCGCCAGCCCTGCACCCAGTCATGGGCATAGGGATAGCAGGAAATCGTATCCCCCACATGCGCCCAGAAGCGTCGAATCTGCGGTTCCCATTCGGGCGCATGTGCAATAAATCCGGCCAGAAGCTCCTCGTCGCTGATGCGGCTTCGATCATATTCATTCCAGAGCTCGCTGCGCACCGTGGCATCCGCCACCGCCTCAAATTCTGCGCCTGCAAAGCCCAGCGAATGCAGCACCCGCTCCCAGGAGAATGCTACCAGAACCTTGCCTACATCAAAAATTATATTCTTTATCATCCGCTTCCCTCCCGTCGGTATGCAGATCGCCATGCTTTGCCGCATCTTGCGGCCCGCCCGGCTGCTGCAGGTCTCTTCCTGAATCCGCGGCAGCCATGCGTGCCGCGGCCCGCAGGCCGCAAAATGTCTACTGATCAATCAGAACCCTACGCCCCGGCCCACGGCCCGCAAATCTACCGATAAATGATATCGTCACGCCCCGGCCCGTTGGAGATCATTGTGATCGGAAATCCCAGCTTTTTCTCCACAAATTCAACATAGCTGCGACAGTTTTGCGGAAGCTCCTCATAAGTTCGGATGCCTCGAATCTCACAATTCCAGCCCGGTAAGACCTCAAGCACCGGTTTTGCCTTGGCCAGTCTGGCCGTTGTCGGAAATTCCTCGGTCACTACACCGTCAATCTCATAGCCCACACAGACCGGAATCTCCTTTAAGTAGCCCAGCACATCGAGAACCGTGAAGGCTACATCTGTCGTCCCCTGAATCCGGCAGCCATAGCGGCTGGCCACACAGTCAAACCAGCCCATCCGACGGGGCCGTCCGGTCGTAGCGCCGAACTCCCCGCCGTCGCCGCCCCGTCTGCGCAGCTCATCCGCCTCTTGACCAAAAATCTCACTGACAAATGCGCCTGCGCCGACCGCGGAGGAGTACGCCTTGCAGACCGTAATGATTTTCCCGATCTCATAGGGCGGAATGCCCGCGCCGATCGCACCAAACGCAGCCAGTGTAGAGGAAGAAGTCACCATCGGATAAATCCCGTGGTCCGGATCCTTGAGAGAACCCAACTGTCCCTCCAGCAAAATATGTTTCCCCGACTGAATTGCTTCATATAAATAAGACGAGGTATCACACACATAGGGAGCAATCATTTCTTTGTACCCATGCAGCTCCTTCAGCAGCGCTTCCGGCTGCAGCAGCGGCTTGTGATACAGGTGCTCCAACAGCACATTCTTCTGCTCGCAGACCCGCACTGCTTTCTCCTTGAGCAGCTCCTCGTCAAACAGCTCGCTGACCTGAAAACCAATCTTGGCATATTTATCTGAATAAAACGGCGCAATACCCGATTTGGTGGAACCGAAGGATTTTTTCGCCAGCCGTTCCTCTTCGTAGGTATCCAGTAAAATATGATAGGACATGACCATCTGCGCCCGATCGGACACCAGAATCTTGGGTTTTGGCACACCCCGATCGACGACAGACTGAATCTCGTCAAACAGAACCGGAACGTTCAGCGCCACACCGTTTCCGATGATGCTGGTCGTATGATCATAAAATACACCAGACGGCAGCGTATGCAGCGCAAATTTGCCATAATCATTGATGATCGTATGGCCTGCATTGGCCCCGCCCTGAAAGCGCACAATGATGTCCGCTTCCCTGGCCAGCATATCCGTGATCTTGCCCTTTCCCTCATCTCCCCAGTTTGCTCCAACAACTGCTTTTACCATTTTTCAAATCCTCCTTTGGCCCTGTCAATCGGGCGCCGGTATCTATGTTCCCACAACGAATCGAACGCTTTCGCTTCCGATTTGTATTGGCCCGCCGTCATGCGGCAAGTGCAGGACGCGGTATGAACAGCAACAATCGCATCCGATCCGCCCCTGGCGTCATCGCTGCGAAAGCGGACGCAAGCTTGCGCCCAAACATTTATTAATATACCTCATTTTGGGATTGATGTAAAGTAAAACCCGGCCCGCCGTCAAAAATTCACTTCTTTATGGAGACTGTAATACGTCATCCTTGTCTCGGCAATCAGCTGTCCGCTTTCATCGCTCACAGTCACGTCGTAGACGAGAATATTTTTTCCCACCTTGATCTCCCTTGTCTCGGCAATCAGCTTCTTAGACTGCATCGCCGCATTGAGATAGTTGATGCTGCCGGTCACGGTCGTGACAAAGCTCCCTCTGCTGGTCGCCGCTACGCCGCCCGCCGTGTCCGCCAATGCAAAAATTACGCCGCCGTGTACAGAACCAATGGGATTAAAGCACCGTTCGTCTACCTCCATCTCTACCCGTGCAAACCCTTCCGTCACCTCTGTGACAACCATCCCCATCTCCTTTGTAAAGCCGGGATGACTGTTTCTGAAATCAATCAATTTATGAAAATCCATCGTTTTCCCTCCGCAGCGGCGCATTCCTCCCTCACCGCCGCACTCCTTTCTCTCGTTTTTCATGCGCTTCCTGAAAATCCGCGCTTCTGGCTATCTTTTCTTTGTATCTATTATACACAACAATTGACCGCTGTCAAACTGCGGCATACGATTCTACACAACAATTGACCGCTGTCAAATTCTGCTATCAACAGCCGCTGGATCTTGACTGCCGCTTCAAAGCTGCTACCAAGCCCAAATTGTAACAACGCTCCGCAAAACCACCCATTTTTTATATTTTCCGGTGTGGACGACCACCAAAAAACATGCTATGATAAAGAAAGAATTGTCGCTGCAAATCTGGTATCTTCACGCGGCGGCAAAGAGTTAAGACGCGCAACGGCAACGATATATTGGAGCAGGAAGCAGGAGGCAAGCCATTTATGAACAGTTTCCAAATCAAATGCTTTTTAGCAGTCGCCGAACATTTAAGCTTTACCGAAGCCGCAAACCATCTCTTCGTCGCTCAATCCTCTTTGAGCCGCAACGTCCTCAATCTGGAGGATGAGCTCGACTTGAAGCTATTTGTACGCACAAAGAAATACGTCCGACTGACGCCTGCCGGCGCCGTTCTGTTTGAAGAATTTACCAAGCTGCAAAAGCAGGGGGACGCCGCAGTCGCACGCGCCCGCAAAGCACAGGATAACCTGGAGGGCTTTCTGCGCATTGGCATCATTGAAAATCAGCGTTCCGAAGCATTTTTGCCACAGAGCATCAGCGCGCTGCGCAAGAATCTTCCCAATCTCAAGGTCAGCCTGCACCGGGGCAATTTTAAGGAGCTTAGAAACACGCTGGCTAAAAATGAGATTGACATTGCCATGACCGTAGATTTTGACCTCGGAGAATACCAGGAACAGAACGTTGTCTCGCAGCCGTTTTTCATTTCCGCCGGGAGATGTGTGATCAGCAAGTATCACCCCCTGGCAAATCTGGAATCCGTCTGCATTGAGGATCTGAAAAAGGAACCGGTGATCGCCATTTCCCCGGAAATCTCCAAGGGCGCCTGTCAGCATTTGATGGATCTCTGTCAGCTGCATGGCTTTCTGCCCACGCAGGTGCGCTACGCCGATTCGGTGGAAAATCTGATCCTGATGGTTGAAGCCGGACTTGGTTTTTCCGTCCTCGATGAGAATTCCTCGATTATGGCCAGCTCAGCCGTGCACGCGATCCCCATCACCGGCCACGGCCCGCTGTCCCTGGTGGCGGTCTGGCACAAGGACAACCTCAATCCCGTGATCCCGCTTTTTATCAGCATGCTGACGGAGCAGATGGATGATTCGCACAGCGAAGCACCGATTTGAGCATTGCTTGTGGCCGGATGTGGAGATTTTAACCAAAAAAATACCTCCAAAGCAGATTTTTCATTGATCTGTCTACTTTGAAGGTATCATATCCATCGTTGTCAAGGAAGCCAAGACGTTTTTTTAGAAGATATCGGTCTTTTTCTCAAACGAAAATGATTTTGCGGGGTCAATCACGATCTCTTAGAGGGCGGCAAAATCTCAGTCAAATGATACGATTTAATCCGCTCGGCGCTGGCCTTGTATTTCTCGCTGCTGCGGTTGGCGATGGCTTTGCCCTCATTCTCCTTGATGTCGTCGGCATGAATGAATTTGCCGGACAGCGTGTCATGCGCATGACCCAGCTGCTCTTCGGGGAAGACAAATTTTACTTTGCCATTCTCTACCTCGATCCTGCCTTCGATGCCGCAGCTCATACATACGGCATGGTTGGAGTCGCCCTCCCCAAAATAGAAGTTCTTGCAATGACAATGCGGACAGATTCCGCTGTCGCCCTTCCATTCTGCCTTCTCATAGTCGGCAGCAGCAGCGGCCAGATTGCGGCCGATCTCACGTACCCGCTCTACCTTCTCGTCCTCCATGATAATATTTTTCGACCAGGCGAATTTCTCGTTATCAATGATCTTCCAGGCCGGAGAAAGCGCCAGCATACTGTGATCGTATTCAATGGCAGTCGCCCAGTCGGAACCGCCGATTCCAATAAAGGAAATCACCTTATCCTTCAGCAGTCTGGGATCTACGGACTTCGCATTGGGATCCTGCTCGGCAATCTTGGTCGCGACAACGTTCATACCGCGATCCATTCTCGGCCCAAAGCGATCCATCAGAGAGTGGAACAGTGCGCTTGCTCCCTTTTCAAAAATCGGATCGACAACCAGCACGCCGTCTGCATCGAGCAAAATGCTTCTCAGCTCATCAAACTCATCTTTTCTGGTACAGATATTGCCTTTGCCCA
>CAMULB010000038.1 GCA_947089585.1 uncultured Lachnospiraceae bacterium | reverse complement strand
CAAGCCTTTGCGCAGACCGAGGGGTATGAGGTTTGCTTGTGTGATATCAATGACGAGTTCGCTGCGAACGGCAAGAAGAAGATTGCAAAGGGCTTCGAGAAGAGAATTGCAAAGGGCAAGATGGAGCAGGCGGCCGCAGACGCTATTTTGGCTAAGATCACAACGGGAACCAAAGAGATTTGTACGGACTGCGATCTGATTGTGGAAGCTGCGATTGAGAATATGGAGATCAAGAAGCAGACCTTCAAAGAGCTGCAGGCGATCTGCAAGGCAGATGCCATGTTTGCTACCAATACCTCCTCTCTGTCAATCACAGAGATCGGCGCTGGCTTAGACCGTCCGGTGATTGGCATGCATTTCTTCAATCCGGCTCCGGTGATGAAGCTGGTAGAGGTAATTGCCGGCCTGAATACACCTGCCGATATGGTAGACAAGATTAAAAAGATTTCCGAAGAGCTGGGCAAGACTCCGGTTCAGGTAGAAGAGGCAGCTGGATTTGTTGTAAACCGTATTCTGATCCCGATGATCAATGAGGCGGTAGGCATCTATGCAGATGGTGTTGCTTCCGTAGAAGGCATTGACGCGGCGATGAAGCTGGGCGCAAATCACCCCATGGGTCCGCTGGCACTTGGCGATCTGATCGGTCTGGATGTTTGTCTGGCAATTATGGAAGTGTTGCAGGCTGAGACCGGCGATTCCAAATACAGACCGCATCCGTTGTTAAGAAAGATGGTACGCGGCGGCAAATTGGGCATGAAGACCGGTGTGGGCTTCTATGACTACAGCAAATAAGACAACATGATACAGAGTTATGAATAAACCGTAAGATTAACTTTATAAGGGGCTGGGCAATGACAGCCCCTTATGTGTACCATGTTCGTTAAAAGTTTAACTATAAAAAGATGGAGGAAATTAGAATGGATTTCGCGTTAAGCAAAAAGCATGAAATGGCCAGAACTCTTTTCAAAGAGTTCGCCGAAACAGAAGTAAAGCCGCTTGCCCAGGAGGTAGACGAGACGGAGGTATTTCCCGCAGGTACCGTTGAGAAGATGGCGAAGGCCGGCTTTATGGGAATTCCTGTTCCCAAGGAATACGGCGGACAGGGCTGCGATCCCCTTACATATACCATGTGCGTAGAGGAATTATCCAAAGTGTGCGGCACCACTGGTGTCATCGTTTCTGCACATACCTCGCTTTGCATCGACCCGATTATGACTTACGGAACCGAAGAGCAGAAGCAGAAATATGTAGTTCCGCTTGCCAAGGGTGAGAAGTTGGGCGCTTTTGCGCTGACAGAGCCGGGCGCAGGTACAGACGCTCAGGGCGCGCAGACCAAGGCTGTTTTAGACGGAGAAGAGTGGGTTCTGAACGGATCCAAGTGCTTTATCACCAATGGTAAAGTCGGCGATATCTATATTGTAATCGCGATTACCGATGTTACCGTAGATAAGCGCGGCAGAAAGAAAAAGAGCTTTTCCGCTTTTATCGTAGAGAAGGGAACACCTGGCTTCTCCTTCGGAACCAAGGAGAAGAAGATGGGTATCCGCGGGTCAGCTACCTATGAGTTGATTTTTGAAGACTGCAGAATTCCCAAAGAGAATCTGTTAGGGCCGCAGGGCAAGGGCTTCCCGATTGCGATGCATACATTGGACGGCGGAAGAATCGGAATTGCCGCACAGGCGCTGGGAATCGCAGAGGGCGCGCTCGATCGTGCGATTGAGTACACCAAGGAGAGAAAACAGTTCGGACGCACCATTGCACAGCAGCAGAATACACAGTTCAAGCTGGCAGATATGGCTGCAAAAATCGAAGCCGCACAGCTTCTGGTATACAAGGCTGCAATGGCAAAGGCAACACAGAAGGTTTATTCCGTAGAGGCAGCAAAGGCCAAATTATTCGCAGCGGAGACTGCTATGGCTGTTACGACCGAAGTGGTACAGCTGTTCGGCGGATACGGATACATTCGTGAGTACGATGTAGAGCGTATGATGCGCGACGCGAAGATTACCGAGATTTACGAAGGAACCTCTGAGGTTCAGCGGATGGTAATTTCCGGTGCATTGCTGAAATAGCTTTGTCGTACCCCATTAACCATTTCAAAAAATATAAGGAGTGAAACTACCGTGAAAATAGTTGTATGTATAAAACAGGTTCCAGACACCAAGGGCGGCGTGAAATTCAATCCGGACGGCACACTGGACAGAGCAGCGATGCTTGCGATTATGAATCCCGATGACAAGGCAGGCTTAGAGGCAGCCTTGAGAATTAAAGAGCAGACAGGAGCAGAAGTAACCGTTGTTACCATGGGACTTCCCAAGGCAGAGGAAGCTCTGCGCGAAGCTTTGGCGATGGGTGCAGACAAGGCTGTGCTTGTGACCGATCGTGTATTAGGCGGCGCAGATACCTGGGCAACCTCGATTACGGTTGCCGGCGCAATCCGCAACATGGAATATGACCTGATCATTTCCGGTCGTCAGGCAATTGACGGCGATACCGCACAGGTAGGCCCGCAGATTGCAGAGCATTTGGGGATTCCGGTGATTTCCTACGCAGAGGAGATCAAGGTAGAAGGCGATTCTGTGATCGTTAAGAGACAGTATGAGGACAGATATCATGAAGTAAAGGCTAAGATGCCCTGTCTGATTACCGCACTTTCCGAGCTGAATGTACCTCGTTACATGACACCGGGCGGAATTTTTGATGCATACGATGAGAAGGAAGTCATTGTTTGGGGCAGAAATGACCTCAAGGACGTTGACGATTCCGACATCGGACTGGCAGGCTCCCCAACCAAGATCGCAAAAGCATCCGATAAGGTTCGTAAGGGTGCTGGCGAGAAGGTGACGCTGGATGCATCCGAATCCGTGACCTATATCATGGACAAATTAAAAGAGAAGCACGTAATCTAATCAGATGAAGGAAAGTGGTGAAAAGAATGAATTTAGAAGAATATAAGGGCGTATATATTTATGCGCAGCAGGTAGACAATGAACTGAGCAGCATTGCCTTTGAATTGATCGGCAAAGGAAAGGATCTGGCGAAGGATCTGAACACCGATGTAACCGCAGTTCTGCTGGGCTACAATGTAAAGGGACTGGCAGATCAGCTGGCAGAGTACGGTGCAGACAAGGTAATCGTTGTAGACGATAAGGAGCTGGAGACATACCGCACCGAGCCTTATGCACATGCATTATCCTGCGTGATCAATGAGTACAAGCCGGAAATTATGCTGGTAGGCGCTACTGCAATCGGCCGCGACTTAGGCCCGACTGTATCCGCAAGAGTAAAGACTGGTCTGACAGCAGACTGTACATTGCTTGAGATTGGTGATTTCCCGCTCAATCCCCAGCCGGGCAAGGAGCAGAAACACAATCAGCTGCTGATGACACGTCCGGCATTTGGCGGCAACACGATCGCAACGATCGCCTGCCCGGACAACCGTCCGCAGATGGCAACCGTGCGTCCCGGTGTTATGCAGAAATTAGAGCCGGTACAGGGAGCCAAGGCAGAAGTGATCGAGTACAATCCCGGATTTGAAGTCAACAACAAGTATGTTGAGATTCTCAACATCATCAAACAGGCAAAGACGACCGAGAATATTATGGACGCCAAGATTCTGGTATCCGGCGGCCGTGGCGTTGGCTCCGCAGAGAACTTCCAGATGTTAAGAGATTTGGCAGACGCTCTGGGTGGAACCGTAAGCTGCTCTCGTGCAGTCGTTGAGAATGGCTGGCTTCCGGTTGACTTGCAGGTAGGACAGACCGGTAAAACCGTTCGCCCGACCCTGTATTTTGCAATCGGAATCTCTGGAGCGATCCAGCACGTTGCCGGTATGGAAGAGTCCGATATCGTAATTGCGATCAACAAAGACGAGGATGCTCCGATCTTTGATGTGGCTGACTACGGAATCGTTGGCGATCTGAATAAGATTGTACCTGCCTTGACCGCACAGATTAAGGCCGAGGCGGCAAATAACTAAAATAGTCGTAATTGTTTTCAATTGCTGTCAGAGGGCGGCAGCTTGGGGGATTTAAGCTGCCGCCGGGATGAATGAGGAATCGGACGTTTGAGAGAACTTCGGTTCCTTTTTCAGGTTACAGCGGCAAGAGAGAAAGGGAGGAAATTGTGCCGTGCTGCGGATTCCGTGCTGCAATACTACAAGCGCATGATTCAAATCTGTAAGCAGGAGCTGGGGCTGATTTATGGCGCGTTTGTCCGGGTGGAACCAAAGCATCCGCAGGTATTTGCCTACGAACGAAGATCCTCAGGCAGCGTCGGCGTGTGGGATGGCGCAGCCAAGGTACAGATGCGGCCGTATGAGGCGTGGATTTTGAAAAAATAATGGAACGGCAAAAGAGAAGCCAGAGGTGATTCCTCTGGTTCTTTTGTTGTTGAAATTCCGCACCTACATACGAACGCACCGGTTCGTGCCATTGCCAGGTGAAATGCCGAAGGCAATGTGTTTGCATCATTTGAAACGGTTCGCAACGCAAGGGTGCGGAGCAGATCGTTTCCGATTCTGAGTTTCGTCTGGATGGAGTAGCAGGCTTTGGCAAGAGCCCGGAGCGCTTCGACGGAGTTGAATGCGTGGTTGAAAAAATAATGATCGGAGGTTATAATGATGAGAGAATGAGGTTTTGTGGGTGGAAATGGAAGAACTGTGAGATTGAGAAATTTTGGAGGAACAACCATGATTTTTGAATTAAAGAACACTTCAAAAGCGGCATGTTTATTTGCCGGGTGGCAGGAAACCATGATCTTTTCCTGCTTGCAGGGAATTATGGGAAGGGTATATGCTGATTCTTTGCAGGCACCGACGGGTGCGATGGCTGTTCTGGGAGATTTCTGCTTTCTGGCCGGGGCGCCAAAGGAAGAGCTGCTGTCTTTTTTGGCAGAAAAGAAAATGGATCTGCCAAAAGGCGGAGAAAGTGAGTGTGCATGCAAGATTCTCGTTCCACAAAATCAGGGCTGGGCAGATTTGGCAGAAGCATATTTTCGGGAAAAAGCAAACAGAGTTACGCGTTACGCAATGAAAAAAGAACCGGATGTATTTTGCCGGGGGCGTCTGCAGGCGGCGGTCAACGGGCTGCCGGAGGGGTATATGCTGCGCATGATGGATGAGGCGCTGTTTTACTCCTGCAGAGAGAGTGCGTGGTGCCGGGATTTTGTAGCACAATATGAGCATTATGCAGCATATCAAAAGTATGGATTGGGAGTGATCGTTCTCAAGGAGGGGGAGATTGTCTGCGGCGCTTCCTCCTACAGCGGCTATTTGGGCGGAATTGAAATTGAGATTGATACCAGGCTCGACCAGCGGCGGCGGGGGCTGGCTTTTGCGGCCGGCGCCCGGTTGATTCTGGAGTGCCTGAACCGAGGCTGGTATCCCAGCTGGGATGCACAAAATTTGTGGTCGGTCTCTCTGGCGCAAAAGCTTGGGTATCATCTGGACTATGAATATACGGCGTATGAGATTTTGGGAATTTAAGGGAGGTGGACTGCTTGGGTAATTATCTCAATCCAGGAAACAGCGGGTTTACAGTGATCCGCAACAGTACCTATGTAGACAAAAGCGGTTTGATCGGACTGATCAACCGAACGATTGATACGACGGAAAAATTGACCTGCATCAGCCGTCCCCGTCGGTTCGGAAAATCGTTTGCAGCGCAGATGCTGTGCGCCTACTATGACCGCAGCTGTGATTCCTCCAAGCTATTTGCGGACTTGGAGATTGCCCGCCGCCCGGAATTTGCGGACGCTTATGGCAAACACTTGAATCAGTATGATGTAATCTATCTTGACCTGACGGCAGTGATTGGTGCGGTCGGTGATCTGGCCGACTTGGTTCCCTTTGTGATACGAAATATAACAAAAGAGCTGCTGGAGGCGTATCCGCAGGTAGAGCAGGCGGAGGCGTTTTATGATACGTTGGCCAATGTTGTTTCTGCCACGGGCACAAAGTTTATCATGATCATCGACGAGTGGGATGCGCCAATCCGGGAAGCGAAGAATGAGGAGCAGATACAGCGGAAATATCTGGAGTTCCTGCGGTCTCTGTTCAAAAACAGCAGTATTACGGCACGTGTGTTTGCCGCCGTTTATATGACGGGGATTTTGCCGATTCAAAAGGACGGTTCGCAGTTGGCAATTTCGGATTTTCAGGAGTTTACGATGGTCAAGCCGAGGCAATTTGGAAGCTATGTGGGATTTACCGAGCGGGAAGTACAAAAGCTATGCCTGCAGAATCGTTGCAGTTTTGATCAGATGAAGCGGTGGTATGACGGCTATACATTTTGCGATGCAGAATCGGTGTATAATCCGAATTCTGTAATCAAGGCGATTTCTTATCGCGATTTTAGCTCTTATTGGACCGAAACCTCCGCCGCGCAAGGTCTGATGGACTACATCAGCCTGGATTTTGACGGGCTCTCCAAAACGGTTGCCGAGCTGCTGGGCGGGATTGAGGTAGCTGTGGATCCCAACGGATTTGCCAACGATCTGGTAAGCTTTCAGAGTCGGGACGAGGTGCTGACGCTGTTGATTCATCTCGGATACTTATCCTATCATGAAGAGACGGAAACCGTGCGGATTCCCAATGAGGAGATCCGGCTGGAATTTGCCCGCTGTGTGCGCAAGGTGCAGCGGGAGGAGACGATGCGTCGGGTGCGGGAAAGCGACCAGCTGATTTATGATACCGTACATGGGAATGCAGAGGCGGTGGCGGCGCAGATTGAGAAGATTCATCAGGAGGAGAAGGCGCTTTTATTTTATAACAATGAACAGGCGCTGCGCAGTGTGATCAAGCTGGCTTATTTTAGCTATAAGGATTATTATTTAAAATTTGAAGAGCTTCCGTCGGGGGACGGGTATGCAGATCTGGTCTATGTGCCGAAAAAGTCTTCGGTCATGCCGGCGTTGGTGATTGAACTGAAATGGAATCGGTCGGCGCAGGGGGCGATTGATCAGATCAGGGCACGCAATTATCCCAAGGCATTGGAGGGTTACGGCGGGCAGATTTTGCTGGTTGGGATTGGATATGATCCCAATGCGGGAGACGGAAAGCGGAAGCATAGCTGCGTGATTGAGAAAGCAGAGGTATAGCTGTGTGATTGAGAAGGTGGAGCATAGCTGCGTGATTGAGAAGGTGGAAGTCTGAAAGTATTCAGAGGGAGGAAAGTGCGGACAGAAGAAGCAGTGAGCCGTCGAAGCAGAAGGAAGACCGATTTGTAGAGACAGGGAGGGAAGGGTAGATGGAGCAAATTATGTTGGAGCTGGGCGATCTCACCGAGCTGGACTGTGACTGCATTGTCAACGCCGCAAATCAGAGCCTGTTGGGCGGCGGCGGGGTGGACGGAGCGATTCACCGTGCGGCGGGGCCGCAGCTGTTGGCGGAATGCCGCACGCTTGGCGGCTGCAAAACAGGGGAAGCGAAGCTTACCGGCGGGTATCGGCTGAAAGCAAGCTATGTGATTCATACGGTTGGCCCGGTTTATTCCGGCAGCCCGCAGGATGAAATACAGTTGGCGAATTGCTATCGGAATTCGTTGAATTTGGCGCGGGAAAATGGAATCCGCAGCATTGCGTTTCCAGCCATTTCGACGGGAATTTATGGTTATCCGCTTGCGGAAGCTGTTCCCATTGCCGTGCGGACGATCCGAGCGTGGATCGAGGAGCATCGAGCGGATGCGATGACGGTGATTTTGTGCTGCTTCGACCGCAGGACATATGAGCAGTATGAAAAAGAACTGGATCGTGAAAACAAGTGGGGGTAAATGTGAGCATGGCCAATTGCTGTGCGCGAATGGCAGAGCAGGATGGGAAGGAAGCGATGGGGCCGCAGAGCCGAAGCAGCGTTTTGTGCAGTCGGTACTCTGCGGCCCCATCGGCTTTTTCTGCGGCCTTGTGGGAGCTGGCGGCGGGATGATTCTGCTGCTGCTAACCCTGGTGCAGGGCGATGAGATTCAGACAGCTGCGGGCATGCGCTGCAGCTTGCCGACAAGGCCGCTTTCGGTTACTCCATCCCATAGAACAGCTTGGCAATCGGAGAATCCCGATCCAGCACAATCGTATTCTCTCCGTTTTTCAGCGTCGCCTTGATCGCGTCCAGCTGACGGACAAAGCTGTAAAAATCGGCTTTGGCCTCGTCGTTGTATGCGTCGCTTAAGATTTTCATGTATTCCGCTTCGCCCTCGGCGACTGTCGTGTCGGCTGTTTTCTGGGCCTGGGCGAGAATGATCGTTGTCTGCTCGTCGGTGTCGTTTTTGATTTCCTGCGCTTTTTGTTCGCCTTGCGCCTTGTAGGAGGCGGCGATGTTGTTGCGCTCGGAGATCATCCGCGTATAGACGGCGTCCTTGTTCTCATCCGGCAGATCGAGCATTTTTGTTTCGATTTTTTCCACATGGATGCCATAGGAGGAGAGATTGTCGCCCAGTCGCTCGGTCAGAAGATCGGCCAGTTCGCCGTCGCGGCCTGAGATCACCTCTTCTTGCGTCAAGCTGCTGATCACATTTTTTAAAGCGTTGTAGACATTGGAGCTGATACGGGACTCGGCATTCTGCTGCGAGCCGCTTAGCTTCTGGATGAATTTGACTGGATCCTCGATGCGCCAGAGGACAAAGCAGTCGGAAATCATTGACTTTTTGTCTGAGGTCATGACGTCGCTGGCCGCCAGATCATACAGCATCAGCTTGCTGCTGATGGAGGTGTCGGACTGGATGAAGGGAATCTTGAAGCCGAGGCCATAAGGATGGCTGTCGGTGGTATCCACACGGACGATTCGTCCGAATTGGCGGACAATGCGGTATTCTCCGGGACGGGTAATCACCGTGGCGGAGCGAAACAGGAGCAGCGCCAGCATGAGGATGAGTAGCGTGAGGATGGTTTTCTTGATTGCTTTATTCATTCGTATCACCTCCGTTTTCGGAATGAGCGGCATTTGGTTCTGCGGAAGGCTCCGGTTCGGCAGAGCGGGAATCGTTTGCTTCGCTGCCAGTGTTGGCTTCAGTTCCGGTATTTGCGCCGCTGTCGGACGCTTGCCCGCCGCTGGCATTTTGCCCGCTGCCGTTGTTGGTCTTGTTGCCGTCGCCGTTGCTTGCGCCGCTTCCTACGTTGACCGAGCTAAAATCTGCGAGCGGGAGCAGCGTCTGTGTGGAGCCGTCGGTGATGTAGATTTTCATATTGGGGAGAACGTCCTCCATTGTCTCGTAAAACATCCGCTGCTTGGTGATTAAGGGATATTTGATGTATTCGCTGTACAGGGAGTTGAAGCGGGCAGTCTGGCCCTGGGCCTGGGCGATCAGCGATTCCTTTTTGGCCTGGGCGTCCTTGATGATTTTATCGGCATCGGCTTTGGCCTTGGGCAGCCGGGTGTTGGCGTCGGCATTGGCGTTGTTGATTGCCGTCTCCATGCCCTGCTTGGCGTCCTCGACATTTTTAAAGGCCTGCGTGACCTCCTGGGTGGGAACCTCGGCGTCCTGAATGACGGCATTGGTCACGGTCAAGCCGATATCCTCTTTTTCTAACCGTTCCTGCAGCAGTGTCTTAACGGTTGTCTGAATCTCATATTTTCCGGTTGTCAGCACATCATCGACCGAATGGATGCCGACCGTGTCGCGGATGTAGCTCTGGGCTAAGTTCTTGATGATCTCCTCCGGCGATTCGGAAGCATAGAAATATTTGACCGGATCGGTGATTTGATATTCAAAATAAAAATCCACATTGACGAAATTGTAATCCTTGGTGATCATAAAGGATTCGTTGTCGTAGGACTCGTCGGAATTCAGATCATAGCCGACGGAAAATTGCTTGGCGGCCTTTGTCACCTTGCGCATTTCCTGGAGATAGGGGAGCTTGAATTTGATGCCGGGCTCCTCCACCACCTGAGTGGCGCCAAACGTGCGGATGACGGCGTATTCATCCTCCTGCAGCACATAGATGCTGTTTAAAAGTGTAATCACAAGAAACAAGGTCAGCACAACCGCACCGATGATTTTAAAGGCGCTGACGGGAGCGTTTCTTCTTTGCGGGCGGCCGTCCTGTGCGGCCCCTTCCTCTGCGGTGTCTCGTTTTCTTTTTCTGAACATAAGCATACCTCCTGATGGGAAAACCATATTTGTATAATTGTATTATAACAATAATACAATTAAATGTCAACCATTCTGTGTTTTGTTTCAAGTGTTACATACCATATTTCGCAGCATATTTGCGCTAAATTTGGTCAACGTAGCCCGTATTTTTCAGGAAAGCATGGGGAATCTTAGTATTTTCTTTAGAAATTCTTTTGATTTTTCTGCAACCATTTTTTGGTTTTGCGCGTTATAGTATAGGAAAGAATCAAGGATCGAACCTTCGCGGTTCAAACGGTCGATGGAGGGTATACAATGCAAAAAAGCAAGAGACAATAAGTGAGGGTGAATGCGATGGATTTAGAATTTTTTATGAATTTGATGACCGATTACGGGCCGGTTGCCATATTTGTGATTGTCTTTTTGGAATACTTGAATCTTCCAGGCTTTCCGGCCGGCGTGATTATGCCGCTGGCCGGAATCTGGGCGTCCCGCGGCGGGCTGAACTTTTTTTTCACGATCGTGATTACCGTAGCGGCGGGGCTTTTGGGCAGCGTCGTCCTCTACGGCTTGGGGCGGGCCGGAGGAGAATTTTTTCTCAAGAAATACTATAAGCGGTTTCCCAAGCAGAAAGAATTGATTGAGGGCAGAATGGATTATCTGCGCAAAAAGGGCGTGATCGGCGTGTTTATCAGCAAGCTTGTTCCGGTTATGCGGACGCTGATTTCAATTCCGGCCGGCGTGATCGGCATGAATTTTGGCAAATATGTCGTCAGCTCGACGATGGGGGTGTTTGTGTGGAATCTGGTGTTTGTGGGGGCGGGATACGTTCTTGGCGACGCGGTGTTTGCAATGCTTTAGAGGAGGAAGAAGGATGAAAATTGCCATGTTTACCAATAATTATAAGCCGTATATCGGCGGGGTTCCGATTTCGGTAGAGCATCTGGCCGAGGCGCTGCGTGCGCGGGGACATGAGGTCTATGTCTTTGCGCCCACCTATAAGGAGCAGACTGAGGAAGCGTATGTGATTCGCTATCCCTCTTTTCCGGTGTCGATTGCCAAGGCTCCGGTGCCCAATGTGATGACGCTGCTGTTTGAAAAAAAGGTGAAGGAGCTTGGCATCGAGCTGATACACGTCCATCATCCGGCGATTGTGGGCAATGTGGCGCTGTATTTGAAGAGAAAATATCAGATTCCCGTAGTCTATACGTATCATACGCGCTATGAGCAGTATCTGTACTATGTAAAGCCGTTGGAGCGCATGGAACGCCGCACCAGAGTAATTGAAAGGTATCTCGATTATTTTTGCCGCAAATGTGATCTGCTGCTGGCGCCGACGCCGGGCATGAAGGAATTTCTGCAAAAAAAGCATGCGGATGTGCCGATTCATGTGCTGCCGACCGGAATTCCCAAAGACTGCTTTACCCCAGATCCACAGAAGGTGCGTGCGCTGCGGGATACATATCAGGGCGGGGCGGATTATCTCTTTGTGACGGTTTCCCGTCTGGCGCGGGAGAAGAATCTTCTCTTTCAGCTTGAAGGGCTGGCGCTTTTTAAAGAGCTGCTAAAAGGTCAGGGGCGCACGTTTCGCCACATGGTGATCGGGGAAGGGCCGCAGAAGGAGGAGCTGCAGAAGGAGGCAGCACGTTTGGGGCTTTCCTCCAATCTGATTTTTGTGGGGATGGTTCCCAATTCACAGATGAAGCATTACCAGGCCGCAGCCGACGCATTTTTGTTTACCTCTAAATCGGAGACACAGGGTATTGTGATTCTGGAGGCGATGGCCGCGGGAAATCCGGTGGTGGCATTGGATGCCAGCGGTGTACGGGATGTGGTGGCAGATGGCGTCAACGGGTATTTATGCGGTGAAGAGGCGGCACAGTGGGCGCAGGGGGTCGGGCGGCTTGTGGCGGATCGCTCACAGTATCATCGGATGAGCCGGGCGGCCGTTGAGACGGCCTGCAGATACGCCGAAGGAGCCGTTGCGGCGAAGGCGGAATCATATTACCGGGAGCTTTGTTCGCAGTCTTTGACGGTCTGACGCTGCGGGGTGTGGCAGCAGTCGGGATAATCATCAGGAAGCGGCCGCTGGGGAACGGTTGAACGGTCGCATCAGCAGGGCAGGCGACAGTCAAAAAAAGAGGCGCAACAGCAAAGGAGTATAGATATGGAACCAATCAATCATCAAGAGTATAAGATTCTGATCGTGGAGGATGATACGGAGATTCGCGACGGAGTGGAGATCTTTCTGCGAAGCCAGGGGTATCAGGTCTTTAAAGCCGCGGACGGGGTCGAGGGCCTGAAGGTGTTGGAACAAGAGCAGATTGATCTTGCAATCGTCGATATTATGATGCCGCGGATGGACGGAATTTTAATGACCGTCAAGCTGCGGGAAAAATATGAATTTCCCGTGATTATGCTTTCCGCCAAGTCCGAGGAGACCGACAAGGTCGTGGGACTCAACATCGGCGCAGACGACTATGTGACGAAGCCCTTCACCCCATTGGAATTGATGGCGCGGGTGAATTCCCAGCTGCGGCGTTATACACGTTTTAAGAGCCGCAATCCCAGGGAGGAGAATCAGCGGGTTCACATCAACGGCGGATTGGAGCTGAATGAGGATACAGTGGAGGTCTTTGTCGATGAAAAGCCGGTCAAAATGACGCCGATTGAATTTAAGATTCTGGCGCTTCTGATGAAGAATCCGGGCCGCGTATTTTCGGCGGATGAAATTTACGAGCGTGTGTGGAATGAAAAAGCAATCAATACGGATACGATTATGGTGCATGTACGGAATATTCGGGATAAAATCGAAATCAACCCGAAGGAGCCAAAATATTTAAAGGTGGTGTGGGGCGTTGGATATAAAATTGAAAAGCAGTCATAAAAAAAGAGCGACGATTGGCGTCGCGGCGGTTTTGACCGCTACAATTTTCAGCCTTTGTATGTTTCCCCTGATTGGCAGGAAAGCCGATCAAATGGTGGTCGTGCGGGGGGAGGATACCGTCTATTATGAAGCGGTTGAGAGCTTGTTTCGAGGCAGCTATATCCTTTTTTCTGAGCAGGAGGAATACAGCGGGCCCAATTGGCAGGCAGTGCAGGGCGTATTGGCGGAGTGGAACATCCTTTTTGACTCCTGGCGCGATCAGGTGGACTACTATGTAAGAGGAAAATCCGGCAGTGAGAAGAATACGGCCAAGAATTTGGATGCGCTGCTGCTGGGCGACCGGATTCAGGCGCAGCAGCTAGAAGAGCTGCAGGAGCAGTACCAATGTTATTTTACGCTCTCCTACGATGAGGAAGGGGACTTGTCGGTAGAGCATGTCTGGAGCCGGCAGGGCTTAGAGGACGCGATTATAAAAAATATTTTACAGGCGAAGCGTATGAATCTCTTTGCGGATTGGGAGCAGGACTATATTGCGCACAACGGGCAAAGTGAGGACATGGGAGAGGATGCGTCGCTTCTAAGCGGCTATGGGCCAAAAAATTTCAGTGTGACCTATGGAATTTCGCAGGATTTGGACGGTATCATGGTGGAACGGGACGAAGTGGGCGAATACTATGGCCGAGTATATAATTATGGAGCTTGCGGCGGCGTCCTGTTATACTATGCGGTCTTGACGGCGCTTGGCATTTTACTGCTGCTTTTGACGAGCAACAGGATCTGGAAGGGAACGGTAGATTATTCCAGGCGGGGGCACTGGTATCTGATGGAAGTAGCTATAGTCGGTGTGATTTGTCTGCTGCTACTGACCGAGATTTTTGTGCAAACGAACATTTCCTATATGGACATAATGGAAGGAGAAATGCCCTGGCAGATTCTGCGGTCGGGCACGCTGCGGCAGATGAGCACCCTGCTGGAAATGGGCATTTTAGTGGCGGCCGTGTTTGGCGGCTGGTATCTGGCGCTGGCATTTATTCGTCCGCTGTTTTCACTCGGCGTGCGAAGCTATATTCGTGAATACAGCTTGATTTATTGCATCTGTACCAAGGGTGTTTCGTGGTGCAGCAATTTTTGGCAGCAGACGAAGTATGAGATTTCGCATGTGGATTTCAGCAATAAGACGATGCGCACATTGCGGAAGGTGGTGATCTTGAACTTCCTTGTGCTGGCGGTGCTTTCCTTCTTCTGGTTTTTTGGTATTTTTGCACTGATTGTCTACTCGTTTGCCCTGTTTTTTATGCTCAAGAGCCAGTTTGACAAGATGAATCAGGAGTACCAGCGGCTGATGCATGCCACGGCCCGTATTGCCCAGGGCGACCTTAAGTACGAGGACGTGCGCGACTGGGGGGTGTTCGAGCCGTTCAAGGCGGAGCTGCAAAAAATCCGTCAGGGCTTTTCAAAAGCGGTGGAGCAGGAATTAAAGAGCGAGCGCATGAAAACGGAGCTGATCACCAACGTGTCTCATGATTTGAAAACGCCGTTGACGGCCATTACCACCTATGTGGAGCTGTTAAAGGATCCGGAGATCACCTTTGAGCAGAGAGCCGCATACATCGAAGTACTGGAAAAAAAGTCGCTGCGTTTGCGTCTGCTGGTGGAGGATCTGGTGGATGTCAGCAAAGCGACCAGCAACACGATTCAGCTCGATTTGATGGAGGTCGATGTGGTCAACCTGATCAAGCAGATTTGTGTGGAGCATGAAAACAGCTTTGCAGAGATGGAGCTGACGCTCAAGTGGAAGCTGCCTGAGCAAAAAACGCTTTGTATGCTGGATAATCAAAAGACCTGGCGCATTTTTGAAAATTTGTTTGTCAATATTGAAAAATATGCGATGAAGGGCAGCCGGGTGTTTATCGAGATTGAAGAAACAGCGGACGGATTGTCGGTGATGATCAAAAATATGTCCGCCCAGGAGCTGAATGTCAGCGGCGCGGAGATTACCGAGCGGTTTGTGCGCGGCGATTCCTCCCGCACGACGGAAGGGTCCGGCTTAGGGCTTGCGATCGCCAAAAGCTTCACAGAGGCGATGGGCGGCGTCTTTGAGGTACTGGTGGACGGAGACCTGTTTAAGGTGGCGATTTTGTGGAAAAATAATCCGTGATGGAATTGGCGCCTGTTGCGATTGAAAATCCGGTTCAAATATGATATGGTAGGTGCACCGACCGTTTTGCATGGGAGAAAGGAGGCGCCAATGAGCGAACCATTTGAAATAGAAACGCTGACGGAACGCGTGATTCTGGTAGGTATCTGCCAAAGAGAAGGGGATGACACCGAGGATTCCTTACAGGAGCTGGCCCAGCTGGCGGACACAGCTGGGGCAGTCGTGGCAGGCACCATGATTCAGAATCGGGATTGCATACATCCGGGCACCTATGTAGGCAGCGGAAAGCTGGAGGAGCTTAGAACCTTGCTGACTGCTGCGGATGCTACCGGCATGATCTGTGACGATGAGCTTTCCCCTGCGCAGCTGCGCAATCTGGAGGAGGCTTTAGACACCAAGGTGATGGACCGCACGCTTTTGATTCTTGACATTTTTGCCGCCAGGGCTTCGACCAGTGAGGGAAAGATCCAGGTCGAGCTGGCGCAGCTGAAATACCGCCTGGGCCGCTTGGCGGGCCTGGGCAAGTCATTGAGCCGGCTTGGCGGCGGAATTGGCACCAGAGGCCCCGGAGAGAAGAAGCTGGAGACCGACCGGCGCTATATCAAGGAGCGGATCGCCCAGCTGAACCGGGAGCTGGAAAAGGTGCGCAGGCATCGGGAATTGACTAGACAGGGGAGGAGCAGAACGCCGCTTCGGGTGGCGGCTATCGTGGGCTATACCAACGCGGGAAAATCGACGCTGTTAAACCGGCTGACGGATGCGGGGGTCTTAGAGGAGGACAAGCTGTTTGCCACTCTGGATCCGACGACAAGAGGCTTAAATCTAAGCAGCGGGCAGGAGATTTTGCTGACGGATACGGTGGGCTTCATCCGCAAGCTGCCGCACCATCTGATTGAGGCATTTAAAAGCACGCTGGAAGAAGCCAAATATGCCGATTACATCATTCATGTGGTGGATGCGTCCAATCCGCAGATGGACAAGCAGATGCACATTGTCTATCAGACGCTGGAAAGTCTGGGCGTCAGTGACAAAAAGATTTTGACGCTGTTCAACAAGCAGGATCGGATCAAGGAGCCGTTGCTGCTGCGGGATTTAAAGGCTGAGCGCACGATTCGGATTTCTGCGGCTTCTGGAGAAGGGCTGGATCAGGTAAAGGAAGCGTTAGAAGCGTTTCTGCGGGAAGAGACCTGTCTTTTGGAGCACACGTTTTCCTATCAGGAGGCGGGACAGATTCAGGCGGTACGCAAATTCGGAGAGCTGCTCGCCGAGGAATACCGGGAAGAGGGAATTTTTGTCAAAGCGTTTGTTCCCAGAGAATTGTATGAGAAAATCTGCAGCTGATGCAGGCGCATGGCTGGCGGCCGAGAGGCGGCCAGCCGTTTTGCGGGGTCGTTTCCAGGGGCAGAGCGCTACCAGCAACGAGAATACAATCACTATATCTAGTTTTCATCCTTGACGCTATACACTATATCTGGTACAATGGGGAAACCAAAAGAAATAAAAAAGACCGCCCGGCCTGTCTGCACCCATGCGCTGCCCGGCGCAGCGCTGTTTTTGCGGCACATTGCAGGGTTCCGGTCAGCGGGCGGTTTTTAGGGAAATGAGAAAGGAATGGGATACGATGTTTCAGGTAGTGAAAAGGGATGGGGCGATTGCCGAATTTAATCTGGCCAAGATCAGCGATGCGATTTGCAAAGCGTTTGCAGCGACGGAGAAGGAAGTGCATCAGGATATTATGGATCTTTTGGCTCTGCGGGTGACGGCGGATTTTCAGCATAAGATCAGCAAATCCCGTATCCATGTGGAGGATGTACAGGACAGTGTAGAGACTGTGCTGGAGCAGGCGGGCTATACGGATGTGGCCAAGGCTTATATTCTCTATCGCAAGCAGCGGGAAAAGATCCGAAACATGAAGTCCACAATTTTGGATTATAAAGAGATTGTCAACAGCTATGTCAAGATTGAGGACTGGCGGGTGAAGGAGAATTCTACCGTTACCTATTCCGTCGGCGGATTGATCTTGAGCAATTCGGGTGCAGTGACAGCCAATTACTGGCTCTCTGAGATTTACGATGAAGAGATTGCCAACGCTCACCGCAACGGAGATCTTCATATCCATGATCTGTCGATGCTGACCGGCTACTGTGCCGGATGGTCCTTAAAGCAGCTGATTATGGAAGGCTTAGGCGGGATTCCGGGCAAGATTACCTCGTCGCCGGCGAAGCATCTGTCCGTGCTGTGCAACCAGATGGTCAATTTTCTGGGAATTATGCAGAACGAGTGGGCGGGGGCGCAGGCGTTTTCCTCGTTTGATACATACTTGGCTCCCTTTGTCAAGGTGGACGGACTCTCCTATGAAGAAGTGAAAAAATGCATCGAAGCGTTTGTGTTTGGTGTAAATACGCCTAGCCGCTGGGGCACACAGGCGCCGTTTTCCAACATTACGCTGGATTGGACGGTGCCGGCAGATTTGGCCGAGCTCAACGCGATTGTCGGCGGCAGGGAGATGGATTTCAAATATAAGGACTGCAAGAGGGAAATGGATCTGGTCAATAAGGCGTTTTTGGAGACGATGATTGAAGGGGACGCCAACGGAAGAGGCTTCCAGTATCCGATTCCGACCTATTCGATCACCAAAGACTTTGACTGGTCTGATACGGAGAATAACCGTCTGCTGTTTGAGATGACGGCAAAATACGGTACGCCCTATTTCTCCAACTATATCAACAGCGATATGGAGCCGGGCGACGTGCGCTCCATGTGCTGCCGTCTGCGTCTGGATCTGCGGGAGCTGCGCAAGAAGTCGGGCGGATTTTTTGGCTCCGGTGAGAGCACGGGCTCGGTGGGCGTGGTGACGATCAATATGCCGCGCATTGCCTATCTCTCGGACAATGAGACGGATTTTTACCGCCGGCTTGACCGGATGATGGATCTTGCGGCGCGGTCATTAAAAATAAAACGCAGTGTGGTGACGCGTCTGCTGGAAGAGGGCTTGTATCCGTATACCAAGCGCTATCTGGGAACCTTTGACAATCACTTCTCAACGATTGGTCTGATCGGTATGAATGAGACGGGGCTCAACGCGAAGTGGCTGCAGGCGGATTTGACGCACGCGAAGACCCAGCAGTTTACAAAGGACGTACTCAATCATATGCGGGAGCGTCTGGCCGATTATCAGGAGCAATACGGCGATTTGTATAATCTGGAGGCGACGCCGGCGGAATCGACGACTTACCGGTTGGCCAAGCATGACAAAGAGCATTTTCCGGCGATTATTACAGCTGGAAGGGCGGGCGATACCCCGTATTATACCAACAGTTCCCATCTGCCGGTGGATTATACGACGGACATTTTTGACGCGCTCGATATTCAAGACGAGCTGCAGACGTTGTATACCTCAGGCACCGTATTCCATGCGTTTCTGGGCGAGAAGCTTCCCGACTGGCAGGCGGCGGCAGCTCTGGTGCGCAAGATTGCGGAGAATTACCGACTGCCGTATTATACGATGTCGCCGACCTATTCGATCTGCCGGGAACACGGATATATCAACGGAGAGCATTTTACCTGTCCCGTCTGCGGGGAAAAGGCCGAAGTTTACAGTCGGATTACCGGCTATTACCGTCCGGTAC
>CAMULB010000037.1 GCA_947089585.1 uncultured Lachnospiraceae bacterium | reverse complement strand
AGAAAGGCGTTCCGGGATCGTTGCGGCCAGCGCGTCCCATTCACTCTGATTGAGGCAATTGGCCGGGCGTCTGGGATCAATCCCTGCCGCAAACAGAATCTCATCCGCATAGATATTGCCAATCCCGGCGACCATGCCCTGATCGAGCAGACATACCTTCACCGCCCGTTTCCGCCTTTGGCAGTATGTCTGCAAATAGGCGCCCGTCAGCCCCGGATCAAACGGCTCCGGGCCCAGCTTATTAATGCCGCTGTCGGAATCATCCTCGCCCCGCCCAAACAGCCACAACCGCCCGAAGCGGCGCGGATCACAAAAACGCAGCTCCCTGCCGCCGCTCATTTGCATCATCACATGCGTATGCTTTTCCAGCGGCTCCTCGGCCGGCACCAACAGCAGACTCCCGGTCATCCGCAGATGCAATACGACCGCATCGCCGCTGTGCAGCACGATACGCAAAAATTTACCTCTGCGTTCCAGATGAGAAATCTGCTGCCCGCCAAGCCGATGGCAAAATTCCTCCGCCGACGGACGGGACACCACCTCCGGGCGGCTTACCGTGACCCGTTCGACTGTGCGTCCCGCAAGCTGCGGCTCCAACACGCGCCTTACGGTTTCAACCTCTGGTAATTCCGGCATGCTTGTACCTCTCTTTACTCGTATTTTTTATAAAATTTCCCCCAGCAGCGACTTGCCAATCGCTCCTTCGGGCATCTGGACGCCAAAATTTTCCGCCACGGACGCGCCGAGGTCGGCAAAGCTGTCCCGCTCCGCAATCGGCCCGCTGCCGCTCATTTTTCTGGAATAGGCAAAAAACG
Source organism: uncultured Lachnospiraceae bacterium (assembly GCA_947089585.1). Taxonomy (GTDB): domain Bacteria; phylum Bacillota; class Clostridia; order Lachnospirales; family Lachnospiraceae; genus 14-2. Next base: position 18,024 of record CAMULB010000037.1, on the reverse strand, counting down.
GCACCTTTTCGCGCGTGTGATCCGTTCCAGTATAGGTAGGGTCATTTCCATGATCCGCCGTCAAAATCAGCAAATCCTCTTCCCCCAGCACCGTAAGCAGCTCGCCCAGCTTCTGATCGAACTGCTCCAGCTCACGGGCATAGCCCTGCGGATCACGGCGATGGCCCCAGAGCGCGTCAAAATCTACCAGATTCACAAAGCACAGTCCCGTAAAATCCTCCTTTTGGGCGATCGCAATCGTCTGCTCCATGCCCTCCACCGAGCTTTTGGACTTGATTGCCTTGGTAATCCCTTCTCCGACAAAAATATCGTTGATTTTTCCAATGGAAATCACATCATATCCATTTTCCTTTAGCACATTGAGCACCGTTTTGCCATGCGGCTTCAAGGCATAATCATGACGGTTGGCCGTGCGCTTGAATTCCCCTTTTTTCCTGCCGATATAGGGCCGCGCGATCACGCGTCCCACCTTCCACTCGTCCTTCATTGTGATCGCTCTGGCAATCTCGCAGCAGCGATACAGCTCCTCCAGACCAAAGGTCTCCTCGTTGCCGCAGATCTGCAGCACGGAATCGGCCGACGTATAGACGATCATATGGCCGGTGGCAATTTCTTCTTCTCCCAGCTCCTCAATGATCTCCGTGCCGCTGGCGCTCTTATTGCCAATCACCACATGGCCCGTTTTTGCTTCCAGCTCTGCGATCAGCTCCGGGGGAAATCCATGCTCGGTAAACGTAATAAATGGTTTCTTTGTCTTTAATCCCATCATCTCCCAGTGTCCGGTCATCGTATCCTTGCCGGCGCTCTGTTCCTTGAGTGTGGTAAAATACGCCCGCGGCTCTGCAACGGCCTCCATGTGCGGCAGCGTCCGCAGATTGGCAAGCCCCATGCTTCTCAGATTGGGCAAAGACAGCTCTGGAACCGCCTCACAGATATGCCCCATCGTATCTGCCCCTGCATCGTTGTAGTCCCCGGAATCCTCCATCGGCCCGGCGCCGTAGGAATCCAATACAATCAAAAAAATCCGTTTGTAGGTTTTGATTTGATTCATTCTAATCTCTCCTGTCTCCTTCTGCTCTTTTCAGCCAAATCAGTCTGAAACATTGACATATTCCCGATCCTTCCAGTACCACCATTTGAGCTTTTCCGCTTCATGCTGTTCATGCTCCGCATAGTAGACGGCACAGCGATAGACATACAGCGCACAGCGATCCTCCTGAAAGCCCTTGTGCAGGCAGTCGAGGTGATATAGCTCCTCCGGGTCCCTGCCTCTTAAATCTGCAATACACCGAACGCCTATGTTCTGCAAATGGCGTTCCATTTTAGCCCCGATTCCCGGAATTTTTTTCAGATCACTCACTGCTGCACGACTTACTCCTGCGTCCTCCTGCCCCGTCTCCTGAACGCTCGGTTTTTCCTGTCGATCTGTCTGCATAGCCCCTCCTTCGTTATAATAGATCGAAACTGCGGTTTGTTCTCAATTATTATACAAAAAACTGCTCTAAAATTCAACGCAGAATCTTACAGCAGCTTTGTCTGATCCGGGATAAAATGGTTTTGACTGTTCAATTCTCAGCAGAAAAAATCCCGGAAACGCAGCATCTCCGGGACTTTTCCAATCTTATTCGGCCATCAGCACACACCCTGCGCGATCATAGCCTCGGCTACCTTCTCAAAACCGGCAATGTTGGCGCCTGCTACGTAGTCGCCTTCCTTGCCGTAACGCTTCGCGGCATCGTCAAGATTATGGAAGATATTGACCATAATCTGCTGCAGCTTGCCGTCCACTTCTTCAAAGGTCCAGCTCAAACGCTCGCTGTTCTGAGACATCTCAAGCGCCGAAGTCGCCACGCCGCCGGCATTGGCCGCCTTACCGGGCGCAAACAGTACGCCATTCTTCTGCAGATATTCCGTCGCATCCATGGTCGTCGGCATATTCGCGCCTTCCGCCACGGCAATACACCCGTTGGCCACCAGCGCCTTCGCATCCTCTAAGAACAGCTCATTCTGAGTGGCACAGGGCAGTGCAATATCGCATTTGACGGTCCACACGCCGCGCCCCTCATGATATTCGGAATTGGGACGATACTTCTTGTACTCGGTCAGACGGGCGCGCTGTACCTCTTTAATCTCCTTCAAAGCTGCCACGTCAATGCCTTCGGGATCATAGACCCAACCGTTAGAATCGGAACAGGTCACGACCTTTGCGCCCATCTGCTGTGCTTTCTGCGCAGCATAGATCGCCACATTGCCTGAGCCTGAGACAGCGACAACCTTGCCGTTCATCTCATGGCCGTTGCATTTGAGCATCTCCTGGGTCAGATACAGCAAGCCGTATCCGGTCGCCTCGGTCCGGGCCAGGGACCCGCCGTAGGATAAGCCCTTACCCGTCAGTACGCCTTCATACACACTCTTAATCTTCTTATATTGTCCGAACATATAACCAATCTCTCTGGCTCCGGTTCCGATATCGCCGGCAGGCACGTCCGTATCCGCTCCAATATATTTGCAGAGCTCGGTCATAAAGCTCTGGCAGAACGCCATAACCTCCCGGTCTGATTTGCCCTTGGGATCAAAATCGGAGCCGCCCTTGCCGCCGCCGATCGGAAGCCTGGTAAGAGAATTTTTAAAAATCTGCTCAAAGCCCAAAAATTTGATAATGCCCAGATTGACAGAAGGATGCAGACGCAGGCCGCCCTTGTAAGGCCCAATGCTGTTGTTAAACTGTACGCGATAGCCGGTATTCACCTGAACCTGTCCCTGATCGTCCACCCAGGGCACGCGGAACTTGAACTGGCGATCGGGTTCCACCAGACGCTCCAGCAGCGCCTCCCGGCGATATTTTTCCTCATTTGCTTCAATCACCGGACGCAGGGAATCCAAAACCTCCTTGACTGCCTGATGAAATTCCGGCTCGGCTGGGTTCTTGGCTACTACTTTCTCATATACCTCATCTACATAGCTCATCTTCTTCTCTCCTTTATGCACTTACTTTGTTGGAATCATGTTATATTTTAGTATGAAATGAGAGATTTTGCAATCTTTTTCTTCATTTCTGTATATCTTTATAACTTTAATGCAGAAAAGTTATCGTCAAACCGTCGAAATTCACAGGAATCGTATCGTCATTGCTTCCTTTCTTGTATGCCAAGACGGAACAATTCCTTCATCTGCTCATCGTATGCTTCCTCCGGAATATAGAAATGAATCATTTTCACAAGATGCGCCGTTGCCGGGTCTGAGATTTCCGTTCCGTCCGTATGCACGCGCAGAAATTCATACAGCTCCTTCGGCGGCAAATCTGATTGCGGCAGAAGGTCTAAGCTTTGACAGATCCGTCCCGCCGCATAATAAAATTCGTAATTGCCCAGCATCGTAACCGACTGCAGCTTTATTTTGGTCTGTATACTTTGCTGCGCCAATAATGGAATCATCCTTTTCCTCCGTTCTCAGCAGCATAAATGCCGGCTGATTTCTTCCTCCTATTCTTCGGCCGCCTCCACCGGAACAATCGCAACTCTGGAATCCCCCAAAATCGCCTGCTCAACGACTGCTGCGGACAGCTTTTTGAAATTCCCGCCCGAAGAGGAGGCCCCGGAAAGAAGCTCAATCTCAGGAACCGCCGTACTTCCGGTCAGCTGCGCGGCATAATAGCGCGTATATTCATTGGGATACGTACCGGCCACTGTTTTCATATTATTCATATAAGCATTGTCCCAGCTCTTGATAAAGCCGCTGATATTCTCCGCGTTATATTCTGTGGAGACAACCTCGCCGTTCTTGACGGTAATGGTCACATATTCCTTCCAGCCATGAGAATATTCTCCCATCTGCGCCGTATAACAGCCGTCCTGAAGCCGATCCTTCCCCGCTTCTTTGCCACATCCGCCCAAGCACAGCGCAAGTGCAAGCAGCAAGCCTGCCATCATCCATTTTTTCATCTTCCTCTCCTCTTTCTAATGGAAACGAAACTTCTCCAAAAGCTCCTTTAACCGTTTGGACTCCATTTCCAGCTCCACGCTGATCTCCGCCGTACCTTCGGCACAGTGAAGATTTTGCTGCGTAATCTCTGTAATATCACCAATCCTCTGCGTGATCTCCTGCAAAGATACCTCTTGCACCTCCACCGTCTCAGACAGCCTGTGGGAAATTTCTGTCACCGCATCGGAGCCCCTGCGCACTGCCTCTAAGGATTCCGACGTCTCAGAGGTCAGAAGCACGCCCTGACGAATCAATGCGCTGGACTTCTCAATCATGCCCACGGTATTTTTTGCCGCCTGCGCGCTCTGCCCCGCCAGGTCGCGCACCTCCTGGGCCACTACGGCAAATCCTTTCCCAGCTTCACCGGCTCTGGCCGCTTCCACAGACGCATTGAGCGCGAGGATCTTCGTCTGCTGGGCAATCCCTTCAATCATCATACTGATCTTGGAAATATCCTCTGCATTGCGGTCAATCGCTTCCATCGCCTCCTTCAGCTCTTCCATCTTCTGACTTCCATGCGAAATCTGCTGCGCCATCTCTGCCGCCCGCTGAGTCGTCTGGTGAGTATTCTCCGTGACAAGATTGAGGTTCTCCCGAATGCTTCCCACCTCCGCATTCAAGCCGTCCATCGCCTCCGTCTGGTTCATCACGGCCTGATGCAGCTCCTCCGACTGACTTCCCATCGAATTGGCCGTCTCCATCAATCCAAATGCCGTCTGGCTGATCTGCTTCATCACCTGATTGAGCGAGTTGATGATATTCGTCAGCGTCTCCTTGACGACAACAAAATCTCCGCGGAAATTCCCGTCCGCCGATACATTGAGGTTTCCGCTGGAAATGCTGTCCAGCACCCGCCGAATTTCGCTTAAGTATCCGTTAATGCTCTCGATCGTTGTTTTGAGGGAGGCAGACAGCAGCTGGACTTCATCACCTGAATTGCGCACGACAACTGCACTGCCTAAATCGCCCTCTGCCAATCCGTCAATGCGCAAAATCGCTTTTTTCATCTGTGCTGAAACCATCGTCATAATCACAAAAATAGATGCCAGCGCGGCAATCAGCACAATCCCCGTCACCACGAGCGTATTCCAGAAAGCAGCATTGGTTGCATCCTGATAATCGCCCTTTGGCACCTCAATGGCGAACGACCACCGTGTGCCCCGAATGGGACAATAGGCCACATAAGCGTCCCCGCCATTTACCTTCCCCTGCACAGAGCCCGTCTCCCTCGAAATCATGCGGTTAAAGATCTCATGCGCCGTAGCGTCCGCATCCAGATCAAAAATATTGACCTGCTCCCGAACGATTTCTGCCTGCGGATGGCCGATGACCTGCCCTTCTTCATTGATAATCACTGCCATTCCGTTTTGTCCAATGCGAATCTCTCCCAGGACATCACTTAATACATCATATTTATAAATGCCTACCAGGTAAGCACTCGTCTCTCCTTCTGACTGAATCGGCATCCCGATTGGAATTCCGATATACTCCTCAAACACCTGCGGATCACTGATTGTCAGGTTATCCGACTCTTGAAGCAGGGAAAACCAGGAAAACTCCTTCAAATCCTCATAGGTCTGCCCGTCTGAAGCATGTAAGCTCCCATCCAGATTATAAATCCCGATCCCATAAAATTCATATGTATTGCGCGCCTCCGCCAGAAAGGCATCCGCATCTTCCACACTTTGCTCAAGCTCCGTCATTCTGTCATCCAGAGCCAACGCCAACGTCATCATACGATCCGCCAGCAAATGTACATTTGCCTCCACCGCTTTCGCCGACTGCTTCGCCATTGGCTGCATCACATCCACCAGGATGTCCTCTGTCAAACTCTGCATCGAATTCGTCAGTACTGCGCCAAACAGAAAAATTCCGCAAAGGATAATCAGCGTTGTGGTCAGCATCGTTTTTACGCGGATGCTCCGTTTCATCCGAACCTTATTATGTTTCTTTCGCTCCGTTTTTGTCTCTTGCCGTGCAGGTACCATGGCATATTCTTCTCCTTTCCGTGTAATTTTTGCCAAAAATATCATAACATGAAACGTCTGCAAAATCAATCAACAACGCACAGCGAATTATTCCGAACACGTACCTTCATCCGCCGCCATACGATTGATCTGCGACGCGATATAGCCGGCTCCGTAGCCATTGTCGATATTGACAACCGCAATTCCGTTTGCGCAGGAATTGATCATGGTCAGCAGCGCGGAAATCCCGTGCATACTGGCGCCATATCCGACCGAGGTAGGCACCGCAATCACCGGTTTATCCACCAGACCGCCGACAACGCTGGCCAGCGCGCCCTCCATTCCGGCCACGGCAACGACGCAATTGGCCTCCTGAAGCTGCTCGGCGTAGGCCAGTAAGCGGTGAATGCCGGCCACTCCCACATCGTAAATCCGCTCCACCCGATTTCCGAAATACTCCGCGGTCTGAGCTGCTTCCTCCGCCACCGGAAGATCGGCGGTTCCGGCCGTGCACACGGCAATGTTTCCCCGCAAAAGCTTCTGCGGCTTCTCGATCTTGACGATTCGTGAAATCGCATCATACTGCGCCTTCGGATACTGCGCCGCAATCAATTCATACTGCTGACGGGATGCGCGCGTACCCAGTACCTCGCCCTCCTCCTCATAGAGCCTGCCAAAAATTGCAAGCAAATGCTCATCCGCTTTCCCACTGCAAAAGATCACCTCCGGAAAGCCGGAACGGAGCTTCCGGTGCGTATCCAGCTTGGCATAGCCCAAATCCTCAAACGGCTGCCGTCTCAAAAGCTTCTCTGCCGCTTCAACCGACATCGTTTTATTTCTGACTTCCTGCAAAATATCATGTGTGTTCATACAATCTCCTTTACATTCCCTCCAGCAGCCCGCCAATGCCGTCCTCGCGGAACACCTCTTTATAATATCCAATCTCGTCCTGAATCAGACTGTCAATCACCTGCATCCCCAAAAGCTCGACCGGCGCCTTGTCATCCGTCAGCAGATAGTCTCCCTTCTCATATGGAATGAGCTTCGCAGACACATCCGCCAGCAGCTCGGACAGCTCACAGGACGCTTGCTCACCGGCGGAAAGCGCTGTCACCGTCTGCTGCAAATCCTCAAGCAGCGTCTCCTGATGCGAGGCAAACAGCTCCCGGTTGGTGGAGCCGAACACGTCTGCCGTGTAGACATGCGGAAACACCGCCGCAATTGTATCCGCCAGATAATCGTTGATATTGCCCTCGTCCTTAGAATGCATATTCATATTCACCACCAGTACGCCGTCGGCCTTCAGATGCTTCTGCACCAGCATAAAAAATTCAATCGAGGACATCTGAAACGGAATTGTAATATCCTGATATGCATCGACCAGAATCACATCGTACTCTCCCTCCACAGCCTGCAGATAGGCCCGCCCATCGTAAGTTGCTACCGGCACCGTATCCGGCAGGTCAAAATACGTCCCGGCCAGACGGGTGATTTTTTCGTCAATCTCCACTCCCTCCACAGAAACGCCGGGAAAATATTTCAGACATTGTCTGGCAAACGTTCCGGTTCCCATCCCCAGGACAAGAATTCGGTCTCCTGCTTTCACCTTTGCCATCGCCGGGCCCATCAACGCGTAATCGTAATACATGCCGGTGAGCGAATCCTCCTTCATCATCACGGACTGCACGCCAAACAGCACGTTCGTCGAGAGAATCACGCTGCGCCCCGTATCCTTGACTTGAAGGTAATTGTAAATCGACTCGCCCTCATAGACGAGGTCCTTTTCCCAAAAAGCAAAGCTCCCGGAATGCCCGAACACCCCGCAGAGCACAAAGAACACCACTGCCGCAATGCATCCCGCACGCTTGCGCGCCCGATTGATAAAATAGAGCAGCGCCAGCAGCAGCAGCACGCCGGAAAAAATCAAAAAGGTCACGGCCGTCCCCACCGCCGGAATCGTGACAAACGTCGGCAAAAAGGTGCCGATGATGCTGCCGATGGTGTTAAAGGCGTTCAGCGTTCCCACCGTCCGGCCGCTGTCCGACAGGCTGTCCACCGTATATTTGACAAGCGAGGGCGTCACGGTGCCCAGTAAAAACAAGGGGTAGACAAAGATCACCATACAGGCGCAAAACGCGGCCAGAATGAGAAAATTGGTGTCAACGGTCAGCACGAGCACCGCAGAAATCAACAAAATCACATATTTCCCCACCAGAGGAATCGCCCCGATCCAGACCGCTGCAATCAGCAGGCGGCCATACAGCTTGTCCGGGTTCGGGTCCTTGTCCGCTTTTCTGCCGCCCCAGATATTGCCCAGCGCCATGGCAATCATAATCGTGCCAATGATGATCGTCCACACAATTTGCGAGGAACTGAAATAGGGAGCCAAAAGCCTGCTGGCCCCCAGCTCCACCGCCATGACCGACATGCCGGCAAAAAATTCGGTCAGATACAGATAATATTTGTTCTTCAAAATGTCGTGCTTTTCCATCTTATCTCCTCGCAAAATCAAAAATCACCAGCGCGCCCAAAAGAATGCGGTAGACCCCGAAGGCTGTAAAATCATGCTTCTTGATATAACCCATCAAAAATTTGATCGCCAGAACGGATACCAAAAAAGCGGAAATCAGGCCCACAGCCAAAATTGCCGTCTCCTCTGCCGTATAGTGAACGCCAAATTTTAAGAGCTTTAAGGCGCTTGCGCCAAACATCACCGGCACGGCCAGAAAAAACGTATATTCCGCCGCCACCGTCCGCGAGACGCCAATCAAAAGCGCTCCCAAAATCGTCGCCCCCGAACGGGAGGTTCCGGGAAATACCGCGGCAATCAGCTGAAACAAGCCGATCCATACAGCCGCTTGATACGTCAGCGCCTCCAGCGAATCAATCACCGGCGTTTTGTTTTTATTCCTCTTCTCAATCACCAGAAACAGCACGCCAAACACAATCAGCATCACGGCTACCGTCCGCCAGTTGTAAAATAAGGCGTCGATCTGATCGTCAAAAAATACGCCGACAATCCCCGCCGGAATACAGGAAACGACAATTTTCAGCCACATGGAGATCGTCTCCTGCTTGACATACACCTTCCCTTCCTTACTGGAAAAGGGAAACAGCTTCCAAAAATACAAAAGCACGACCGCCAGAATCGCTCCCAGCTGAATCACAACCAGAAACATCTCTTTGAACTCCTCCGATACATTGAGCTGCAAATATTCATCTACCAAAATCATATGTCCGGTACTGCTGACCGGAAGCCATTCTGTGATTCCCTCGACAACGCCGAGAATCAACGCTTTGATCCATTCCATCCAATCCATAAAATGCTCCTTTTGATTCAAAATTGCCATTTGGCAACACGCACCAGCAAGCCGCTCAAGGGCAGCAGCGTCAACGACGTCACCAGATTAAAGATCGTGTGCAGATCGGCGATCTGTTTGGCCACGCTTCCCGGCGCAAGGCCCTCCACCCAGCTGCCAATCGGAAACAGCTGTACCAAACACAGAAAAAGAATCGTTCCAAACACATTGACCAGCAGATGAATGACCGCGGTCTGCCTGCCATTGCGTCCTCCGCCGGCCGATGCAAGAAGTCCGGTTACACAGGTACCCATATTTTGCCCAAATACCAAGTATATACTCTGCGACAGATCAACCAATCCACTCTTAGCCAACGTCTGCAGCATGGCAATCGACGCAGAAGAGGACTGCAAAATTGCCGTCACCGCGGTTCCGGCGAAAATTCCCGCCGCCGGATGCCTACAGGAGGCGAGCAACGACAAAAACCATGCTTCCCCCTTTAACGGCAGCATGGCCTCCCCCATCATCGTCAAGCCAATAAACATCACGCCAACCCCGGCCAAAAGACCGCCCCACCGCCGCCAACGCTCCTGTCTTGCAAACAGCAGCAGCAGAATTCCTACAAAGGCCAAAAGCGGTGCAAAGCCCTCAACCTTAAGCGCAATCAGCTGACCGGTTACGGTCGTCCCGATATTGGCTCCCAAAATCACCCATACCGCCTGCGTCAAGCCAATCAAGCCAGCATCAGTCAGACCTACCAGCAGCACCATCACAGCGGAGGAGGACTGCAGCACGGCCGTCACTCCAATACCGGCCAGAAATCCCCGCATCCTGGTCGCCGTCAAACGCTTTAGAAAACGCTCGATCTGATGCGCGGCCGCCGCCTGCAGATGCTCCCGCATCATCCACATGCCGTATAAAAATAAACCCAATCCGCCCAGAAGCGAACACAAATGGAATATGGTCATCTCGGTTCCCCTTTCCATTCACAACCATCCATGCATCGTTGCCTTTCCCATGTACGAACCGTTTCTTCCACAGCTATTCTATTCCGGTAAAATTGGATTTATGCGGCCGGTGTCCTTATGCCGAACCACCCGCCCCGTTCTTTCTCAAGCCTCTGGGATAATGATTTTTCATCGTACTGCCGCTTAGCTTCCCCCAGCCGATACCAAAGCCGTCTGCCGTAATCAGATACCAGCCCTTCTCACCCTCTGCCTGCAAGGTCATACCAGCCAGATACGCCTGCATTTGGTCAGAATCCGCCGGCAAATCCAGCACATGCGCCGCCTGGCCTGGGCGCAGCGTCAAAGCCAGGGCATGTGACGGCTCAAATCGCCCTTTTTTCACCGTGCCAAGATGAAGCCCCGGCCGCAGCACCTTCAGCCCGGCCAGCGGCGGCGTTCCCTCCGGCGCCAGATACAGCTGATCGCCAAATTGCAGGTAAAGGCCCTCCAAATGGACCCCGCGAAGATTCTGCTCCCGAAATTGCAGATATTCCCGGCAGTTTTTTTCCGCCAGCCCCTTTTGCGTCTTGTAACGCTTCGCCTCTTTCCCATGGACCGATGAAGACGCCTTTGGCCTCACCTCTTTTGCGCGGTTCAATGACGATGCCTTTGGATGCTTTAAGCTGCCCTCTCCCGCCGCTTCCTGATCCGGGAGAGACGAACGCGCCTCGGTCACACTGCCATACGGGGCTTTTTCCAAGACTGCGACGAAATGTCCTTCGCCCCGCAGCTTATGCGGCCACAGGCGAATGGTCCGGCCCATCTCCGCCCGGCCGCGCGCTTCCTCGGTCTGCGCCGCCTGGCCGCTTCCTTCTTCGGCCCAGCTCGCCTGACCCGCTGCTTGGCCGCTTCCTTCCTCGGCACCACTCGCCTGCCTTGCTGCCCGGCCACAGTCTTCCTCGGCCCAGCTCGCCTGACCCGCTGCTTGGCCGCTTCCTTCTTCGGCCCAGCTCGCCTGACCCGGCTCCTGACCGGGTGCCAATTTTGTCTCCGCCAGCCGAAACTCCTCGTGCTCCCGCAGAAACCTCAGGATCGTTCCTTCATCCTCCCAGGGCGCGAAGGTGCAGGTCGAATATACCAGACATCCCCCAGGACGCAGCAAACGCGCGGCGGCAGCAAGAATCTCATCCTGCCGCCTGCCGCAAAGCCGCACATTCTCCTCGCTCCACTCACTCCGCGCCTCTGGATTCCGCCGGAACATCCCTTCACCGGAGCAGGGTGCATCGACCAGAACTCGATCAAAAAATCCTTTCAGTACCTGCGCCAAACGATCCGGCGTCTCATTGGTAACGACGGCATTGCGAATCCCCATCCGTTCGATATTTTCGGACAGGATCTTCGCCCGCGCCGGATGGATCTCATTGCAGAACAGAATCCCCTGCTGCTCCATCGCCGCCGCCAGCTGCGTACTCTTGCCCCCAGGCGCCGCACACAAATCGAGCACACGCTCCTTGGGAAGCGCCTGCATATACTCGGCCGGAGCCATGGCGCTGGCCTCCTGCATATAATAAAGTCCTGCATCATGATAAGGATGACGGCCCGGCCTGTCATCCTTATCATAATAGTATCCCGTCCTGCACCAGGGAACCGGCTGCAAGGAAAAAGGCATCTGACGCAATAGCTGCTCCGACGCCCCTTTCAGCGTATTGAGCCGCAGTCCCCGACTGACGACCGCCTGATAGCTTTTTAAAAAATCCGCATAATCCGCTCCCAGCATCTGTTCCATCCGCTTCAAATAGGCTGCCGGAAGCGGCTTGATCTCCTCTTCTTCATGTCTCATATTCATTCTGCCTAACCAGGATGTCAGCGCCGCCGCGCTTGGGGCCGGCTAACAACTCCTTCCGATTTCGTCTACAGAAACGTCCAGTAATCGTCTGAATCCTCTTCATCGTCCCCCAGAAAATCTGTTTCCAGGTAGCGATCGTACTCTTCCAGCGCCTTATTGACCTGCTTCTGACGCTTCTTATTCCCATTGGCCTCATACAACCGTTCTGCCGCGATAAACAGGATATCATTATCATCGGTACACTCCGTATCCTCCTTAAGATAACGGTCGATCAGCTCCTCCGCCTCTTTTAGCTTCTCCTGGTGGAGCAGCGTATAGACGATTGAGGAAGCAGCCTGCATATTCTCCGGCTCCTGACGAATCCAGTCGCGGCAAAACGCCTCCGCCTCCGCTCCTCGATTCAGCTCATCCAACGCACGCGCCTTCATCGCATACCAATCCGAAGGAGACGCCTCCTTCCATTCAAAAGCTCCGATCAGTTCCTCGCAATTGGCAAGCACCTGCTCCCAGCAATCGTGGAGCTCCAAATCATCCATACAATCCTCCAGCCATCCTTGTACATCGCTGCGATTCTCTTCCATCTCGTCTAACTGATAAAGCTCTCTGGCAAAATCAGCATTCTCCTTACGTGCTTCCCTCACAATCCCCATCAGCATGTCAAACCCCTGCTGCCAGCAGCTGTTGTCCTCATAAACTCCAATAATGTTCTCATAACAATGCCCCACCAACGTTCCAAACTCTTCCCAATTGTAATTCTTCATCTGTATTCCTTTCCCCTTTACAACAACCTGCAATATTGCTTCATTCCTTGTTATCATACCAAAAAGCCACCTGCCCGTCAAGGCATGTGGCTTTTTGTCCTTTTTATTTTATTCAAAAGGAAGGAGGTAAAAATTTTATTCACAAAAAATATTTGTAAGCTCTGCAACTCATTGCTGTAGCATATGCGCTATTGCGCCGCCACCTTTTTCTGGTTCTGTGCCGCTGCAACGCCAACATTGACAAATTTCTTTGCCAGATAGCCGGAGAGCCATACGGCTACCAGAAGGACGATTCCACGGATCAGCTGCGTCACACCGCCGCTTGCCCCGCAGAGCACAAGTCCATTTTCCAGAAGAACAATCGTCGGCGCGCCAAACACCAGCTTGTAAACCTTAGAACCGGCGCCGCCTCGTACCGGCACGCCGCCGATATACAGCGCCATCATAATCCGCATCTCAAAACCGGAACCAATCGTGTTGTTGGTGCCGCCGACACGGGCAATCGTAAACAATGCCGCCACGGCTGCCAGCAGGCCGGAAATGGCAAAAGCAGCAATTTTTACTTTATCCACATCCACGCCGCAATGGCGGATCGCCATCTCATTTTCACCGATGCCGCGCACATAGGTTCCCAGCCGTGTATAATGGAATACATACACAATCAATGCAACCAGCACGATTACGGAAACAATCTTAAATACATCGTTATTGATAAATCTCATGGAATCCGGGATGATGTAGGCTTTATCATTGACCAGCAGCGTATTGAACGCGCGGAACGCCATCATCACAGCCAGCGTAACCATGAAGGAATTCACTTTAAATTTTGAAACAATCAGGCCGGAAAAGCAGCCGGTAGCAATTCCAATTACCAGTGCAACCGGAATCATGATCGCGCCTGTGGAACGCTCAGCTGCGATACAGCCAAGTGTACCTGCTACCGCAACAATCGCGCCGCCCGTAATGTTTGTCGAGCCCATGGCCGCTACAAAAATCAAACCCAGGCCGGCAATCAGAACGGATACGGACTGATTGAAAATATTCATCATATTGGTCGGACCGAAAAGCTGTCCTTTGGTGGCAATCCCGAAGATCGCTGCAATCAGAACGAAAATAATCACCGGGAGCCATGTATTGATATCAAATCTGAATTTCTTTTTCATTTACAACATCGCCTCCATGATCTTTTCTTCCGTGAAGTCGCAGGTTCGGGAAAGAATTGCTTCCTGACGGTGCTCCTTCATCACGAGGATTCGGTCGGACATACCCATTGCTTCCGCCAACTCATCGGAAATCATAATAATTCCCAAGCCCTTGGCCTTTGCCTCCTTGAGCACGCTGTAAATATAGGCTTTTACACCGATGTCCACCCCTCTGGTCGGACAGTCAAGAATGATATAGTCCAGATCCTGAATCAGCCAGCGGCTCAGATTTACCTTCTGCTTATTCCCGCCGGAAAGCCTGCGGATAATGTGTCCCAAACCGGAAGCCTTCACTTCAAAGGCCTCTGACGCTTCCTGGGCCAGCCTCCTGGTCTTAATCGGGCTTAAGAATGCCAGCGCGCCCGATAATTCCCGAACCGAAGGAACAATCAGATTGTCGCCGACGGAATCGTCCAGCATCAGTCCGTGCGCATCCCGGTCTTTTGATAAATACGCGCCCCGTGTACGGATCATGTCACCCGGCTTCTTCAGCTCGGTGTTGGAGCTCTTTACCACCAGGGAACCTGTTCTGCCTTCTTCGAGGCCAAACATCGCGCTGCCCAGCTCATGAATTCCGGCATCCGAAAGACCGCAGATTCCAAGAATCTCTCCCTTATGCAGCTCAAAGGAAATATGCTCGCATTTTCCAGGAACATTTAAGTCCTTCACTTCGAGAATTACTTCCTTCTGATAGCTCTCCTCCTGGTCATCGCGATAGTAATCGCCCGATACCTCACGGCCAATCATCAAACGCTTTAGCTCTTCCATGCTGTACTCAGAAGATGCTCTGGTCTCTACGACCTCGCCGTCCCGCAGCACGGCAATCTCGTCGCAGATCTCCACCATTTCCTCTAAGTCATGCGTAATCATCAGGATCGTGCGCCCGCCCTCCTTAAATTTTTTGATAAATTTATACAGCACGTCACGGTTATCCTGTGATAACGCCTGTGAGATCTCATCCAACACCAGAAAATCTGGATTGGAATTCAGCGCTCTGGCCAGCTCCATCAGCTTTCTCTGTTCAATCTGCAGCTCGCCTGCCGGAATATCCAACGGCACATGCGGCAGATTCCATTGATCAAACTGTTTATAAGCATCCCGCTGCATTGCTTTTAAGTCTACAAGCGGGCCTTTTTTGTATTTTTCCATCTCGCCGAGGAACATGTTAATTGCTCCCGTCAGCGGACCTACCACACCCAGCTCCTGTACCACCATGGCAACGCCATGCTTTTTGGCGTCTCCGGGATTCTTGGGGTCAAATTCCTTGCCGTCCTTATAGAACTTCCCGCTGTCCTTGCGCTGCATGCCGCAGATCATAGATGCCAGCGTTGATTTGCCTGAGCCGTTCTCGCCTGCAAGCCCCAGCACCGTTCCCTTTTTTAAAACGAGGTTGACATTGTTGCTGGCCTTTGTGGGCCCGAAGCTCTTGCATACGTTTTCCACTTTTAACATAATTTGGTCAGCCATTATTTTACAACCCCCTTTATCTTCCAGGATGCCAGGATACCACAGAGAATTACAACTGCGCCCAGAGTCATTTCCTGATAAGTGCCGGAGGGCACTCCGAACAGTGTCAGGATGTTAAACAGAACCGTTACAATAAAGGAACCTACCAAAACACCCACCGGATTGGAAAAATATTTCCCGAAGGACTGACCGGTAAGAATGGCAGCCAATGATTTGAAGATTCCGGCCAGACTTCCCATACCGCTCATCGCCGTATAACGGCCGGTATAGCTTAACTGGGTAGTCGTGCCGATGCCGACGATCACTGCACCCACCAGAGCGGCGATGATAATCGTCTTGCGGCGATTGATGCCCATTGCCTCTGAGACCTCCGGCGCACTGCCCACCGCCTGCAGGTTCAATCCCAGCTTAGAACGATTAAACAGAAAATACGCAACTGCAAACACAATTGCCGCGATCAAAATAATCCAGGGAAACGTACCTAATACACGGCAGTTTTTTAAATAGACAACCGCCGAGCCGGTTGCACCGGAACGGGCGCTGCAGATAATTGTCGCAATCGCTTCAAATACCAGCGCAGAGCCAAGTCCCGCCACCCAGGACGGAATTCCAAAAAATACAGAACAAGACGCGCTGACCATCTCGCAGAGAATCACGCCGCCAATACAGCCGAGGATCAGGCCCGGATAACCGAGCCCAAAGTCCTCAACAAATATCGCGCCAATGTTGCCTGCCAGGATCGCCTGCGCTCCAATCGACAGATCGACCATGCCGCCGGAAAAGATAAACATCATGCCCAGGCCGATCAGCAGCGGATAGGTCCACTGAATCGACAGCACTTTTAAATTGACAGGAGACAGCAGCTTCCCACCGGTGCAGAAATGACAGATCACACATATAACAATAATCACTCCCACAATGATCAGCTGTCCCTGCAGCCGCTTCCTTTTCTGGTCAGCGCCTAATACCTTTGCTTTGTCAGACATAACAACCTCCTAGCGCAGCGGCTTATTTGTAACCGTTTGCTTTCAGTCTTTCATCCAGTGAATAGCTGTTCACAATTTCAACAAACTCATCATATGTAATACCGATCATGGCGTTGATCTCTTCTTCAGAATAGCAGCTGCTGTCCAGGAAGCACTGTTTGTAGAGATCATACTCTTCTGCCGGTACGGAGAAGGGCATTACGTTGTCAATCCAAATCGGCTTGCCGTCCGCATCCTTTAAAGGATTGCCGGAAAGGTAGTTCTGAAGAATCACTGCTGCAAAAGTACCGCATACCCAGTAGTCACCGTTTACAACCTGCATATAGGTGCCGTCCTCCAACAGATTCAGAGCCTCTGTATCCAGACCTGAGGTAATAACCTTCGCGTTCAGCTGCATGTTCTGAAGCGCCTGGCATGCTGCAATACCGAAATCGGAACCGGAGCCGTATACAAGATCGACATCCGGATTGGCGGTCAAAGCGTTCTCACACTGCGGAAGCGCTGCATCAGCGGAATCTGCATGAAGCTCGTCTACAACCGTACCGCCCGCTTCTTCAAATACCTTGCGGAATGCTTCGATTCTCGGTGTGTCCGTTACGTCGCCTGCTGCCGGCCCGGAAATCAGACATTTCTTAAAGCCCTGGTCTACTGCCCACTGTCCAAGGATGGAACCATACTCGGCATTGGCGGGAGCGACTGCACCTGCAAAATACTCATTGTTCATCAGCTTCTCCACAATTGCGGGATCAGACGGAATCTTGTCGTTTAATACAAACGGAACCTTGGCATTGGCGCAGATGTCTGCCACTGTCTCATACATGGACTCTGCCGGAAGCCAGATGATCAGGCCCTCGCAGCCGGAAGAAATCAGATTCTCTACGTCCTGTACGATTTTCTCTACGTTGAATTCGTCGTCCATACCTACTGCTTCGCCGCCGCAGGCCTCGATCACGAACTTGGAGTTGTTCGCCAGAGACAGCAATGCGTAAGAACCGGAACCGAAATAATTGTAACCGATCTTAAAGCCGTCTCCCGTCGGAGCGCTGTCCTCGCCGCCTTCGTTGCCTTCGTTGCCTTCGTTGTCCCCGGCGTTATTTGCTTCCTCGGAGTCTGCCGCGCCCTTGTTTTCGTCGCCTCCTGCTGCATCCGGGTCCGGCGCAACATTCTCTTCGGCCGGAGCGTTTGCATCTTTATTGCCGCTGTCCGTACCGCAGGCTGACAGGGAAGCAGTTAATGTAACTACAGCCAATGTCATTGCTAAGAACTTTGTCAACTTCTTCATTTTCATAGTAATACCTCCACTTTTTATTTTTTTGTTTGCAATCCGGAATTGTTATGACCGGATTTATTTATATTATAGCACGTTTGATTGTGAAATCTTTCAACAAATTGCCCCTTTTCCACTGGAAATATTCAACTATTTGACGAAAATGCTTTTTTATATTTTCTTGTTTCAGAAACTAGTTAATTTTTTGTTTATTTTTTTGTCCTTTTTTGTTTTTTTGCAAAATACCCTTTATTATTTTCGTCAAATCCTTTATATTTTAACTGTGAATGATCTTTTTTTC
>CAMULB010000036.1 GCA_947089585.1 uncultured Lachnospiraceae bacterium | reverse complement strand
CTTTTTGAGAGCGAGAAATACAAAAGCTACCTCTCCACCATGTCAAAATTCCATACTTTGATATTGTCAATATTAGTTGACACTTTTTTGGCAAGGATATCAATGCCTAAGCAAAAGCATCCAGAGATTCATAGTATCTCTGTCGTTTGACCATAGGAGGGAGTCCCTCGTTAGTGGAACAGATCCTCCTGTTGTTCCAATAGCCGATGAAAATGGAAGGGAGTGTTTCTTCAATGTATTTATTATCCCTATGCCAGTTGTTTTCCATCTCAGTATCTCTGGGATGAAGCGTATATTTAATTTCCTCATAATAGTCGGTAAAGATTCTTTGTAAGATATTCATAACTCTATTATGCAGGAAAAAGTAACAAAAAGAAACCCCTAATCCCTCAAGATTGAGGGGCAGGGGAGTTGAATAGGCGAAGCCTATTTTTCATGCGTGCGGTTTGGACTTCGGCGGAGGTTTGCAGCGGATGTCGAGACGAAATGGTTCAGAAATATGATTTGCCGAATTGCTATTTTGATCGCTTAATGATATGATGGAACAGAGATGAAAGGCATGGAAAATACGAGATGCAATCTTTGAATCAAGGAGCGGTATATGGGTAAAATCGAAGGTATAAAAATTCAGAATTATGGAGCCTTAAAGGACATTGTACTTGGGAAAACAAGAACCAATCAAAATGTTCGGTCTCTCGGCAATCTGGTTGCTGTGATCGGCCCAAGTGGGAATGGAAAAAGTACGTTGGCAGATGCGTTCGGATTCATAGCAGACTGCTTGGAAATGGGCGTAGAGGCGGCCTGTGATGCGAATCAGCGGGGAGGATTTGAAAACCTGATTTCCCAGGGGGCGACAGAACCAATTGCATTTGAGCTGTATTACCGGGAATCCAGTAATACGCGTCCGATTACTTATGAGCTGGAAATTGATTTGGATAAGATGGGACGTCCCTATGTCGAAAAAGAACGCCTTCGCCAGCGTGTAAAAAGCTATGGATGGCCACGGTCATTTATGTATCTTCAGGATGGCGTCGGATATGCGTTTGAAGGAAACGACGACGGGGGGCAGAATGATGATGGAAGCATTATCGGAAAAAAGGTGGAGGTACAGCTCACAGATATCAGAAAACCGGGAATTCTTACCCTGGGGGCAATGAAACAGTACGATCGGATTGAAAAATTTTTGAGTTTTTTGAAAAGCTGGTATCTTTGTTATTTTTCTCCTGATGCAGCCAGAAGCCTGCAGACGGCAGCGCCGCAGGCTTATTTAGATCGGGTTGGAAGCAATCTGAACAACGTCGCTCAGTATATGTATCGCGAAAATAAGAGGGATTTTGAGAAAGTGTTACAGGAAATTCAATCCAAGCTTCCAGGGATTAGAAAGATTGAGCCGCAAAAATTTGAAAATGGACAAATGATGCTTCGCTTTTATGAACAAGGCTTTGAGCAGCCATTTTATTCTCAAAGAATGTCAGACGGAACGCTCAAGCTATTTGCGTATTATTTGCTGCTTCACGAGAGGAATCCGCGGCAGCTCGTGTTTATAGAGGAGCCTGAGAATGGCTTGTATCATCACTACCTGGGGGCGCTTGCAGAAGAAATGAAAAAAAATGTTGGAAACGGCTTTTCAAAACAATTGTTTATTACGACGCATAGTCCTTTTTTTGTAAATGCACTGGGGCCGGATGACGTATGGGTTTTAGTAAAAAATAAGGATGGCTATTCCAATATAAAATGTGCTTCAGATTATGATTTCGTCAAGGAATTAGCGGAAGAAGGAGTTCCCATTGGTGATCTGTGGTACAGCAAATATTTTGAAAATATGGAGGATTAGATGTATTTTCAGTTTCTGATAGAGGATGAATCAACCAATATTTTTGTCAATCATGTGATGGAGAAATTGGCAGATCAATATGCAGAAAAAGAGATGATCTGGAATATAAAATTTTTTGGCGGGATTGGTCATTTGCGTCGAAAAGGGAATGCAATGGAGCAAAAAACGGGAAAGCTGTTGAATGATCTTCCGATGTATATGAAAGCGTTTGGAAAAGTACTACAGAACATGAAGGATTCGGCGTTGGTCATTGTCCTGGATAATGATAAACGGGATGTAAAACAATTCCGGGAAGCATTGGAGGAGCTGGCGGGCCTATGAAAGCGAGAAAGAAGATTTATCTGTCTTTAATAGCGGCAGTAGCATTGATTTATGTCATTCTGCTGACCATTCTGTATTATTCGGAATCCTCAAACAGCAATGCGACCATCCAAACACTGGGCGATGCTTTCTGGTATTCGTTAGTAACCTTGACGACTGTGGGCTATGGCGATCTGATTCCGGTGACTCCGCTGGGACATGCAGTGGGCATGGTTTTTTTGCTGTTGTCGGCGGGAATTATGGTGACTTTGCTGGGTGCGGCGGTATCCTTTGTTACCAGCGAGGGACTGCCCTTTTTTATGCTGGGGCTGCAGCGCCGTAAAAACTGGTATTATTTTGCTGACTGCGGCGTGGAATCCAACACGCTTGCGGCGGATATATACCGGGAGGATCCCAATGCGTTGATTATTTTTGGTGAGAAACGAGACCGTCAGAGTGAAATTCCGGATTTTCCCTGTATTCATTTAAACGCTTCACCGGAAAAGATCGTGGCAAAAAAGAAACAGATTGGCGTCAAGTGCAAAATCTTTTTGATGAAGGAAAATGACATCGGCGTCAACAGCCGGGCGGTCAATCTGCATCAGCTGCCGGTAGAGGTCTATGCGCGCACGACCAACGGGCAGGACCAGCTCTCAGGCAATATTAACTTCTTCCACAGCTATGAATGCTGCGCCAGGCAATATTGGCGCTCGAAGCCGCTGTGCAGCCATGAAAAGGTGATTGCACTGATCGGATTTGGAAATTATGGGAGCAGCATTCTGGAACGGGCAATTTTAACCAATGTTATTTCCGTCGATCAACATGTGGCATATCATATTTTCGGTGATGCGGAGGAATTTCTTGCGGTGCATCCTCGTCTGGGCGAGCTGTTTTCCATGAACGAGGAATCCGGGGAACGTGATTCTTTGATTTTTCATAAAGAATCCTGGTCTAAGAACCGCTCGATTCTGGAACAGGCAGACCGTATTATTATCTGCGAGGATGACGAGCAAAAAGGATGGAGTATTTTTTGGACGCTGAATCAGTATTACCGCATTTTGGGGCGCATGGATCTTCGGAACAGCCGCAAAGCGCCTGGGGTGTCTTATTTTGGATCAAATGAGGATATTTATACCTCGCAGCAGATCATCCGCACCGATTTGAATCGGGCGGCGATCACGATCAATGAGCTTTTCTGTAAGTCGGTTGCGTATCCGACCCTTGGCTGGAATCAGCTCGACGATTTGCACCGGCAGTCGAAAATTGCTGCGGCGGATCACCTTCTGATGAAGATTCGCGTTCTGTTGCAGGATGAAACGATCACAGAGCTTACGGCGTCCGCCTTAGAGCGGGCATATGATATGTACTGTAGGACAAGAAATTTGGAGACGGCAAGGGAAATGTACCGAAAGCTGGATCATATGCGATGGCTGCGCTTCTATATCTTTTATAATTGGCGCTATGGGCCGGTGCGGGATGACGGGGCAAGGCAGCACCCGATGCTCTGCAGCTACGAGGAGCTGACGCCGGAGCAAAAGAAGGAGCGGGACGCGGCCTGGGAGCTGATGGGAAATATATCGGTGGAATTTGGGGAGCGGAAGAAATAGGGCGAAGCATTGTGAAGCGGAAAGAGACGGGAATCAGCAACAGTTGCTGCAGATCTGTTGCTTATTCAACACTTTGCATTTGATTAATGATAGGCAGAAAATGAAAATCTTGTTATCATAAGAGTAACACATCGCTTGCTGCCAGGAACGTCGCTGCCGCATCGTATACAGCACGATGTAGTAGCGTGGTGAATGGCAGTCATCATTTGTCGATCAAGAAAGGAGCTTACCGATTATGGCAGAGACAAACAAGTATTATCCCCATCTGTTTTCCCCGATTCAGGTAGGAAGTAAGACGATCAAAAACAGGATTGAGGCGGCGCCCGCATTGTTTGCGTTTGAACATTACATCGAAGCGGATGCGTTCGGCTATTATCCGCCGATGCCCGAACGGGCGTTTCGTATGCTGCAGGCCAAGGCAGCCGGCGGCGCAGGAAGCGTAGTGCTTGGTGAATTGAGCCCCAATCATACCTATTGCAAACGCTTTCCCTTTGAGCCGGACATTGATTTTTCCTCCAGAGAGGACGAGATTTTTGCGATCACAAAAAAGACAGCCGAGATGATCAAAAGCTACGGCGCATTGCCAATCGGAGAACTGCTTTCCACCGGTGAGATCAAGACCTACATCGGCGACGGCATCAACCCCAAGGGGCCCTCGGAAAAAGATCTGGAGGACGGCGTTACGCATGTCGATGCTTTTACCAGGGAGGAAATTCAGGAGCATATCGAGGAGCATATCAAAGCCTGTCAGTGGTTTCGGGACGCCGGCTGGGAAGGAATTATGATTCACTGCGGCCATGGCTGGCTGCCGGCCCAGTTCTTGTCACCAATGTTTAACAAGCGTGAGGACGAGTACGGCGGTTCCTTTGAGAATCGGGCCAGATTCACCACAGAGCTGCTGGCAGCTCTGCGCGAAGCGATGGGGCCGGATTTTCTGATTGAGATTCGCGTCAGCGGTTCGGAGCATTTGGAGGGCGGATTAGAGCTTGAGGATGCCATTCGCTATTGTAAGCTCTGCGAGCCCTACATTGACTTGATTCATGTGTCCTGCGGACATTACTTGAGCTCGTCGAGAAGCTGGGAATTTACGACCGCTTATGCTCCGCATGGCGCCAACATCGAAAACGCGTCGATCATCAAGCAGAACGTGTCGGTTCCGGTGGCAGTGGTTGGCGGAATCAATTCGCCCGAACAGGCGGAAGAAGCGATTGCAGCCGGAAAAGTCGATCTGGTCTCCTTTGGCCGGCAGTTTTTTGCAGATCCTGCGTTTCCCAATAAAGCGGCAGAGGGAAGAGCCGACGAGATTCGCCGCTGCTTGAGATGCGGCCGCTGCTATCCGGGGCCGTCCGGGGAGCATGAGACCGAGAAATGGACGATCAAATTCCCACCGTTGGATTCCTGTACGATCAATCCCGATTCGGTGTGGCCGGCGTCCCATCACAAGGTATTGCCGGAATTGATGCCAAAGCCCAAGGCCAGCCGCAAGGTATTGATTGCAGGCGGCGGCTGCGGCGGTCTGCAGGCGGCGATTACGGCGGCAGACCGGGGACATCGGGTGATTCTCTGTGAAAAGAGCGAGGCGCTTGGCGGTCTGATTCGCTTTACCGAGCACACGGATCACAAGGTGGATATCCGCAATTTTAAAGATCTGCTGGTGCGGGAGGTGGAAAAGCGGCCGGTGGAGGTGCGGCTCAATTGTGAGGTGACGCCGGAATTGATCGGCGAGCTGCAGCCGGAAGCCGTGATTTTGGCCATCGGTTCAAAGGATCTGATTCTTCCGATTGAAGGCATCGAGCAGGCGATGACGGCGATGGAGGTCTATCACCAGGACTTCAAGTGCCTGGGCAAGAGTACGATTGTCTTAGGCGGCGGCCTGGTCGGATGCGAAGCGGCTGCGGATTACATAGAGCATGGCATTGAGACGACGATTGTCGAGATGCAGGAATGCCTGATGCCGGAAGTAACCGGACTTTACCGCACGGCTGTGCATGATTTTATTGATCAGAAGGGCGGAAAATATGAAGTCGGCGCCAAGGTCGTAAAGGTTGGCAAGGATTTTGTGGTGGCTGAGCAGAACGGAACGGAGATTACCTTAAAAGCGGATTCCGTCGTCAATGCCATGGGCCGGCGGGCGAACAGCACCGAAGCGCTCAAAGCAGCGGTTACAGTGCCGCTGTGGGAAATCGGCGACTGTGTCAAGGCAAGACAGATCGGCGACGCCGTGCGCGAGGGCTGGACGGCAGCGATGGAAATTGTATAAGTACGCGATGGAGTGCAGACGGATCAATTCGATCAAAGCTGCCGCGCGGACGTGGAAAAACGTCTGCGCGGCAGTTTTTTTTGAAAAAACGATATTGGACAGAAGGGACGCTTATTTGGCAGGCGGATCGCGTTTGATACAGAATTGTAATCCCGCACAACAGAGTGAGGAGAGCAAGATGCCGATTACAAACGTACTGCCGAGGCCGATTACATTGCCCCCATTCTGTGAAAAGGTCAGACAAACGCCGGCGAAGATAAAGGGCATCAGTCCCAGCGGCGTTTTGCAAAGCAGCTTCAGATGAACGTACATTGCCGCAAAGGTGCCGAGTACAATCGAAAGAAAGCTGGCGGCGGCTGTGTTAAGGCCCAGCCCCTCAAACAGTCCGATCAGCAGAAAATCCAGCTGCCCCCAGGCCATGCCGCAGAAGGCGGAGAGTATGGCGGCATAGAATTGCTTTGGGGCGAGATCCATGCCGAA
This sequence comes from uncultured Lachnospiraceae bacterium, assembly GCA_947089585.1. GTDB lineage: Bacteria > Bacillota > Clostridia > Lachnospirales > Lachnospiraceae > 14-2. The sequence continues at coordinate 12,407 of CAMULB010000036.1, read as the reverse complement.
GAAGATCGCCATGCAGACGAACATCACCCAGGGCACGCCGAAGGAAGCAAAAAGCATCATATAAAAATGGTAAAACACGGCGGCCCAGACACTGGTCCACAAAGAAAACAGAATCACGGTTTTTTGGCTCATAAAATACTCCCATCATAGAAATCAGGAAAAAAGGGCGGCAGGGTTTGCGGCCAGCAGCGCGTCGATCTGTGCATCGGCTAAGCCGCGCCTTGCCAGCCCCGGCAGAACCTTTTGGCCGATGTTGCGGATGTTGGCATCCTTCATGGCTTCTTTCATAAAATCGGTCATAATCAGCCCACGGCCCAGATTGACGTTGACCGAATCATGGCCAAGAAGAATTCGATCCCCATACCCCTCTGCAATCAGATCACAGATCAAATCCATGCGCTGTTCGTCGGTCGGCGTGTGGAACAGCTCGCCCTCCAGCCCGAAGCGGTCGAGATTCACAAAGACGCCCTGCGAAAGCACTTGCGCGTGATAAGCAAGATCGGTGCTGCCGCACATATGGCCGATGGCAATTTTGCCAGGGTCGGCGCCTTCGCTGATTAACAGCTCGGCCTGCTGTGGGCCCATCGTGCCCAGCTGCGTGTGGGTGATGATCACGCAGCCCGTTTCCTTCTGCGCCCGTGCCGCTGCCTTAAAAAAGACAGTTTCCATCGGCGTGATCTCACCCTGACTGCTGGCCAGCTTAATGACGCCGGCTTTGATGTCGGTGCCTTCAATTCCCCTGGTCAATTCTGTGACCATCATCTCAAAGATTTCCTCCTCAATATTGGCAAAGCCCTGGCGAAACTGCCAGTAAGCATAGGCGCTTTCTGCCTGAAAATAATAGCCAGTTGAGCAGATGATCTGCATCCCGGTCTGCCGTGATATTTTTTCCAAAAAGCGGACGTTGCGCCCGCATTCATTGGTGGTAGCGTCCACAATCGTTGTGATGCCGTAGGCACTGGCATCCTTTGCAGCCTGCACGCAGGCAGAGGTATAAGCCTCCTCTTGAAAGCCGCCCAACGTAGCGTCGCCCTGCCAGCCGGCAAAGCCGAATAAAAAGTGCTCATGCATCAGGGTACGGCCCAAGTCGGTGTGTGCTACCGGGCCGGTCACGGTATTGACGTAACTCATATCCAAACCTCCTCTTAGATTAGCTGTTGTCCTATCTGGCGGCAGCTTTTCCTGCTGCCGAATTACTGAAAAAAATAATGCCCTTTTTAGTATAATTGCACGACGAAAAAAATGGAAACGCCGATTTTACATAACCTTATGCTGAAAATGAAGCAAAAAAGCGGGAACTGATTATACTTTTTCAACATAAGCAGTCACAAAAAGGGAATTTCCCTTTTGGCCGCCTGCCTGTTATCCTTTTAACAACAGGAAAATTGGAGGCGAAAGGGGGGAACAGTATTTTCGCGGATGCCTGATGTAGTGTGGCATGAAAGAGAAGCTCCGTCTCGGTCGGAAGCAGTTTTTGCGTGATGGAGCAGCAGAAGGATTCCTGGACGCAGGCCCGTTGGCGTTAGAGCAGCAGCTGAAGGGACGGGACGTTACGATGAATATGGTTGAACGTTAGGAGAAGAATTTATGGATCAAAACAAAGTAAGTTACAATTTTGGCAGAAAAGGCTGGACCGTGATTTGTTATGAAATTATTCTGCTGTTTTTCATGACAGGATTGACCGTAGACGGTTTGAACATCATTGTTCCCCAGATGGCCGCGTTTCGCGGATGGGATGTCAATGTGCTTTTGTCCATTTCAACACCGGCAGGAATTATCGCCCTGTTTTTGGTTATGTTTTGGGGAAAGTTCATTGAAAAATTTGGTTTGAAGCAGGTGACGGTGGTGACAATATTTTTGGCGGCCGTCGCGACGATTCTGTATGGCAATTCCGTCAGTGTGGCGATGTACGCGGTAACGCTGGTTGCGATGGTAACGCTGATCAATGCGTTTTCTGTCATCTGCGGTTTTGCAATTTGTACCAACTGGTTCCCGACCAAAAAGGGAATCGTGATGGGCTTTACCACGATCGGCATGAATCTGGCCAGCGCCTGCATCAGTATCATTTTGAATGCACTGACCAACCGCTTCAACATTGCAATTGCGCTGACCGTGATGGGCGGAGTGATTGCCGTGGTCGGGGTACTGGTTGCATTATTTATTAAGTCAACGCCGGAGGAAGCGGGCTGTTATCCTGACAACGATCCGAAGATTGCGGAGCTAATCCATAGAGAAGAGGACGCGCTGCAGGCGGAGAACGCAAAGGGACTTACTTATATGGAAGCGCTGAAGGACGGCAAGGTATGGATCTTTGGAATCGCATATGGGTTCTTTGGCCTGGCAACCGTGGGAATTATGTCACAGCTGATCGGCTATTTCCAGGAAGTAAGGGGCTTTGAGATGACGGCGGCGCTGATGGTGATTACGGTGGCTGCAATCATCGGTATGCTTGGCTCCGTGCTCTGGGGTGTGGTCGATCAGAAGCTGGGAACCAAGACGGCTTCTGTCTTATTTGGCATCTGGTACTTTATCGGCATTATTTTTCTCATTATGCCGAACACGATCTGTATGTACATCGGTATTTTTATGCTCGGCTTTGCAATCGGCGGCAACGGCAACTTTGCTCCCTCAATGGCCAGCTATGCGTTCGGACGCAAGAATTTTGCCGTATCCTACAGCTGTGTGAATACGATTGTCGGGATTGTCCGTTCTCTTTCCTTTGTCATGCTGGCGGCGCTTCGCTCTGTGACATCAGGCTATACCGTGCCGTATCTGGTATTTGCGGTTATCAGTCTGCTGGGCGGTCTGATGCTGATCTTTGTCAAGGTAAAAGGCGCGGTCGGCGCTTCGATGGAATAAAGGGGGTATTTTTTACAGGGCAGGCTTGAGGGGAGATTTTTTGCACAGCAAACGAAAAAAGCAATTGGTTACTGTCCTGCTTCTGGCAAGGCGTCGGCGGTCCGAAAAAGAGCGGCCGGAGGCTTGAGGAAAAAGAAACAGGAATAATATAAAAATGCATCTTGAAGATGCACTGTGAAGTGAAAGGAGACACCATTATGAGAAAAGTAGAAGTAAAGGATGCAACAGCTTACAACGCACCGGGCCATTTTGATATGCGCGCGATTCGTCTGCACAGCAAGGAAGAGAGCGATTGTGAAAATTTCACTCTGGGAATGTCCCATTTTCTTCCGGGCGGCGGAACCGAGTATGTAGAGCCGCCAGTAGAGCTGATCTACTTTATCCTCGAAGGCGAGATGACCGTATCCGACAAGGACGGCAAGGAGATCTGTACCTTGAAGAAATATGATTCGATGCATTTTGCGGCCAAGGAAGGAAAATCCATCCTCAACAAACAGAATTATCCGGCTACGATGCTGGTCATTGCCAGCATGCTGCCGGCTGCGAAATAAGAATCAGGCTGTACAAACTGGAAAACAAACCGATGGCGCAAACCGTAAGGCTCGGCCGTCGGTTTGTTTTTTGGCGTTTTGCAAAAGAATACCGTCTTGAAAATGATGCGGAATCTGATATAATAAAAATACGAAGCGAAGTAAGAACGAGGGCCATTTTGCATGAGCAAGCGAGAAAGAATGGATGGCAGAAGAGTGTTTGGAGAGCAATATGAAAAAGACGGAGAATAATACCATAGATCTGCAGCCGGTGATAAACCGGCTGTTTGAAGGAGACTGCCTGGTCTGTATGCAGGAAATTCCAGATCAAAGCGTCGATTTGATTCTGTGCGATTTGCCGTATGGCATGACTCAGAATGAATGGGACTGCTATATTCCATTGGATGAGTTGTGGAAGCAGTACAAGCGGGTGATCAAGCCAAACGGAGCGATTGTACTTACCTCCAACGGAATTTTTACGGCCAGGCTGATTTTGAGCCAGCCGAATATGTTCAAATACAAATGGGTCTGGGAAAAGTCCAAGCCGACGAATTTTCTCAACGCCAAGAAGCAGCCGCTGAGAAAGCATGAGGATGTATGTGTGTTTTATAAACGGCAGCCGACCTATCATCCGCAGATGACCCAGGGGGAGCCGTATGATAAAGGCACGAGAAAGAATCAGCTGTGCGGAAATTATGGCGATTTTGAGCCGGTGCATGTCGCCAGCGAGGGCAAGCGCTATCCCACGGACATTATCTATGTCAAGACGGCTGAATCTGAGGGAGCCGTGCTGCATCCGACGCAGAAGCCGATTGAGCTGGGGCGCTATATGGTGCGCACCTATACCAATCCGGGAGATCTGGTGCTGGATAATACCTTTGGCAGCGGCTCCTTTCTCGTGGCCGCCCTGATGGAAGGCAGGAATTTTATCGGCATTGAGAAAAATGAGAATGTGGCCTTGTTTAAGCGCGAGGAGATCGACTATATCGACGTGGCCAAGCGGCGGCTGTTTCTGGCCTGGGAGCAGTTGGACAAAAAAAAGCGCAAATACATCAAGGTGCAGAACCTGATTTCCGAATTTGAGGAGAGGTAGCGGCGGCTGCAGACTGCGGCGCAGGAGCAAAAGGGAGAGGGCAATTGAAGACGATAGTCAGACGCAATGAGCGAAGCTGGGCAATTGTGATTATATCCGAGATTCGGGCGATGATTGACCAGATGGATTTGAAGGTGAAAAGCGCCGGCGGAGAGCGCACTCTGGCGGTCGGCAAGCAGCGTATGTTTCCCGACGTACTGCTGTATGAGGATGCGGCGCAGAATAAAGTACTTCAGGGATGGGAGCTGAAAATGCCGGACGTAGGGATTGCGGATCTGGACTTCATCCGCGACGCAGCGCGGAAGGCGGATGCGCTGGGCTTAAACAGCTTTGTGATCTGGAATTTTACATATGGCAAGCTTTATGTGAAGAATGCGCAGGGGATTTTTACAGAGGCGCGGGTCTGGAATGAGACAGATTTTATTCACAGCCGGGAGGAGGTAGCGCTTTATCAGGACAAGTGGCTGCCTGTGATCCGCGAAATTGTGCTGACAGTCAATGAATATCTGCTGAGGGGGACGATTGCATCCGCTTCTGTGAAGGCGGCGATCGCGGACGGTCTGCTGACGCAGCTGATACAGAGGAATAAAGCTTTAACCGCCGAGAAGCTAAGGCAGGAAGCGAACCGCAATATGACGATGGAATGTTGGATCAAACGGTGGTGGACAGAATATGAGGAAGAATTTGCGCACGATGAGACGGATCTTTATGCGGCCTATGCCAAATATATATTGCTTAACTGGATCAACCGTATTTTGTTTGCCAATGCGGTCAAAAAATATCATAATTGCGCCTACCGGATTGAAGCATTGGATCATAGCACGACGCCGGCAGACGGCAACAACGTGATTGACTGGATTACGGCCGAGGGCGATTTTTTTCATATCTTTTGCAAGGTGATCTACAATGAATGTCTTCCCGACGATACTTGGCGCGATCTGGTCGATTACAATCGGTTTCTGGTGGAGCACGGCATCGAACAGGTGGAGCAGAGCGTCCTGCAGGAGATTTTAGAACAGACCGTTCACACCGCCAAGCGAGAAATTCGCGGTCAATTTCCCACGCCTTATGTGCTGGCGGATTTGCTGTGCCAGATGACGGTTCTGGATTGGCAGGGCACATGCGCCGATTTGTGTGCGGGGACGGGCACGATCGCCAAGGCGCTGATTGACAATAAGGCCAGGCGGCTTTTGGATCTCTCCGCGGCCTATCAGACGACCTGGATGTCCGATAAGCATACCTACCCCTTGCAGATTGCCAATATTGCCGTCACCCGGATTGAGGCGCTCAACCTGCCGCTGCAGCTGTTTTTGTCGGATGTATTTGCGGTCGAGACGGGGAGGGAGATCGAAATGCGCAGTCCGGTGGACGGAAGCAGAATCGTCAGAACCTTTCCGCCGCTGGATGCCATTGTCTCGAACCTGCCGTTTGTCGAATATAACAAAATCGCCTCAGACGAGGCAGCTTACATCCGAGCGCTGGGCGAAAAAATTTTTGTCCACAGCGGAATTTCCCTGACCTTAGGCAAGACGGATTTGTATCATTATATTCCCTTCAAGCTGCATGAGCTGTTAAGCGAGCGGGGACGTCTGGGGATGATTCTCTCTAATTCCTGGCTGGGAACTGAGATCGGCCGAAAATTTTTTGACGCCCTGCAGTATTTTTATCATCTCCGCGCGGTGGTCATCAGCGATTGCGGGCGTTGGTTTCAAAATGCGGAGGTGGTGGCGTCGATCCTTTTGCTGGAGAAAAAGGAAATCGGCGCCCCCGACGAGGAGGAGGAGATTTCCTTCTGGCTGCTGCATGAGGATATCTGGCAGCTGGAGACAGCCGCCAAGGAGCAAATCATCGGCAGCGTGGTGCTGAACGAAGCGCTGGATGCTTCGGCGGCTTCGGTCAAGAAATATTCCTTGCGTCAGGTGAAGCAGATCACCGGCCGGGGGATTGCGCTCAATGCGCTGTTTCATGACGTATCGTGGATTGCAGAGCTTTCCGACTGTCTGATTCCGGCCGAGCGGCTGCTCACCATCAAGCGGGGGGAGCGCAGGGGCTGGAACGAGCTCTTTTACCCGGCCGAGGGCCATGGGATTGAAGACGTGTATCTAAAACCGGTGCTGAAAAATCCCGCCCTCTTAAAATCCTATCTCGCGCAGCCGGATTTGACGGCTTTTTGCTGTCACCGTACTAAGGAGGAGCTCAAGCAGCTGGGCCACAGCGGGGCGCTGCGTTGGATTGAGAAATTTGAGCAGATGAAAAATAAGACCGGCCGGCTGCTGCCGGAGGCGCTTAAACGGCCTGGATGCCGGTGGTATGAGATGGACGACGGGACAAAGGCCGATTTTGTCACGGCCTTGACGCCGGATCGCCGCCTGTTTGTCGCAAGGTTTTTAGAGCCGGCCTTTGTCGATCAGCGCTTTACGCGGATGCTGGTCAAGGAGTACGGCGTGTCGCGGGAGCTTTTGCATGCGCTTTTAAACTCTCTCTATGGAATGTTTGCGATCGAAGCGGTTGGCTTTGGGCGAGGCTTGGGCGTATTGGATGCCAGCAGCACGAAGCTGAAAAAGATCTGTCTGATCAATCCCGCTTTGATTTCTCCAGCTGCGGAAGCAGAGATTGTAGCGCTGTTTGAAAAGGTAAAGCAGCGGGGGGTATGGGATACCGAGGACGAGCTTGAGGATGCGGAGCGGGAACGGTTCGACCGCGCGCTGCTGCGGGCGATCGGCAAGGAAGCGCTCTATGAGCCGATGAAAAAGTCGCTGCGTTCGATGCAGCATACGCGCCATGCGGTGTTTGAGACGGCGCGGCGGGAAGCGACAGGCGAATAACAGTTCGTGTATGCTTGGATTATGCAGAGCGGATCATGATTTCAAGGAAAGGAAAGGGAACAATATGTCATTTTTGTTACAATACGTTTTACACCCCAGAACGGTGGGGGCGATCAAGCCGAGTTCAAAGCATTTGGCGCAAAAAATGGTGGAGGATGTGAATTTTGAACGGGCAAAGTGTATCGTTGAAATCGGCGCGGGCACCGGTGTATTTACCGAACAGATCATTGCACGCAAAAAGGATTCGACTGTGCTTTTGGTGTTTGAGGTCAACCGCGATTTTTGCCGGCAGTTAAAAGAGCGCTACGGCAAAATACCCAATGTGCATGTCATTTATAATTCCGCGGAGAAGATCGGGTATTTTCTTGACAAATGCAGGGATTCACAGGCGGATTATATTATCTCCGGTCTTCCCTTTGCCAGTCTTCCGGCGGAGCTGTCGCATCGGATACTGGAGCAATGTCAGTCGCGTCTGACAAAGGATGGAGCGTTTCTTACATTTCAGTACACACGTTTGAAGATGAAGCTGCTGGAGCAATATTTTTCCCATATTTCGATCAAGAAGGAAAATAAAAATGTTCCGCCTGCCTATGTGATGTGCTGTTCCAATGAGAAATAGCGCCCAAACCGGGCACGAGAGGATAGCTTATAAATAATTAAAAAAAGCTCCGATGATTTGTCATTGGAGCTTTTTGATGTGCTGCGAAAATGGTCGTTCAAAAGAGCCTTTTGATGTGCCCCGAAAAAGATCGTTCAAAGGAGCCTCTTGATCTGCCGCAAAAATCGGTCATCGGAGCTTTACGCTGTGCGAGGGAAGGGCCGAATCCAATTCTATTCGATGCGGAATTGACCCAGCAGCTGATTTAAGGTCTGCGCCTGATTGGACAACTGATTGGAGATTGCGGCGCTCTCTTCGGCGGCAGAAGAATTGGTCTCAATGACCTTCGACACCTCTTTGATTCTGCTTTCCACCGAGACAATCATTTCCGATTGCTGAACGCTGGCGAGCGAGATCTCATCCATCAACGATTTGATGGACTGAATGCATTCGCTGATCACCTGCATGGCGGAGATTGCAAGATTGGTGGATTCCGTACCGGTCTTGACATCTTCAAGCGAATGGCCGATTAAGGTGCTGGTATCCCTTGCGGCATCGGCAGATCGAGCGGCAAGGTTTCGGACTTCATCCGAGACTACGGAAAAGCCTTTTCCGGAAGTGCCGGCCCGGCTTGCCTCAATTGAGGCGTTGAGCGCAAGGATATTCGTCTGGAGAGCGATATCTTCAATCGTCTTGATGATGCTGACAATCTGTGTGGACGACTGGTCAATATTTCTGGTGGCGGCAATTAACTGCTCCATCTTGGTATCGGCTTCTGCGGCATAGCCGGTGGCCCGGTCAACCAGATTGCTGGCGTTGCCGCAGCGGGCAGTACTGTTTTTCAGCTGGGAGGTCATCTCGGAGATATTGTCTACCAGCCCGTTGATCGAGAGCTTTTGCTGCAGGGTTCCCTCGGCCAGTGTCTGCGCGCCGTCCGATACTTGGTTGGCCCCGCTGCCTACCTGGTTGGCGATCTGCGCAATCTCGCGCATGACGTCGGTCAGATGGGTGCGAATGCTGATCAGGCTTTCGGCCAGAACCCGGAAATCGCCGATATAATAGGATTCGTTTCTCTGTATATCGACCGCAATATTGCCATCTGCCATCTCGCCTAAAATACGGCCGATATCGTCGATGGTCTTGCGCAAATAGTCGCAGACATGATGAATGGTCTGGGCAATCAATCCGATCTCGTCATGTCTGCCATAAAAAGGCTCAAGCTCCTGGTCGGTGGAAAGCTCCAGATTTCCTAACCGGCGGATGGAGCGTTCCAAGACCATGAGCTCTTTGCCTTCCCGGTAAAGAATCAGCAATGTGACGAGGATAATGACCGCTGTTACGATGGCGCAGAGAATTCCCACGGAAATGCGAACATCTGTAACTTTTGCATAGACCTCATCCGCATGATCGCGGATCATGAATACCCAGTTGCGGTCCGCGAGGTATTTGTATACGACCAGCTGTGTTACGCCGTTTTCGTCGCGGTAGGTATATGTATTTGCATCCGTGCTGCCGTCTGCTTTGATGCGCTTGATAATTTCCAGATAGCCCTTGTCCTCTGTCTGGGTATTGAGCAGCGTTTCATCTGGATGATAGAGGTAAGCGCCGGATTCTACATTCAAAAATACATATTCGCTGTTGGGAAGGCCCTCCAGATTCAGACCAAGCAGTACGTCCATCAGGCGGCTGGCATATACGCCGGCGCCTACGTAGCCGATGCAGCTTGAGCCGTCAAACAATGGATAGTACATGGAGAGAATCATGCTTCCGGTTCCGGGGGATTTCATGATTCCCAGGTTAGTCAGCTGAGGCTGGCTTAAGATTGTGTCATGAAATTCATCCAGAGAATCACCGTCACGTGTGGTTATTCCGATTGCGCTCTGCGATGTGTGGGTCAGGATATAGGTTTGGGGTGTACCAATGTATAATCCTTCAAAAATACCCTTTACTTCGGCAAAATCTTCGGTATATTGCTGCCCTCTTTGCAGCAGGTCTGGATCTTTTGGATTGGCAAGGAGTTCTCGCACCTCGCTGCTCAGAGCAAAAGCAGTCATATATTCCTCTGCTGAGGTTACATAGTCGTTGATGATTGCCGCTCTGGATTCTACGGCATCCATCATCTGATTGGTAATATTGTTCTCCACCATTGAAGCGGTACGGTTAGAGACAATCAGCCAGAGCAGCAGCATTCCGATACAGGTAATGACAGTTGTGATCACGCCGATGCGTGTAGCAAGTTTGCGATTAATCAGAAATTTCATAGAACTTCCCCCTGAGAAAAAGAGTTACATCATCCGCCCGGTTAGTCAGGGATTTGACAGATAGAACCGAACAAATTTCGCACATCCCATTTTACCATGCGCGTGACGATTTTTCAAGTCTTTTGCCGCGGTCTTTTGCTTCTGTGTCTAGAAAAAAGGTAAAGGAAGCAGCGCCTATACAGACATGACCCTTTCACAAATTGTGAACAATGGTAGTCTCAATGCGGATTTCGTTGACATGTGTAGCTAAAAATGCTAATATATGTGTAATAAAAAATGCGGTTTGATTTTGGCTGATCGCCTGAGGGAGGCGGAAGGTCGTTGGAATGGAGGGTGCGATGAGAGTCAGTACCTATCGTAGGATAGAGCAGCTGTGTCAGCGGCGCAGGGGTTACATCAGTACCAGGGAATTGGAGAAGGAGGGATTTACAAACCGCCAGATTGCACAGTTGACCGGGGAGGAATATTTGGAGAAGGTTTGTTTCGGCTATTATTGGCTGACGCAGTGTGCGTATGACAAGCCGGGAGATTATAAATGTATTGAAGCGTGCCTGAGCAATCCGCGTGCGGTGATCGCCCTGCGAAGCGCCTGCTATTATCAAGGAGTGGGAAGGGAGGAGCCAAGCGTCCTGTCGGTTGCCACCGAGCGTACCGACCGCAGTAAGATGAAGCTGAATTTCCCGCTCGAACGGCATTATTTTTCCAGCAGTATTTTTTCGTTTGGAATTAAGAGGATATGGACACCGTTTGGCGGGTATAATATTTATGAGATAGAACGAAGCTTCTGTGATCGTATGCGCTTAGACCGGGCCGGTGCAGACCGCGGGCTGGCGGTGGAGCTTTGTGATTATATGGAGGCAGAGCGTGCACAGACAGAACGTATTTTGAAATATGCCGAGCTGCTGCGGGTGGGCAAATCAATGGCCAGCGCCGTGCAGCGTTCATAGTGGTGGACTTTTTTGGAAGACAGAAGGGACGGGAGCGAACAGGATGAGAACGGAGGCAGAAGTGTTTTGCAAGAATGGGGTTAAGCTTACGGCGGATCGGGAAGCGGAATTTTTGGAACGCATAAAGCTGCTGTTTGGATCTGGCGGGATGATGGGGTTGAAGCAGGAGGAATTATGCGGCAGAGAAGTGACCGTCATGTGCAGGCCAGAGCGAACGGCAGACGGGATAGAGGTTTGTTATAATTATTTTGAAGACGGACGACAGGATCGGGCAGGATACAGCAGTAGGAGCGGAAATATTTACAGCGGAAGGCTTGGATGGCGTCAATTTTATCAGGTGATGGCTGCAGCTTATGTTCTGGAGAGCTTGTATCTTGCACAGCCGTCTGCTGCCTGGTTGAATGGAGCCTGGGTGACGAACGAGAAGTACACGGGATGGATCAATCAGCTCTTTGACGCACATTTTTCCCGCGGCAATCGCGATCCCTGGCCGCTGTTTGCGTTGTTGCATGAGCAGGGAGAACCGGATCTGAACTTATATGATTGGCTGGTCTGGGTACAGGATTTCGTGGGGTTGATCGGGTATTACGAGATCCGGTCTGTCCTGTCGGGAACGACGGTGGCGGCTGCGGAATTTTCGCCCTTGCTGGCAAAGCTGGGGCTGACGGAGCACCCGCCTAAGGGAGAGGCCCACAAACTGGATTTCTTTGACTGTGTGGAGCGGGTGCATGCGGCAGTCATGCAGTATCATCAAAGGAGCAGAAAAGATCAGAAGGAACAGCTGTCTCGGATTGTAGCGCTTCTGCGCTCCGATGAGCTGCAGACAGAGGCGAATACTTTGGATTGTGATGATGGTGAGGAGGAGCATCTGAAAGCGAATGCTTTGGATTGTGATGATGGTGAGGAGCATCTGAAAGCGATCGGTTTTTTTGCCGGTCTGTCCGATGCGCCGGCTTATGTTCTGAAGGTGGTGTCTGAGATCTATGGCGTTGAGTTCTGGCCATTGTGGGATCGGGTGAAGGATGTGGCGGGAAGAAGGTTTTACACGGAGGAAGCGGCTGCCCTGCCGCAAGTCGAACCTGTCTCGACCATGGATTTTTTGCAGATTTCGGCAGATGACTGGATGCTGTTTGCGGGGATCGGAGAGAAGGAGCGGTTTTCACCTGCTCTGCAGGAATGGTTTGCGACGCTTAGCCAGCGTTATCATACGATTTTATGCAAAGGGATATCCGGGCAAGGGATGGGAGAAGCGCAGGCGTTTGAGTGGATTGTAAATTTGCTGGAATATGCAGAG
>CAMULB010000035.1 GCA_947089585.1 uncultured Lachnospiraceae bacterium | reverse complement strand
ATTTTGCATTCCGGCTCATACAGCTTGGTCAGCTCCATCATTTTTTCCGACAGCCGCGAGAGCCTCCCGCTTTCCCGGTAAATGTAATCCAGCGCTTTCTCCCTGCGCTCTGCGGACAGCTGCACCCGCAGCAAGGTTTCCGAATAGCCCTTGATGGCCGTCAGCGGTGTTTTTAATTCATGGGACATACTCCCGATCAGCTGCCGCTGTGTTTCATTCAAATCCTGCAGCGGCTTGGTAATTTTATGTATTAAAACGACCAGCAGCACAGCCATGCCGGCAGAAATCAACAGCGAAAGCAGCAGCTCCCAAAAAATCCACCGCAGCCCGGAACGATACAGCTCGCTCACATCCACCGTATAAAAAAAGAAATACGCATCCTCCTGTGTTTTTTGCTGCGCTCCCTTCGGCACATAACACTGATAAAACACCAGCAGCCTTGTCCCGTCTACCGTTTCCGCCCTACTCTGCACCTCCCCGTTTGCAAGCTGCAGGTCTGCCGTCATAAAATCATAGGCGCTTCTGTGAAACAGCTCCCGCTGCCCTCGATACAGCGCCGAGTGCTCCGGCATATAGCTGCGAAAACAATATACGGCAGCCTGTTCCATCGCCATGCTCCCCGGCGCAGTCATTTCCTCGATCATTTCTTCCCATTGGACGACAACGCGCGCGGTGCTGCCCGCAAAAATCTGCTGTTCCTTCTCCCGAATCAAAGACAGCTTCTCGCGCTGGCCGGTAAAAATTACATAGAGGGAAAAAATCTGCGCCAACACAAAAAACATGGTTGACGCAGTCACAGCAATCCTTTTCACCAAATCCATTCAGGCACCTCCATCTGCTATCCCGTCTGCGGCGCCATTACAATTCCTTTCATACTGGCGCCTCCATCCGGTATCCTACCCGCGGCACCGTTAGAATCACATCTGCAAAATCCAGTTTTCTGCGGATATTTCCCACATGCACATCCACGGTGCGGCTCTCTCCGGCAAAGTCAACGCCCCAGAGAATATTTAAAATCTCTTCTCTGGTCATCACGCGATTGCGGTATTTCCAAAGAATCAACAAGCAGTCAAATTCCATCGGCTGCATCGAAACCTCCCTGCCGTCCTTATGTACCGTCCGCTTCTTGGGGCAAATGCATACGTCACGAATCTGAATCTGCTCCTCCTCCAGGCTGCCAAACCGCTGCAGCACCTTATCCACTCGCACCAAAAGCTCCAGCATCTCAAAGGGCTTGACAATATAATCCTCGGCTCCGTTTTGCAGGCCCTTCACCTTGCTGGGCAAATCGCCCTTTGCAGTCAGGTAAATCACCGGAATGCCATAGCCTTTCAGCTCCTCCAGCAATGCAAAACCGTCTTTTCCCGGCAGCATAATATCCAAAAGCGCGAGATCATACCCTGACTCCCGCTTCAAGTGTCCGCTCAGCTCAGCCCCGTCAAAAAATGCAATCGGCTCATATCCTGCAATCTCCAAATTCATGCAAAGCAAATCATTGATCGCCGCTTCATCCTCCACTACCAATATCTTTTTCATCTTCATCCCCGCTTGTTCTCTTGCTTCCTGTGCCACGGCCCAAAGCCGCTGTCCTTCTCCCTACAATATAACAGATTTCTCCTCGAAATACGATTGATTTTTGTAAAGGATTTGTAAATCTATCGCAGTAGCAAAAATTTCCAACATATATTTTGGTTCCTTGTAAATAATAACACCAAGATAAGTTCACTTATCTTAAAAACTATATTGTATTTACTTGGAGGTGAATCGAATGTCTAACAATTCCGGTTCTAACACAAACAGCATGGCAGTACCTGAAGCAAAGGAAGCAATGAAGCGTTTCAAACAGGAGGTTGCTTCTGAAATCGGCGTACCGTTAAAGGAAGGCTATAACGGAGATTTAACATCTGCCCAGGCCGGTTCCATCGGCGGTGAAATGGTCAAGAAAATGATCATGAAGCAGGAGCAGCAGATGTCCGGCGGCATGCAGTAAGCATCCCGGTATCACGCATAAAAACTGCAAAAGTGAAACGGTCATTGGGATGCTTTGCGTATCTCTGACCGGATAAACCAATCAAAGACAGCGTTGGCATGTCTCCCGGACGGAAGATAAACCAATGCTGTCTTTTTTTATTCTCTCCAGGCAGCTCCTCATAGAAGGAACTAAAACCGTCCGTTCCAAGTGATTCAGCCCCTTGAAATTTTATCTGGTTATAGTATACTAATAGAAATCTAATCACGATGGAGGTTCTTATGGAAATTGAACGAAAATATCTGATTCACCAGCTGCCGCACAATTATACAACCTACCCCTGTCACCAAATCGAACAGGGCTACCTCTGTACCAGCCCGGTCGTGCGAATCCGCAAGCAGGATCAGGACTATTATCTGACTTACAAATCCGACGGCCTGATGGTGCGCGAAGAATACAATCTGCCGCTGACCGAGGAAGCCTATCGCCATCTCCGTACCAAAACGGACGGCCGTTTGATTCAAAAGAAACGTTACAAGCTCCCGCTGCCCAAGAATCGGACCATCGAGCTGGACGTATTTGAAGGCGAATTAGCGCCGCTAATCTTAGCCGAGGTCGAATTCCCCTCCGAGGAAGAAGCCAACGCCTTTGTTCCGCCGGAATGGTTCGGAAAAGACGTGACTTTTTCGGGAGACTATCACAACAGTGCGCTCGCACACTGGCAAAGATGAGACCTCACCATCGCGCACCGGAAATACGATTGATCAGGGACGCACCAGCTCATACCGCTGACGCGTCCGCAGACAACGTCTCAATTCCTCATAACGCACATACAAGTCGCCCTCTGGAATCACCACATCCAGCACTACGGCGATATTGTCAATCATAATATCTGTAATTCCATTCTGCATCGCAGTCAGAATGTCATATTTCTCATCAAAGGATTCAGCGTCGTAAAAATCCATCAACAACGCGGTAATATCCTTCCCTTCAATCCTTTTTCCAGATCGCGAAGGCTGTCCGGCCGCCTCTGCTGCCGCCTTGCGCAATGCTCTTCCTTCGGACGGGCGGCGCACAATCCTGTCTCTGTGTTCCTTCTGCCGTTCACAATCCGAGCGCGAATCCAGCTCATTTCCAGCAGACAGCTCCGCCCGGCCCTCACGATTTAACGCCGCCTTGTGATCCGCCGCCGATACATGATCCTCTACCAGCATAAACCGATAGCGCTGGCCCGCCTGCGGATATTTTTCCCGATCTACCTCGCTGATGAACATAGATAACGGCCTGGCATAGATCTGAAATTCGCCGTACAACGCCTGGTAAATCACCAGTCGCTCGCCCGTCTCCGAATGCTCGGCGGTTGTGATCACCTGATACAGCTTTTGTTTAAAATGAAGATAACGCTCCCCGCTTTTTGGATTTCCCTGTGGCATAATCATCCCTCTTTTCTCAACCTGTCCGGCATGTGCAGCATGGATTCAAATGGATCACACGCTGTACAAATGCCTACTTTGCCTTTACCGCTGTCCTGGCTGCCAATGCAGCCAATCCTCCAATCACTGCCCCCGCCAACACATCCGTTGGATAATGCACGCCCAGATACAGCCTGCTTATGGCAATCAATACTGCCAATGCGAAACAGAAAACGCCCACATAGCGCGGCATCCCTTTGAGCAGAACCACCCCCGCCGCAATCGAACTGGTGGTATGTCCCGACGGAAACGAGCTGTCCCACATCGGCCCAATCAGAGACTGCAGACCCGCAACCGCCTCATAGGGACGAACGCGCATGACCAGATTTTTCAAAATCAAGTTGGCCGCTAAATAACCGATCAAAAGCGCTACCGCCATCGCCGTTCCCGTTTTCCGATACTTCTTTGTGCACAGCAAAATCGCCGCCAATACAATCCAGATCACGCCCCCGTTTCCAAGGCTGGTAATGAAGCCAAAAAACGCCGTCAGCCAATCCGTTCTTAAGAATTCCTGAATAAAAAGCAGGATCTTCCCATCCAGCTCCAACAAAAATTGCAGCATATTTCTCTCCTTTGCAGCAGTCATAGGTGCTCAAACTATTTTGCCTCTTTCCGAATTATCCCCGCTTCCGCTGAAACAACCTTATTTTTTAAAACAATAAATTCAATACAGTACGTTTTCCGCCAAAACAACGCTATTCCTGCCTATTTTACAGATGCTTTAAAATAAATTCTACATCCTCTTTCTTGCCAATCACCATCAAATGCTCATCCGGGCGAAATATATATTCCGCTCCCGGAAGCAAATCCGTCTCTCCATTGCGCTTTATACCCAAAATGTTGACATGGTATTTGACGCGGAAATTAACGTCCTTGATGGTTCGTCCCTGCCATTCCTTCAACGTGGGAATCTCATAGATTCCATAATCGCCCATTTCAATATAATCAAACACATGATTGGCCGTCACCCGCACGGCCAGACGTTCCGCAATATCCCGCTCTGGATAGATCACCTCGTCTGCCCCATTGCGCAGCAAAAATTTGGCATGCACATCCCGCGCCGCCTTGCTGATCACCCGTTTCGCACCCAATTCCTTCAGTAAGCTGGTAATCTCCAAGCTGCTTTGAAAATTTGTACCGATGCAGACGACACAGACGTCAAAATTGCCCACGCCGAAGCTTTTCAGCACATCCAGCTTGGTGCAGTCTCCGATCTTCGCACTGGTAACAAGCGGAAACAGCTCTTCCAGTGTCTCCTCCTTCTGATCTACAATCATCACATCATTGCCCAATTTCAATAAATTGCGGCACAAATGCTGTCCAAAACGTCCCATCCCAATAATCAAAATCGACTTCATTTTCTATCTCCTCACCATCCAATTGTAATACGCTCCCTGCACAAACAGCGCGCCGCGTTGTTACCCGATTGTAATACGCTCCTTGGGGAAACGAATTGCAGCATGATGCTTTCGTTCCAACAAGGAGAGCGCAAAGGACATACTTCCAATTCGTCCGCAATACATCAGCACAATCATGAGCGTCCGCGATACAAATGACAAATCTCTGGTAATGCCGGTCGTCATCCCCACCGTTCCAATCGCAGAGCTTACTTCAAACAGTACATCGTCCATCGCAAAGGGCTGCAGCGCACAAATCGCCGTTACACTGACGATCGCCAGGGATAAATTCATCAAAAATACCGTACTGGCCTTTTTTACGGCATCCTCCTCAAGACAGCGGCCAAAAATATTAAGCTCTGACTTGCCGCGCAAATTTGAAATCACAATCAGAATCAGCACCACCATCGTAGTCGTCTTAATTCCTCCTGCCGTCGAGCCGGGGCTGCCGCCAATAAACATCAGCACTACCATCAGCATCCGCGTCGCCTGTGTATATGCCCCTGTATCCGTACTGTTAAATCCTGCCGTGCGGGCTGTCACCGAGCCAAACAGCGAGGACAGAGCCTGCCCCTGAGTGCTCAGACCGTCCAGCACATTCTCCCGTTCAAACAGAAAAAAGAGCAGCGCCCCGCCAAAAATCAGCACGGCTGTCGTCGCCAGAACAATCTTGGTGTGCAGCAGATATCGCTTGACATGGAATTTATGCCGAATGATATCATCCCAGACGATAAAACCGATGCCACCAATCACAATCAACAGCATAATCACCACATTGACCACCAGATCGTCCTGGTAACGAACCAGTGAGGAATATTCCTCATAGCGTCCCATCAGATCAAACCCGCCGTTACAAAATGCGGAAACCGAATGAAAGATCCCATTCCACAGCGCACGCTTCCATCCCATCTCCGGCACAAAACGCAGCGTCAAAATCAAGGCACCACAGCCTTCAATCAGCAGCGTCCAGGGAACAATCATCTTCACCAGGCGAACTACTCCGCCCAGCTGCAGTCCATTGACACTCTCCTGAATCAGGTTCCGTTCCTTTAGTCCAATCTTTCTCCGCAGAAAAATCGAAAAGAACATCCCCATTGTAATAAAGCCCAATCCGCCAATCTGAATCAGACACAAAATCACCATCTGCCCAAACACACTCCAGTGCTGGTATGTATCTACCACCACCAGCCCCGTCACACAAGTGGCGCTCGTGGCCGTAAACAGCGCATCATGCCACCCGGTCCACGCACCGCTTCTGGCAGAAATCGGCAGCATCAGAAGCAGCGTCCCCACACAAATAATGATAAAAAATCCCAGCGCGATCGTCTGGGTTCTGCTCAATCGTTTCAGCATTTTTACACCTCAGTTCCAAACATCATTCACACCTGTGACCTCTGTGCGACTGCTGATTCACTTGGGAAATCGTTCCTCACACATGACATTCATTATACGCAATTGTGGAAATGATGTAAAGCAAAAAAGACTTTGCTCACGCAAAATCTTTTTTGCTTTTGTAATGGCCGAACACAAGCGGTTCCTTGCATCCGTCCCAATCATAGATGCGAACCCAGACTGGAATCGCCCCCGCTGGAGCCACGATGGGCCAGCCGGAAATGATTCATAATTTCCTTCAGCACGGTTGCCTGGTTCAAAAGCTGCTCACTGGCCGCCGCACATTGCTGACTGGTTGCAGAATTCGTCTGAACAACCTGGGAAACCTGCCCAATGGCCTGATCAATCTGCGTGACCGCCGTCGCCTGATCCGCTGCAACCTCTGCAATACTGTTCATCACAGAAACGCTTTCGTCAATATGGGTCATAATCTCATCCAACGCGACCGCTGTCTCTTCCGCCAGCTTCACGCCCTGCTCTACCTTGCGGACAGAATCTTCAATCATCTCTGCCGTCTCACTGGCCGCCTGTGCACTCTTGCCGGCCAGATTACGCACTTCATCCGCCACCACTGCAAACCCTTTTCCATGAATGCCTGCCCGTGCCGCCTCAACCGAAGCATTGAGGGCTAAAATATTGGTTTGAAAAGCAATGTCGTCAATCACCTTAATAATCTTTGAGATTCCTTCTGAAGCCTCATTGATCTGCTGCATAGCAACAATCATATCCTTCATCTGCTGGTTGCCCGTCTCTGCCTGCTGCTTCACATCGTTGACCATATCATTGGCAGCCTTTGCTTTCTCTGCATTGCCTCTGGTGCTTTCCGCAATCTCGTCGATGGAAGCCGTTACCTGCTGAATGGCGCTGGCCTGATCGGTCGCGCCCTGCGCCAAGGACTGACTGGCGCCGGAGACCTGATCTGCTCCCAGAGCCACCTGCTCTGCGGATTCGCGAATATTCAAAAGCATCGTATTCTGCTCTTTTACGATCTGCGCAAACGCATTGCCCAGCACATCCTTGCTGCTCTTTACTTCCACCTGAAAGTCAAGATCACCGGATGCAATCCGCTCTGCCACAGATGCCTGATATTTTGTATTATCCGTCAGCTTCTCGATGCCGTCCGTCAGCTCACCCAGCTCATTCTCGCCGTATTTCGTCAGCTCCACCTCAATATCGCCCTCGGTCAGCCTTCTCGTCGCCGCCTGAAGCACCTGCACCGGCTTGCGGATATCACGAATCACCTGAATCTCGACCAGCAATCCAATAATCACGCCGATCAAGGTCAATATCGCAACGGCAATTTCCGCCTTTTTCATATAATCGACATCATAGGCCCCGCTGGTGACTTTCATCATCGACGAAATTCCGGCGTAGCAAATAAATACCATCAGCACCAAGACAATCGAAAAACCAACAATTAATTTCTTACGAATGGAAAAATTTTTCATGCTGCTTCCTATCCTTTCTCCGCTTCCTCATCTACGTTCGGCTCATCGTAATAAGTCGAAAAATCCTCATCCTGAATCAACCGTTCCGGACTAAGCAGCAGCTTCACACCATCCTCCGCCTTCGCAAGGCCACAGACATATTTGTTACTTCCACTGACATTCTGATTCAAAGAAGGAGGCGGAATTACATTGTTCTTGTCAATCTTAATGACTTCATCAATCTTCTCCACAATCAAGCCTACTACGGTATCCTTGACATTGATCACAATAATGCAGGTTCTATCCGTATAGGGCAAAGCCTCTTGGCGAAAACGCACCCTAACGTCAATCACCGGAATAATTTTTCCGCGCAGATTAATCAATCCTCTGACGTAATCCTCTGCGTCGGGAACCTGTGTGATAGCTGACATCCCAATGATCTCATTGACATTACTGATGGAGATACCAAAATATTCATCTCCGGACTTAAAGGTCATATACATGTCCTTTTGGGTATCCTCTTCCTCTTCTAAGATCTCGTCTACCTGCAGTTCATCTACCATCGCCTGCTCCTTTCCTTATATGATACCCGCAATATCCAGAATCAGGGCGATACTTCCGTCTCCTAACTGCGTACAGCCGGAAATGCCATTGATCTTCTTGAGATATGAGGGAATGGGCTTTACTACAATCTCCTGCTCGGACACCAGCCGATCTACAAACGCACAGATTGTCTTACCCTCGTATTCCAGTACCGCCGCAATTCCATCTTCCAGAGACTGAGTATTCTCCTGAATATGGTATTTATCACATAATTTAATGAAGGGATAATACTCTCCCCGTATGTTAATATATTCTTCTCCATCCGGCTCACGAATGACCATATCCCGATGCACGCTGATAAATTCCTGAACCGCACCAATCTCTACAACAAAGGTGGTATTGCCTACCTCCATCACGATTCCGTCGATGATGGCCAGTGTCAGCGGAATCTTCAGGCTCATCTCCGAGCCTTCGCCGGGCGTACTGTCAATCTCCAGCTTTCCGCCTACTGCCTGGATGTTCTTCACCACCACGTCCATACCAACGCCTCGGCCGGAAAGCTCTGTAACACTTTCCTTGGTCGAAAATCCGGGCTGCGTAATAAACTGGTACACTTCCTTATCGCTTAATTCCTCTGGATTGCGCTGTCCCAGAAGCCCGTTGGCTCTGGCCTTCTTCAAGATCGCCTCGCGGTTCAGGCCTTTTCCGTCATCCTTCACCGTAATATAGACCTTACCGCCCTCGTTCTTGGCCTCCAGCGTAATCTTGCCCTTGGGATTCTTACCCGCTGCTTGGCGATCCTCCTTCGATTCGATTCCGTGATCAAGAGAATTACGAATCAGATGCATCAGAGGATCGGAAATATGCTCGATGATATTCTTATCTACCTCCGTATTCTCTCCGATCATCTCCAGTTCGATGTCCTTGCTCAGCTTTCGGGAAACGTCAAAAACGATCCGGTTCATCTTCTGGAAGGTGTTGGTCAGCGGCATCATACGCATGGCCATGATCACATCCTGAAGCTCGGAAGTAATTTTCGACAGCTGACCGGAAGCCTTCTGGAAATTACTCAAATCCAGCCCCGGCACCTTCAAATCGGGATTCTGCAGCACCACTGCCTCCGCAATTACCAGCTCGCCGATGAGATCCATCAAGGAATCCATTTTCTCAATGCTGACACTGATAAAGCTCTGTTTTACCGGCTGCTTGGACTGCGGTTTTGCCAGCTTCTTCCCTTTACCCGGCTCCTTGGCCCGAATGACATAATCACCAGGCGCCAGCTCCTTGCTCTCCTTGCCCTCCGCAGCGCCTGCGCCTTTCTCACCCTCGCTGACTGCCAATTCTCCCGGCTCCGGCTCTTCGTCCCGAAAACCAAGTGTAAACTCCTTGATCGAAGAGTCATAAATGTTAATCTGGGATACGCCCGTACCCTTTTCAATAATCTCCCGAATCTCGTCGATACTGCCCTGAGTCTTGATCAGCATGTGAAATCCGTCGTTTAGAATCTCATCCGCACTCTCTTCATTGGTCATAATGTCTTCCGGGATGTACTTCAGATCCTCGGCGACTTCCTTCAGCGCATAGACCGCCGTATACGCGCGGATATTGCTCATTGCCAGCTCCGCCTCATAATAGACAGAGATCTTATAATATTTCCCCGCATCCCCACCGGTCGGTGCGATGTAGAATTGACTTGGCTCTACATACGTATTCTCCGGCGGCAGAGCATCTCCTTTTTTTACAATGCCGCTCTTCAAGCCGGTCAAAAATTTATCTAATTCTTCCAGAATCTTCTCTGGATCCGCATCAGGACTGTCTCCCTCCTTGATCTTCTCCAACTCTCCCTGAATAAAATCGGATACGTTCAGTACATGGTCCACCAGTTCCAAGTGAGGAACATTCTTCGGATGGGACTCCCGTAAATAATAGAACACGTCCTCCAGCTTATGGGCAACCTTGGCAACATTCTCAAACATCATAATACCGGCAGAGCCTTTTATGGTATGCATCACACGGAATATTTCATTGATTGCCGCTTCGTCGAAGCACTCTTCATCCTTATTGGCCAGTACAATATCCTGGAGATTCTCCAATAGCTGTTCACTTTCGTAAAGGAAAATGTCCAGCATACCGTCTGTATTATATTCTTCAGCCATTGATTCCCATTCTCCTCTTCCGCTTAAATCAATCCCAGCTTTTTCAAAGCCATTTCAAATTTGTCCAAATCTACCGGCTTTCCGCAATATACCGTACAGCCCATCTCAAATGCCTTCTTTACATTCTTCTCTTCATTGAGCGCAGTCGTCATAATAATCTTTACAGCCGAATCCGCATCAATTCCGCGATCCTTTTCAATATCACGAATGGCTTTCAGCGCCTGATATCCGTCCAATACCGGCATCATAACATCCAAGCAGACCAGATCATACGGCTCTTCATCCTCTGTTGCCATCAAGAAAGCATCTACTGCTTCTTCCCCATCGACCGTGATATCGCAGTCTCCATATTTTTGCAAATATTTTGCCATAAACTTGCGGCTGGCGAAATCATCTTCTGCTACTAAAATCTTCATGACACCCTTCCTTTCCAATCATTATCTCGCACAGTTCCTGAAAAAATCATACTCACTGCTTCTATTTCAATAAACTATATACTTTATCCGCTATATTCTGAAGCGGCAGCTGATAGTCCACCGCACCTAAGTCAAACGCCGCCTTTGGCATTCCATAGACAATGCAGCTTCTCTCATCCTGACCAATGGTAATGGCTCCGGCCCGTTTCATCGCCAGCAAGCCGTCAGCGCCGTCCCGGCCCATCCCGGTGAGAATAATGCCCATCGCCTTATTCCCCGCCGTCTTGGCCACCGAATGAAACAGCACATCCACAGACGGACAATGCCCGCTCACCTTGGCCTCTGCCCGACAGTCCACCTGATAACCGTTCGCCATCTTTACCAGCCGCATATGCTTGTCGCCCGGTGCAATCAGCACCTGCCCCGGCCGAACCAAATCTCCGGTCTTCGCTTCCTTCACCGATAGCCGGCAGACATCGTTCAGACGGCCGGCGTACATGCTGGTAAATCCTACTGGCATATGCTGTACAATCACAATCCCCGGAAGGTCAACGCCAAACGCTTCGATCAGCTCGCGCGTAGCCTCGGTTCCACCAGTAGAAGCACCGATCGCGATCAAATCCAGCTTCGCTTTGCTGATCGTTCCGTGACTGACCGGTCTGACGTGCGTGCGGATCTTGAGCTTTGACTTTTTGACCGTGGAAGCAATTTTAACCTTAACCGACAGCTCCTGCTTGATGAATCTGGCAATTCCATCCACATCCGTTGTCACCGGTTTACTTACAAAATCAACCGCACCAGCCTGCATGGCGTCAAACACCCTCTGGCTCTGAGAGCTGACAACCACCACCGGCATCGGATACTGGGGCAGGATCTGCTTTAAAAATTCCAGTCCGTTCATCCCCGGCATCTCAATATCCAGCGTCATCACATCGGGCCGGTATCTTGTGATTGCCTCCCGTGCACTGACGGCGTCCTTAGCCTCTGCCACAACCTCCAGACCCGTCTGCTCATTCAACCCGTCCGCCAAAATTCGCCGAAACAGCTTGGAGTCATCTACGACCAATACTTTTACGTTCTGCATAATTCCTGCTTTCTCTTCTGACTATCACCATGTTACCATTCTGGTCTTTTTTTGTCAACTTCCGCATGGAACCTCTTTGCCCCGTGCCGTCCTCGACCGCTGTATCCCGGCCGAAGAACAACCGCTTATGTGCGAAGCCGTTTTCTAACCTTCTGAAACACTCGCACAATCTCCGGATCGTAATAGGTTCCGGCTCTTTTCTCAATCAGGGCCAGCCCCTCCTCCGGGGTAATCGTATCCTTATAGTCCTCATTAATAATATCGTATATATCTGCAATCGCCGTAATCCTCGCCGACAGCGGGATCTCCTTCCCCTGTTTCCCTGCAGGCCTGCCTTTTCCGTCCCAACGCGTATGATGATATCTGGCAATCTCAATTGCCATCGCCAAAAAGTCATTCTTATTCGTAAGATTATAGATCTGCTCCAGCATGCGCGCCCCCTGCATTGCATGATAATCCAGCGCTTCCAGCTGTGCCTCCTGCTCCTCTACCAGCGGGTCAACCGCCACTCCCTGAGGCGTCCGCAGCTTGCCGATGTCATGAAGCATGGAAGCCACTTCGATAATCTGGATAAAATTCTCTGACACTTCCTCCCGAAAATCAGGACTCAGCTGTAAGCTTTGCGCCAAGATGCGGCTGTTATAGCCCACATTCTCCAGATGACTGATGCGGCCCTGACTATCCTCCTCAGACATTCGGGCCAAGGCATACAGCGTATTCCGCTGCACTTCCTCTAACCGCTTCGTCTGATTTTGAATTACCATATGCAGATTGCGATTGCTGACCTCCTGTTCCTGCTTCATCTGATACATTTTAAGATGCGTATTCACCCGCATGGCGACTTCCCGCATGTCAAAGGGCTTAGTAATAAAATCCACGCATCCCAGCTCAAAGCCCTTCCATTTGTTCTCTTTCGCTGTATCACCTGAAATAAAGATAATTGGGATATCCCTTGTATGCACATTCTTCTTCAGCCGCTCGCCAAATTCAAAGCCGCCGATCTCCGGCATGTAGATATCCAAAAGAATCAGCTGGGGCAGCATCTCCTCCATCAGCCGGGCCGCTTCTTTGACACTGGAGGCGCATTTGGGAATATATCCCATGTCCCGGATAATCTCTTCCAAGATGCTCAAATTAATCTCTACATCATCCACGATCAATATCTGCGGTACATGATCATTTTTAAAGCTATCCATCTATTATATCCCTCCGATTTCAGCCTCCAGCCCGGACTTCAAATCCTGATATCGTTTCATGCTCTTGTCGTAGTCCTCCTTGCGCAGGCACATCTCCAATCGAAAGACCAGCTTCTTCAAATCCTCCCGATCCCGCAAAAGCGACTTTAAATTGCTGGCAAAGCTTTCCGCCCGATCCCAGGCTTCCAGTTCCAAACAAATAATCAGCTTCTCCATCTTATTGCGGATCTCCTGAGTATTCTCCTGCGTTCCAAAAGCAAAAAAATTCTCCATACTGTCAAAACGGTTGACACTGGCATTGCACTGTTTAAACAGCGGCACAGCTTCTGCCGCCTTCTTTCCTTCCGCAGACGGCTGTTCTTGATTCTGCACCAGATCCAGACGAATCCGAAATGAAAAAGTACTCCCCTTTCCCTTCTCACTGTCCAGGTGGATACTTCCTCCCATCAATTCGACCAGCTGCTTGGTAATGGTCAGACCAAGGCCGGTTCCGCCATATTTACGTGTAATTGAGGCGTCTGCCTGTGTAAAGCTCTTAAAAATCTTATCCTGCTCTTCTCTCGTCATTCCGATTCCGGTATCCTTGACCATAAAGAACAGCTCCAGCTCCTTGCCGAATTCCAACGCCTTGGTAATCTCAATGCTGATATAACCTACAGATGTGAATTTGATCGCATTGGACAACAAATTGTTGAGAATCTGTATGATGCGGAGCTCATCTCCGACCACGTTCTCCGGTATATCCTCCGCCACATTGGCAATCAGATACAAGCCCTTCTCATTAATCGCGGTGATACTGGTATCAATCACATGGTTTAACATCTTGCGGAAATTGAATTCCTTTTTCTCGATGGTAAATTTGCCGGCCTCCATTTTAGAAAAATCAAGAATATTATTGATAATTGCCGCCATATTCTCACAGCACTGCAAAATTATATCGGTCGTCCTAAGCTGCTTGGCATCCAGATTGGTATCCCGAAGCGTCGTCAGGTGTCCCCGCATACCGTTCAACGGCGTCCGCAGCTCGTGTGTGACATTTGCCACAAATTCATTTCGAGCCTTCATCGCCTCGGCCGCCTCTTCCTTCACCCGCACCAGCTGGCGCTGCAGCTCCTGTCGCTGCGTGTTATCGGTGGCCAGAAGCTGATACTGTCCCTGTTTAACCTTTGAGGGCACCACCCGGATCGCCGCCGTAAAGCAGGATTGATTCTTCCGATACAGGACCGCTTCCGATGCACTCAACAGCTTCCCGATTGAAAATCCTCCTCCGTCCCCGCAAAACTGCTTGAGCATCACATCCTTCATATTCAGATGCTCCATGCCTTCCTCATAGCCCAATTCCTGATTTACCGTCTGATTGGAAAATTTAATTTCCCCTGATTCATCAAAGACAAGAATCATTTCAATTGTATGATCTACAATCTCCATTCCCATTCGGTCCATGTCATCACCGCCCTCATAGGGAATCCCCATAAGGGAATTCCCTCTGTTATTCATCGTATTTCAATTCATTTTATTACTTTGACTCAAGTGAAGAAAGATATTCCTCACGCAGCTTGAATTCCGAGACCAGATCCTTGAGCATCTCTGCCTGCCCGGAAAGCTCCTGACTGGCAGCTGCGCTCTCTTCCGCCGTTGCCGAGTTCGTCTGTACGACACCGGAAATCTGATCTACCCCCAAGGCAACCTGCTCAATGGCTCCTGCCTGCTCCTTCGCTGCGTCTGCAATCCGATCTACGGTCTGCGAAGCAGCGCGCACGCCCTCTACTACCTTGGTCAGAGATTCCGCCGTCGCATCGGCAAGCTGTGTACCTCTGGATACTGCCTCAATCGAATTCTCAATCAAATTGGCCGTATCCTTAGATGCCTCTGAGCTCTTGCTGGCCAGACTTCTTACTTCTTCCGCCACCACGGCAAAGCCCTTGCCTGCGCTTCCTGCACGCGCCGCCTCTACGGAAGCATTCAGCGCTAAGATATTGGTCTGGAATGCGATATCTTCAATGGTCTTGATGATCTTTCCGATCTCGCTGGAGGTACGGGTAATCTCCTCCATCGCCGCGATCATGTCTCTCATCTGTGTATTACATTCTTCTACTTCATCTCCGGCCATACTAGTCTGGCTTCTGGCCTCCAGCGCATTCTCAGCTGTTTCCTTTACCTGTTGGGAAATGTCTTCAATCGTAGCAACCAGCTCTTCTACGGAAGCAGCCTGAGACGTTGCGCCCTGGGCCAGATCCTGCGCACCATAAGAAACCTGACCGGATCCGGAATTCACTTGATCCGCACTGCGGTTAATTTTTCCTAAAGTAATACTCATATCCCGATTCAATTTGCGGATGGAGGTCAACAGATTGTTGCATTCACCCACATAGCGCTCCTCCGCTCTGGTGCGCACGTCAAAATTCCCGTTCGCCATCTCTTCCAGAAGCATGGAGGCATCTGTAATCACATCGCCCAGAATCGCCGCCATATTACGGAACGAATGAGCCAGGCTGCCCAACTCGTCTTTGGAACGATACGCAACCTGAACATCAAAATTCCCGTTTACGATCTTATCGGCAGCTTCTTCCAGCTGACGCACCGGCCGGGTAATGGATCTCGTCAAATAAGTAGAAACAATCAATGTAATCAGCAAAGCTGCGCCTGCCATACCAACCTGAGCATAGACCAGCATTTTCTGCATGGAAACTGTCTCCGTAAAATCCTGATCTGCACTGGCTGATACGGAATCACTCACCTGAATCAGCGTATTGACTGCCTGCTCCACCAGCGGCTGATATTCGTCCAGAAGTCTCTCCTGCGCCGCCTTCATATCCGTAGCAGAAAGTCCAACAATCTCCTCCTGCAGCTCCAGTGCCGCAGTCATATGTACATCAAATGCCTCTAACAGCTGGTGATCGCCCGTGAAATTCTGCTCCAGCCAGTCTGCATTCTCTTCCATCAGAGAGACCTCCTTCTGCAGATCGCTCTGATATTGTTCGCGCTGTGTCTGATCCTCTTCGATCGCCATAAAGGTAAGATCCTTCACAATAATCTGCAGTCCGCGACGCATATCCATCACTTTGTTGGTAACTCGATAGCCGACATTATAAAAGTCCGAATATCTGTCTGCGTTCCTCTGAAGCCCTGTGATCGCCAGGACTACTGTAGCAATAAAAAGCAGAATGATCATCATAAATGTCAGCAGCAGCTTTGTTCTGATTTTTAGATTCTTCATTTTTACTTCCATTCCTTTCGCTTCGCTTGGACAAAAAACAAATTTGCCATTACGGCTCACTTCCGCTGCACACGCTGTAACAGACAAATCGGGATTTTGTCTCCTTCCGCTTATTCTTTAGGTTGATAATGCTGATACTCCCCATTATAGTCGATTTTTCTCCATCTGTCTAGACGTTCTGCCAATGAAAAGCAGAATAATATAAGCCGAAAGGCCGGTATTTTCTTCCATACCGGCCTTCGGCTTATCCCCTTGTGCCAGTCTATCTGCGGAACAGGCCCCGGCGCTCTTTCGCGCCGCCTTCTCTCTTCTCCTCGTCCTCTAAATGAACGGTAATCCGATCCAGATGCCAGATATCATCCACATACTCCTGAATCGTTCGATCCGAAGTAAACTTCCCGCAGTGCGCCACATTGAGGATCGCTTTCTTAGCCCAGCCTGCTTCATCCTGGTACGCTGCCTGTACGCGCTTCTGCGCTTCTGCATAAGAGCGGAAGTCCTTGAGGATAAAGTATGTGTCCGCATACTGTGTGCTCTGTGTATTCAGCAGAGAATTGTACAGCGGGCGGAACAGCTCGGAATTATTGGGCGAGTAAAATCCGCTGATCAGCTGTGTCAGCACCTGACGAATCTCCTGGTCACTGTTAAAGATCTCCATCGGCTGATAATCCCGCTTCTTCTCATGCTCGATTACCTCGTCAGAGCTCATACCGAAGATAAAGGCATTCTCCTCGCCGACCTCTTCCACGATCTCCACGTTTGCTCCGTCCATCGTTCCCAAGGTCACAGCCCCGTTCAGCATGAACTTCATGTTGCCGGTTCCGGAAGCTTCCTTGCTGGCCGTAGAAATCTGTTCGCTTACATCCGCCGCCGCAAAAATCCATTCCGCATTGGATACACGGTAATCCTCGATGAATACAACCTTAATTCTTCCGTTGATGCTGCGGTCGTTATTGATCACCTCGGCAACCGAATTGATCAGCTTAATCGTCAGCTTGGCAATCTTATAACCGGCGGCTGCCTTAGCCCCAAAAATAAAGGTACGGGGATAGAAGTCAAACTCCGGATGCTCCTTGATCTGATTGTACAGATACATCACATGCAAAATATTCAAAAGCTGACGCTTATATTCATGGAGCCGCTTCACCTGCACGTCGAAAATCGAGCGCGGATCCACCTCTACGCCGTTGTGCTTCAAAATATAATCCGCCAAGCGCAGCTTGTTCTGATACTTGATGTTCATAAATTCCTGCTGTGCCTGCGCATCGTCAGCATAGACGGCCAGCTTTTCAATATGCGGAAGATTCGTCACCCATTCACTGCCGATATGATCTGTCACCCACTTTGCAAGCAGCGGATTGCCGTGGTAAAGAAATCTTCGCTGGGTAATGCCGTTGGTCTTGTTGTTAAATTTATCCGGGAACATCTCATAAAAATAGCGCAGCTCCTGATTTTTCAAAATCTCCGTATGAAGGCGGGCAACGCCATTGACGGAAAAACCGGCTGCAATCGCCAAATGCGCCATCTTCACCTGTCCGTCATAAATGATTGACATCTTCTCCACGCGATGACGGTCTCCCGGAAACTTGGACTGGATATCCATCACGAAACGGCGATTGATCTCTTCAATGATCTGATAAATGCGCGGCAGCAGACGGGAGAAGATCTCAATCGGCCACTTCTCCAATGCCTCGGCCATAATCGTATGGTTGGTGTAGGCACAGGTTTTTCTTGTGATCTCCCATGCTTCCTCCCAGCTCATTCCTTCCTCGTCGAGCAAAATGCGCATCAGCTCTGCCACTGCTACGGTCGGGTGCGTATCGTTCATCTGAATCGCAACCTTCTCCGGCAGCTTATGAAGATCCGGATGGTGCTTCTTATAGCGGGCAACCGCACGCTGCACACTGGCCGATACGAAGAAATACTGCTGCTTTAAGCGCAGCTCCTTGCCGGCAATGTGATTGTCGTTGGGATAAAGCACATCGGTCAGATTACGCGCCAGATTCTCCTGCTCCACCGCCTTGCGGTAATCCCCCTTATCAAAGGAATCGAGCTCGAAGCATTCCACCGGCTCTGCATCCCAGATCATCAGGGTATTTACGACGTTGTTATTGTAGCCAATCACCGGCATATCATAAGGAATCGCACGGACAGACTGGTATCCCTCCTGGACAAAACGAGTGTGGCCGTTGTCCGTCACCTCTGCACGCACATATCCGCCAAATTTGATCTCAAAGGTATATTCCGGTCTGCGCAGCTCAAAGGGATAATTATTTTTCAGCCAATTATCCGGCACTTCCATCTGGAATCCGTCGGAAATCTTCTGTTTAAACATACCATAGCGATAGCGGATGCCGCAGCCGTAGGCCGGATAGCCCAGCGTAGCCAACGATTCCATAAAGCAGGCGGCCAGACGCCCAAGTCCGCCGTTGCCAAGCGCCGGATCCGGCTCTTCATCCTCAATCGCGTTGAGGTTAAAGCCCAGCTCCTCCAACGCCTCCTTTACCTCCTGATGCGCCGTCAGATTGATCAGGTTGTTGCCCAGAGCACGCCCCATCAAAAATTCCATCGACATGTAATACACCATCTTCGGATCTGCCCGGTCAAACTCCTTCTGCGTGGCCAGCCACTGATCAATAATCACGTCCTTGACCGCCATGCTGACCGCCTGGTATACCTCCTGGGCGCTCGCTTCCTCAATGGTCTTACGGAATAAGAGTCTTACATTGTCCTTAATGTCCTTGATGACCTCATCCTTCCGAAACCGCTTCACACTCATCTCGCTCCTCCTCTGTTCACATTTTTCCACTCCCAGCGACACCTTTTCGCCATTGATGCTCCATTCCTTGCAATAACCGCACGGCGCCTTCTCTGTGACCGCCTCCGCAAGCACTTCCTGCTGAATCTGTGCTCCGAACTGCTGAAAAATCACCCGAATCCGCTCACTCGCCTGGTAAGAGACCGCAATTCGATCCATGACCTCAAATCCGGCTTCCTTGCGCATCGTCTGAATCTTGCTCACCAGCTCACGGACAAAGCCTTCCTCGATCAGCTCCGGCGTCAGATTCGTATCCAGCACCACCGTGACCTCG
>CAMULB010000034.1 GCA_947089585.1 uncultured Lachnospiraceae bacterium | reverse complement strand
TGCAGCATGGAGGCAAAGCAGAAAGCGGAAAACCAGACCAAAAATACAAGAATTTTCCGCCGGTGTAAGGTGTTTTTTTTCAGGCACTGTAAAAAAGGGAGATCTGCCATCTCCTTGTAATTTTTACAGGAATCGTGATGGTTCTGCGCTTCCTTTAGCAGTGAGAGCACCGGGCGTTTAAGCTTCAGATAGGCGTAAAGGACGGACAAGAGCATAAAGGCTAACGTAGGCAGAGCAAGCAGGCCTAAGATCAGCGACGGATGAAATTGGGGCTGCAGCGTCTGAAATAGCTGCGCCTGGTTCTGCCCCTCGTAAAAGGCAGGCAGATAGAGTGCGGCGGCAAGCAGTCCGAGGGCGCAGCCGAGCAATATACTCAGACCGAAGACCCAAAAACGCCGTGCTACCTGAAAATTTGAATAGCCCAGCGCCTTTAGGATGCCAAGCTCTTTTCCATGGCTGTCGATAAAATTTTTGATATAAAAGAGCAAAAGCAGCGCCGCGGTGACGACCAGGCAGCCGCCGGATACGGCAGAGACTACTTTGCCGGTGTCAAGCAGCGCCTGATAGAGTATCTGACCCTGCTGAGAGGAAATCGTATCCCCGATGCTGACAAGATCCAAATTATAATTTAAAAAGAGGGTACAAACAAAAACGGCACAGCATGCGATGACCGATATCGCAAGCAGCCGTGCAAAATCTCTGACTCCGAGAATCATACGAATCACCATCCAATCTCATATGCAGTTTTTTGCGTTTTATTCTGGAAAATTTCCTGTAACGTGCCGCTGTTCATTTTCAGGACGGTGTGCGCCATTTCGGCAATGTTGGCGTTGTGTGTTACCATCACGATTGTAAAATGGTATTCCTGCTGCAGCTGACAGATATAATTCAGCACCTGACGGCCAGTCTGCTCATCCAGTGCGCCGGTCGGTTCATCGAGGAACAGCACCTTGGGCCGCTTGGCCAGCGCCCGCGCAACGGACACCCGCTGCTGCTCCCCTCCAGACAGCTGGGAGGGATATTTTCGCAGCTTCTTTTCTAATCCGACTGCCGCAAGAATGGGGAGGTAGTCCCGATTTGCGGCCAGGTCGGCTCCCATCCGCACATTTTGACTGACATTCATATGGGGCAGCAAATAATATTGCTGAAAGATAAAGCCGACCATTTTGCGGCGAAATTCGGTCAGTGCGCGGTCAGACAGAGCCGTCAGATCCTGCGTGCCGTAGAGGACGTGCCCCTGATCCGGCCGCTCCAGACCGGAAAGGATGTTGAGCAGGGTTGATTTTCCAGAGCCGGAGGCTCCCAGAATCACGGCAAAATCCCCGTCTTCAATCGTTAAGCTGATCCCCTTTAGCACCGGAAAGCGGTTTGCACCGCTGCCATAGCTTTTTGTAATTTGCTGTAGCTCAATCATACTTATTTCCCTCCCTGTTTTACGTCCTGTACAGATGCATGCGGCAGCTGTTTGAGCAGGCCGATAAATACCTCGCGCAGCAGTGTCTGGATTTCTTCCTCTGTGAAACGGCACATTTTTGTGGCATACAGTGTCGCAATTCCATGGGAATAAATCCACAGATGATGATACAGCCATTGCGCGGCTTCGTCGGTCACGCCGTATCCTTCTGTGATCGAAGCAAGGATCAGGCGGTAGCTTTCGTCAATCTGGGGAAGAATGCTGGAGAGACCGGGAATGTCGCTTGACTCTGCCATAAACAGCAGCTGAAATAATTTCGGTTCCTCTGCGGCAAAGCGGATATACTGCTTCCCCACGCCTCCGAAGGCGGGCACCTCCTGCAGCCCCTGCGCGACGTATTCCTTGTAGCGCGCGCGTGCAGCCGTAAGGGCAGCAGCCTGCACCTCCTCCATATTCTGAAAAACCGTGAAAATGGGTCTGGCAGAGCTGCCCAATGCATCTCCCAGCGAGCGGGCAGTCAACGCCTGCATACCCTCGGCGCGCACGATGGCAAATGCGGCGTCTGTGATTTCCTCCCTGGAAAATTTTGCTCTTGGCGGCATAGTAGCCTCCTTTCGTTCTAAAATCAATGTTTTGCAACGTTTGTTTTAGTATAGGCGTTGCAGAGTGAAAAGTCAACTGGAAATTCATATCATTGAAAGCTGCCCCTTGACCATGCGCCGATTCAATGCTATGATAATTACAATTTCATACGTCTATTTCTTGAGCAAAAGCGCCTACGGACAGCTATGGCGCTGCGCCGAGGGTATCATTCCCTCCGGGGTTTGGCTGGAAACGGCCGGGCCTTCCCACCGCTATGCTTGGCGGGCCTTTCGATCCTGGGAATAACAAAGCAATTCCTAAGATCAACGACAGGCAGTGAAAAAAGAAATTTTTTGGGTTACACAATGCAGCGGTTCTGTGCGTCTGAACCGTTGCAGAGGCCTGGATTGCTTCTGGCCGTTCAGATGCTTTCACACCATGCGATTCGTGTGATACATTTGAGCTGCATAGAAGTTGATGACCCAACTGCAGGGAGCGCAATCGCTTATTTTTGAAGCTATTGCGTTCCTTTTGCTTTGCTGCCGGGTTTTCTTTTGGCGTGCTCAAGCAGATAACGTAACTTGGTCTGAAACGAATACAAGGAGAGAGAAACAGATGAAGCTGGTTAAGACGGAGGATGCCGTGGGACAAGTACTTTGCCACGACATCACACAGATTATCAAGGGCGTGACGAAGGATGCAGTCTTTCGCAAGGGACATATTGTGACGGAAGCGGATATCCCGGTGCTTCTCAGCGTAGGAAAGGAGCATCTCTACATCTGGGAACACGATGAGACGATGATGCACGAAAACGACGCTGCGCAGGTGCTCTATGAGCTTTGCCGGGGCGCGCATATGCATGGAAGCGAGGTAAAGGAAGGGAAAATAGAGCTGATTGCAGACGCAGACGGTGTTTTAAAAATTGACCGCGCGAAGTTACAGGCGATCAATTGTTTGGGACAGATGATGATTGCTTCCCGCCATGGGGATTTTCCGGTCAAAAAAGGGGATCGGCTGGCCGGAACAAGAATCATCCCGCTGGTCATTGAGAAGGAGAAAATGGAGCAGGCAAAAAAGGCGGGCGGGGAGAGCCCGATTTTTGAGATTCGCCCTTATCTGTATCATACGGCAGGCGTCGTTACGACCGGGAGCGAGGTCTATAAAAAACGAATCCCGGATACTTTTACCCCGGTGATTGAACAGAAGCTGGCAGAGTATGGGGTCAGGATGACTGAGCATGTATTGTGCGACGACGATCCGGCTCAGATCACAGGCGCGATCGAAGGGATGCTGAAGAAAGGGGTGGAGCTGGTTCTCTGCACCGGGGGCATGAGCGTAGATCCGGACGATCGCACGCCCTTCGCGATCAAAAACACCGGGGCGCGGATTGTCTCCTACGGCGCGCCAGTGCTGCCGGGCGCAATGTTTCTGCTGGCTTATCATGAGGAAAAAACGCCTATTTTGGGTCTGCCCGGCTGCGTGATGTATGCGAGACGGACGATTTTTGACCTGGTACTGCCGAGAATTGTCACCGGAGAACGGCTGACCGACGCCGATTTGGCCGTGCTGGGAGAAGGCGGGCTCTGCCTGTCCTGTCCGACGTGCACCTTCCCCAACTGCGGATTTGGAAAAGGGGTATAGACGATGGAGGATCTTTACGGAAGAACGATTGATTATCTGCGGGTTTCCATAACCGATCGCTGCAATTTGCGCTGCCGCTACTGTATGCCGCAGGAGATTTCCTGGATGCAGGAAGACGCGCTTTTGTCGCTGGAGGAAATTGCGGCGGTCTGCCGGGAGGCGGCGGCGCTTGGCATTCGCAAAATCAAGCTGACCGGAGGCGAGCCGCTGCTGCGCAAGGGCTGTGCCCGCCTGGTGGGGATGCTCAAACAGATTCCGGGCATCGAGCAGGTGACGCTGACCACCAACGGCATTCTTTTGGCTGCGGAGGCGGAAGCATTGTGCCGTCAAGGCCTGGATGCAGTCAATGTCAGCCTCGATACGCTGGATGCGGCGAGGTATCATGAAATTACCGGTTTTGATAAATTGCCGGACGTTTTGGCCGGAATCGAAGCTATGCTGGCAGTCTCGATTCCGGTAAAAATCAATGCCGTGCTGCAAGCGGGAGATGAAAGCGGCTGGCGCGAGCTAATCGCACTTGCCAGGGAACGGCCGCTTTCTGTGCGCTTTATCGAAATGATGCCGATCGGGCATGGAAAAGAATTTGAAGTCGTGTCTAACGAAGCTGTTTTACAGCAACTGCGTCAAATGGAACCAGGGCTTAAAAAAGAGCCGCGCAAATTAGGCAACGGCCCGGCCGTTTATTATATGCTGCCCGGATATGCGGGGCGGGTGGGTATGATCAGCGCCATGCATGGAAAATTCTGCGCCGGCTGTAACCGCATTCGTCTGACTGCCGCCGGGGAACTCAAGCCCTGCCTGTGCTATGGAGCCTCTGTTTCCATCCGCGAGGCAGTCAAATCCGGGGATCGCGGAAAGGTGCGGCAGCGGATTGCCTGGGCAATTGAAAAAAAGCCGCAGGGACATGCCTTTGACTGCCGGGAGAAAATCACGGAGACACGCGAAATGGCACGGATTGGCGGGTAAATCGCGCGTAGCGTGCGCTGTCCGACAGAGCGTATGTAAAACGGCACCGATTGGAGGATAAAAATGGGAGAAATTAAGGCAATTTGCATCAGTGAAAAAAAGGGAACCGCCAAAGCGGAGGTTGCTTCGGCACAGCTTTTGGAGGATTGGGGCATCGAAGGAGACGCCCATGGCGGGAAATGGCATCGTCAGGTCAGTCTGCTGGGCTTTGAGCAGATTGAAGCGTTTCGCGCTAAGGGAGCCGAAGTATCATTCGGAGCGTTCGGAGAAAATATCGTCGTCGAGGGCATTGCGCTGCGTTCGCTTCCGGTGGGAACGAGATTTCAGATTGGTACGGTACTTTTAGAGCTGACGCAGATCGGAAAGGAATGCCACAGCCATTGTGAGATCTTTAAACAGGTGGGGGACTGCATCATGCCAAGAGAAGGCGTGTTTACCCGTGTGCTGCGCGGCGGCCCAATCAAGCGGGGCGATACAATGACGGTTTTGCCTCCGGCTGCCGACCGCCCCTTTACGGCCGCGGTGATTACGCTGAGCGACCAGGGAGCGGCCGGGGCACGCGAGGATCAAAGCGGGCCGCAGGCCGAGGTGCTGCTTGCGGCGGACGGATATCAGGTTGTTGAGACACTGCTTTTGCCGGACGAGCAGCCCTTGCTGGAACGTCATTTGATGCGGCTGGCGGATCAGCGTCAGGTCAGCCTGATTTTGACCACCGGTGGAACCGGATTTTCTCCGCGCGATGTAACGCCGGAGGCTACGATTGCCGTCTGCGACCGAATGGCCAGGGGCATTGCCGAGGCGATTCGCAGCTACTCCTTGACGATTACCAAACGGGCGATGTTAAGCCGGGCGGAATCCGGCATTCGTAAGAAAACGCTGATTGTAAACCTGCCGGGAAGTCCCAAGGCGGTCAAGGAAGCGCTGGAGTACATTTTGCCGCAGCTTCAGCATGGGCTGGGAATTCTGCGGGGAACGGATGGAGAATGTGCGCGGCATGAAGAAACGATGGATTAAAAGCCTTTTGGCGTTCCTCCTCGTGCTGTGCGCTGCGCTGGGACTGGCAGCGTGCCGGGGAAAGGACACAGCCGACGGCAAAAGCCGGGGCGCCAAGGCAGACCAGGAAGAGCCAGAGGCAGGTCAGGAGGAGCCAGAGGCAGGTCAGGAAGAGCCAGAGGACGGCCAGGAAGAGCCAGAGGCAGGTCAGACAGGGATAGAGGACGGCCAGGAAGAGACAGAGATCCAGGTGTTCATTGCGGCCAGCCTCAACGCGGTCATGGCCGATTTGACCGGGCGTTATCAGCAGGAGCATCCCAATGTAAAGATCACCTGTAATGCCGACAGCTCAGGGAAATTGCTGACGCAGATCGAAGAAGGGTACGAGTGTGATATTTTCTTTTCCGCCGCACAAAAGCAGATGGATCAGCTGGAAGCAGATGGTCTGATCATCGGCGGTTCACGGAACAATGTCGTCAGCAATCAGCTCGTTGTGCTGACACGAAAGGACAGCAGCACGGTCGTTCGCGGGCTGGAAAGCCTCAAGGATGCCAAAAGCATCGCTCTGGCCGGCGGCAGCGTTCCGGCGGGAAAATACACTCGTCAGGCGTTGGTGGCGCTTGGAATTTTAAGTGAGACAGAAGATGCTTCCAGAATCAGTACAGCGGAGATTTCCGCTGCCCTGGGTGGGGTGGAGATCAGCGAGCAGGATAATGTCAGTAAGGTGTTGATTGCCGTGACGGAGGGGGCATGCGAGGTTGGCACCGCCTACTATTCGGATCTTTACGGCTATGAGGATCAGGTGGAGATCTTAGAGCGGGTAAGCTGTGATCTGACCGGGGATGTAATCTACCCCATTTGTCTGGTTGAAAATCAGGAAGCAGACGAAGCACAGCAGATGGCGGCGGTTCAATTTCTGCGCTATCTTTTGTCCGAGGAGGCAAAGGCCGTCTTTGAAAGCTATGATTTTGGCACGGAGGTAGAATAATCGGCGCGTCGCTGCAACGTGGTATTTTTTCAAATATGCTCTGGTACACCAGCCAGACAAAAAACGGAGTACTGGCAGGCGTCGGCGGCTGCTTGGCCTGTATGAGGAGCTTTCTGCCGGCAAGCATAAGTTGGGAGGAAAAAGGGATGGAGGA
Source organism: uncultured Lachnospiraceae bacterium (assembly GCA_947089585.1). Classification (GTDB taxonomy): domain Bacteria; phylum Bacillota; class Clostridia; order Lachnospirales; family Lachnospiraceae; genus 14-2. Next base: position 12,652 of record CAMULB010000034.1, on the reverse strand, counting down.
ACTGAAAGAGATGTTGCTGCAGCTGGATTTCAGCCCGCTGCTGATCTCGTTAAAAACGGGAGTGGCTGCCACAGTTTTTTCCTTTTTTTTAGGAATTTTTGCGGCCCGAAAGGCCGTGCAGGCTCCGCCTAAGGTCAAAGCGGTTCTGGACGGCCTGCTTACGCTGCCGATGGTGCTTCCGCCGACGGTAGCCGGCTTTTTTTTGCTGCTGATTTTTGGCACCAGAAGACCGGTGGGCGCATGGCTGCAGGATTCGTTTGAGATAAAAGTCGTCCAGTCCTGGGCCGGATGTGTGCTTGCCGCCACCGTCATTGCGTTTCCACTGATGTACCGCAATGCCAGAGCTGCCTTTGAGCAGATAGATGCAAATCTGGTCTATGCCGCAAGAACCTTGGGGATGCCGGAGTGGAAGATTTTTTGGAGGGTGGTGCTGCCTGCTGCCGGGCCGGGAGTCATAGCGGGGACGGTTCTCACCTTTGCCAGAGCGTTGGGCGAATACGGCGCGACCTCGATGCTGGCGGGCAATATTCCCGGCAAAACAGGGACGATCTCGCAGAAAATTGCGATGGTCATTCAGGACGGAGACTATCAGACGGCCGGCGTTTGGGTTGTGCTTGTGCTTGTGCCGGCGTTTTTGATTATAATTTTGATGAATCTGGCGCTTCACAGAAAGCAGAAACATATCAAACGTTGGTGAGGGATTTCAGATGGAAACATATGCAAAGCAGGCCGCCCCAATCCAGGCGGAAATTCATAAGAGCCTCGGCCGGTTCCGGCTGAATCTTTCGTTTGAGAGCAGCAGCCGGCGGATTGGGATTCTGGGTGCCTCCGGCTGCGGAAAGAGCATGACGTTAAAATGCATCGCCGGAATTGAGCGGCCGGACCGCGGATACATTGCAGTCAATGGAACGTGTCTGTACGATTCTGCCAATCGAATCTTTCTCAAGCCGCAGGCGCGCAGGGTAGGGTATCTGTTTCAAAATTATGCGCTTTTTCCAACCATGACGGTGGAGCAGAACATTGCGGCCGGGCTGAAGGGGAAAAAATCGCAGATTCATCAAAAAACAGCGCAGATGATCCGCCGCTTCCAGCTGCAGGGCCTGGAGAAGCAGGTGCCCGCTCAGCTTTCCGGCGGGCAGCAGCAGCGCGTGGCGCTGGCAAGAATTATGGCTTATGAGCCGGAGGTTCTTTTGCTGGACGAACCTTTTTCAGCGCTGGACATGTATCTGCGGGATCAATTGCAGCGGGAGCTGATGGAGCTGTTAGAACATTATGCGGGGCTGGTGATTTTGGTGTCCCACAATCGGGATGAAGTGTACCGCATGAGCGAGGAGCTTTTGATTTTGGAAAACGGAACGCTTGTGGGACAGGGCGAGACGAAGTCTTTGTTTCAAAATCCGCAAAATTCCATAACCGCCCGCCTGACCGGCTGTAAAAATATTACTCAGGCGGTTTGGCAGGAAGACGGGCTGCTCTTTCTGCCGGAGTGGAATTTGACGTTTCCTCTGCGTGAGAAACGGGGACAGGGCGGTCAGGCAGTCGCGATCCGGGCCCATGAATTTCGCATCGAACAGACGATGCACAACGCGCATCTTTGTTTTCCGGTGTTGGAGCCGGTGGTGACAGAGGATTTGTTTGAATATAACATCTCCTTTTTACCGTCCGCAGAGTCAAAAAAACGGCTCGATTGGAAGATTTCCAAGCATGTTCAGACCTTTTTGCGGGACGGATTGCCGAGAAGGCTTTATCTGAATGAGAAGGATTTGCTGCTGCTGGACACATAGAGCGTGCGTCTGTTCTGCATCGAGGTGCCTGCTCTGTATCAAGGGTGCGCTTGCCCTGTATCGTTGCGCTTGCGCTGCATTGAGGGCAGGCTTGCCCTGCTTTGAACGGCGGGAATGGGAGGAGTTAAAATGAATTGTGGAGCCGTAATTTTGGCGGGTGGAAAAAGTCGCCGCATGGGAAGAGACAAAGCGCAGCTGCCTTTGTCCGGCATGAGCTTTTTAGAGCGGCTGGCAAGGGAATTGCGCGGATTTTCGGAGCTTCTGATCTCGGTGGACCGTCTGGAGCATCATACGGCTGCTGTGGAATTTGGCGTTGTGGTAGAAGATCTGTGGCCGGACTGCGGGCCGCTGGGCGGTCTTTACGCAGCGCTTGATGCGTGCAAATCGGATGCGCTGGTCGCGGTGCCCTGTGACGTTCCGCTTTTTACCGGGGAACTGGCAGAAGCGTTATATCGCTGCCTGAAGGAGGGCGGCGCAGAGACCGATGCGGTGATTGTGCGAACCAATGACGGGCGAATACATCCCCTGTGCGGCGTCTACCGAAAACGCTGCCGGAGCATGTTGCGGCAGTGTCTGGATGAAAAGGAGCTTCGGATGCAGCATGCACTGTCACGGATACAGATAAAAGAATTTGCAGCAGATGTGCAGTCGTGGCGATTCAAAAACGTCAATACGCCTGAAGATTTCGCATCGCTGACGAACCGAAGCTGTCTTGCCATTTCCGGGTGGAAAAATTCGGGAAAAACAACGCTGATCGAGCGGTTGATTCCTCTGCTGAGCCAAAAGGGGCTCAACGTCGCGGTGATCAAGCATGATGGTCACACTTACCAGGCAGATGTGCAGGGAACAGACAGCGAACGCTTTTTCAGCGCCGGGGCCTGTGCTTCCATTGTATACGATCGGGAAAAATATTCACTCACCAGACGCGCGCGTGTTACCAGCCAGACCTTGCAGCAGCTGGCGCCGGAAGCGGATTTAATTATATTGGAGGGCGAAAAAGAGAGTGATTATCCCAAGCTGGAGACGGTGCGTAGGGTAAACGGAAAGCAGCCGATTGAGGCTCTGAAAGGGCGTTTGGCCTATGTCAGCGATTATGAGCTTGCGACAGAGCTGCCGGTATTTGGCTTTGCAGAGGTTCAGAAGATAGCCGACTTCATTATGGATGCGTATGAACAGGGATGGCTCAGAGAACGTTGGAAGGGTTAAGGTAACGTTGGGGGTAAGTCAACGTTGGAAGAGTTAAGGCAACGTTCGCAAGGTTAGAGTTGACATTTGTAAAATTTTAAGAATCGTGCAAAGGAGCAGATTTTATGGAAAAAAACAGAACCGTTGAGGAAGCTTGCCAGCTTCTTTCGTCATTGGACGTGCAGCTTGCGTCGGAGCAGGTATCGTTGTTCGATGCGTTTGGCAGGGTTTTAGCTGAGGAGGTTACGGCTGTTTTTGACGTGCCGTCGTTTCGCAAGAGCGCCTATGACGGTTACGCTCTGCGGCGGGCAGATATCGCGAAGGCTTCGCCGCAGGCGCCGGTTTCCCTGAAGGTGACGGAAACGATTGCGGCCGGGCGACCGGGGCGGATTGCGGTGACGACCGGGACGGCGGCCCGCATTATGACCGGCGCGATGATTCCAGAGGGGGCAGACGTGGTGATTAAGCATGAGGATACCCGCTTTACAAACGAAGAGGTATTTTTGCACCTGCCGCCGCAGATCATATCGTTGCAGTCGGAGAGGATGTAAAAAAAGGCGTTTGCCTGCTGCAGCGCGGGACAGTTCTTGACGCTGCCGATATGGCGCTTTTGGCCGGGCAGGGGCGGGGACAGGTCACGGTCTATCGCAGGCCGATGGCTGCTCTTTTGAGTACGGGAAGCGAATTGCTAGAGCCTGGTCAGCTGCCGGAAGCGGGAAAAATATACCACACCAATGCATTTTTGCTGGGCGGATATCTGAAAAAATATGGACTGATTGCCAGGGACTGCGGGATTGTGGACGACGACCCTGCGTCATTGGCAGAGGAGATTGAGGCTGCATTGGAGCAGTCCGACTTGGTGCTGACGACCGGCGGCGTGTCGGCAGGAGATTTTGATTATGTGGAAAAGGGAGTGGAGCAGATCGGAGCCAGAGTGCTGTTTCACCGTCTGCCGATGAAGCCGGGCGGAGCCATGCTGGCTGCCGTAAAGGACAAAAAGCTCATCCTCGGACTTTCCGGAAATCCGGCGGCGGCGGCCGTGGGCTTGCTCCGTGTCGCCCTGCCTTATCTGAAAAAATTGTGCGGACGGGCAGAAATTTGCCTGCCACAGGCCGAGGCGGTGATCGAACAGGCGGTAACGAAGCGCAGCAAAGGCATCCGCTTGCTGCGGGGTAAGGCGCAGATCAAAGCGGGAAGGCTGGTCTTTGTCCCGCTCGACAATCAGAAAAACGGAGCGGTATCGTCGATGGCGGACTGCGATTTGCTGGGAGAAATTCCGGCGGACTGTGAGGGGCTTGCAGCGGGAGATCCGCTAAAAGTGTATTTTGTCTGATGGTGGGGTGACAAATTGTTTTGGCAGCAGCGTATCGCGGTGCAAGGCGCCTTCATGTGTCAACAGCCATTTCTTTTTCTCAAGACCGCCGGCATAGCCGGTGAGACTGCCGTTGGTTCCGACGACCCGATGGCAGGGAATGATGATGGAGATGGGATTGTGGGCTACGGCGCCGCCAACCGCCTGGGCGGACATGTGTGCAAGTCCCATCTGGCCGGCAATTACTTGAGAAATGGCGCCATAGGTGGTAACAGCGCCGTAGGGAATCTGACAGAGCAGGTTCCAGACTCGTTTTCGGAAGACGCTGCCGATGGGAGCCAAAGGCAGCTGGGAAAGGGCTGGGTTAGCGCCGGCAAAATATTGATCCAGCCACCGGCCGGTTTGCAGAAGCGTCTCGGAATCCGGACGCATTTCCATTTTTTCTTTGATCGAGGAAAGGTAATATTTTTGTCCCTTGATCCACAGTCCGATCAGACGGCCGTCCGATTCGGCCAGCAGCAGCTCTCCGACGGGCGAGGTATAGCTTGCGGTGAAAATCATCCTATCTCTTCTTTCTTCTTCAATGCAAAAGATTGATCGTACCGTGTCAGACAAAACGATCGTGCAGCGTCAGGCAAAAAACGGTCGTGCCGTGTCAGGCAAGAATCGGCAGACGTTGTACAGGCGCTAAGAACAATCCCACTGACATTTTTTCAGATCTACCATACCGTTGCTTTTGAAGGAAACGCCTTCTGCCTGCAGCAATTCACGCTGATGAAAAAAATGAGGCGCGGTGCGGCCTTGGTGATTGACGACGCGGTGACAGGGATAGTCGCCGTAGTATTCGGCAAGGCTCAGCACCTTTCCTACAAGGCGGGAATTGCGTTCTCGCCCGATCAATCTGGCAATCTGTCCATAAGAGGCAACCTTTCCCGCTGGGATCTCTTCCACGACGGAGAGGATTTCATAAATAACGGCTTCATCCATCACACGGCTCCTTTCAAACACATATAAAATGGGGGCGATTTGTAACACTGCATTCAATATACCAATCCAGAGAAGAAAAAGCAAGAGCGGCCAATGAAATATTCCAGGGATTGACAGGAGCTGTAAGCGCGGAAAATGGAATATCCAAGGATTGACAGAAGCCGTTTGCCCTGCTATAATGGAACCCAGCAAACAAGAGAGAGGTGAAAGGATGAGAAAAAAATCTGCTTAAGTAACATGAAATTCGGTCGAACCGTTCAAAATACAGGAGCGGTTACAGAAAGACCAATCAGGCGGCCGCCGGTGCGCGCTTCATGTTGCAGAAAGTGGATGATTTCTCATAGCCTCTCTTTTTTTGTGCGCAATTTAGCGGGAATCAGCGATACGCGCATATTCGTTCAGACCGAGTCGGATGCTTGTGGCGGCGGAAAGCGAAAGAGGCAATCTCAAATGAGGCGTTACCTGCTTTTTGCTTGGTGGAACGGACACCGTGCCGGCCCCTCTGACAGGAGGGATAGATATGGCACAGATTAACGTAACAAATCTCACATTTTGCTATGAAGGAAGCTTTGACCCTGTTTTTGACAATGTGTCGTTTTCCGTCGATACCAATTGGAAATTGGGATTGATCGGGCGAAACGGCAAGGGGAAAACGACATTTTTAAATCTTTTGATGGGAAAATATACGTATCAGGGGACGATTCACCCGCAGCTTGCCTGCGATTATTTTCCCTATGCGCTGACCGAAGCGATGCAGCAGCAGTGCGCCGCGGAGTTTCTTGAGGAGCTCAAGGCTGGCTGCGAGCTATGGCGGGTGATCTGCGAGCTGGATTTGCTGGGGGTGGAGGCAGAGGTATTGTATCGCCCGTTTGCAACGCTAAGCCACGGCGAACGCACCAAGGTTTTGCTGGCGTTGCTGTTTTCCGGGGAGGATGATTTTGTGCTGGTGGACGAGCCGACGAATCACTTAGACCAGGAGGCCAGGGATGTTGTCAAAGCATATTTGCAGCAGAAAAAGAGCTTTTTGCTGGTGTCCCATGACCGGGATTTGCTGGATGCCAGCTGCGATCACGTCTTGGTTTTAAACCGCAGGACGATTGAGGTGCAGCGTGGGAATTTCTCCAGCTGGCAGGAGAATAAGCAGCGGCGGGATCATTGCTCCCGACAGGAAAATGAAAAGCACCTGCGGGAGATCGCATCCTTGAAGCGGGCGGCGGCGCAGCGAGATCGTTGGGCGCAGAAGAGCGAGAATTCCAAGATCGGTTATGACCCAATCAAGGATCATGACCGTGGGAACGGAACCAGGCCCTACATTGGCGCCAAGACGAAGAAGCTGGAGAGCCAGAAGAAGCATTATGAGCAGCGCATGGAGTGGGAGATTCAGCAAAAAGAGGGCTTGCTGGAGGATCTGGAGGAGCCGGTGGATTTAAAGCTTTGCCCGCTTTCCTACCATAAGGAGACGCTTTTGTATGCCAGAGAGTTCAGCCTTCGCTACGGGCAGGACGCGCCCTGGGTGCTGCGCGGCTTTGGCTTTGAGCTGAAAAGGGGCGAGCGCGTATTTTTACACGGATCGAACGGCTGCGGTAAGTCCAGCTTTCTCAAGGCAATTCTGAGCGGCAGTCAGACGGATTTTGCCGGGAATGGCAGCGTCTGTGCGGCACAGAAGGACGGCACGCTGGTCGTTGGCTCCGGGCTGGTGATCTCCTATGTCAATCAGGATACCTCGTTTTTGCGGGGCGATCTGCAGGAGCTTGCCCGTCAGCGGGGATTGGAGATCAGTCTGTTTTTTGCCCTGCTGCGCAAGCTGGATTTGGAGCGGACGCAGTTTCGTAAGCCGTTGGAGGACTTTTCAGAAGGACAGAAGAAAAAGGTGCTGCTTGCGGCGAGCCTGATGACGCCTGCGCATCTCTACATTTGGGATGAACCGCTGAATTATATTGATGTGTTCACCCGCATGCAGATCGAGGAGCTGCTGCTGCGGGCCCGGCCGACGATGCTGGTGGTAGAGCATGACGTGCGCTTTCGGGAAAAGATAGCCACGCGCGTGGCAGAGCTGTAGCAAATTTGATGCCCCGTTGCCTGCAATGGGGGATGGAAGTGCAGACAGGAGGATGAGGAAGATGAGAGAAGAAGAAAAAATTGAAGCGGGACTGTTATTTTCACCCGCAGATCCTGAGCTAAAGGCTTTAAAATTGAGAGCCCATGGCTTGAATCTGATGTACAACCGAACCTATGAGGACGAAACGGAACGGCGTCAGATGGTTCTTTCAGAGCTGTTGGCAGAGCTTGGCGAGGGCAGCTTTTTGCAGGGGCCGATTTTCTTTCACTATGGTGTGCACACGACGATTGGCAGGAATTTTTTTGCCAATTTTAATCTTACGATTCAGGACGATGCCAAGGTAACGATCAAAGACCGCTGCAATTTTGGCCCAGGAGTCACGATTGTAACGCCGGTTCATCCGATGGTGGCCCAGGAGCGGGCGGTGATGTACGATGAGAACGGACAGGAGAAGCATCTGTGCTATGCCAAACCGGTGGAGATCGGCAACGATTGCTGGCTGGGGGCCAATGTGGTGGTCTGCCCTGGCGTGACGATTGGCGACGGCTGTGTGATCGGGGCCGGAAGCGTGGTGACGAGAGACATTCCCGCCGGAAGCTTCGCGGCGGGCAATCCCTGCCGGGTGATTCGGGAGATCACCGAAGCGGACAGCATGCGTCATAAGCCGGAGCTGCTGGGAGCATACCGCGTGGAGTAGTTCCGCTTTGCGGCTCGGAACTGCAGAGTGATTATTGTACTTGACAAGGCAGGAGCTGGTATTTATAATGAAGTAAATCAATGTTCAGGAGGATTTTGCATGTTAATTGTGATTGTAAGGGAGAAAGCTGTAAATTAAATATGGCAGAGGCAGCTCGGATGGTTGACGGCAGCGGGATATGACCGTATGCTTTTTGCTCGACTGCAATGGACGCATTGCACCCCCGGAGGGGAACGTCTGTGCAATGCGTATTAGAGTTCGCCTTTGAACGAAGAACTTTCGCCTTACAATTGTTAGATATTGGATGAGATGACCATAGTGTTTCGTGCTGACGGAGCGCGGTTTTGTCTGTATGATATGGGCTTGTGGCTGACACAATGCCGTATTTGTACAGGTTGAATCGCGGATGCCCGATTGAACCGATGGCAGGGGCGTAGCCTTCCATTCGGTCTGCATGAGAACCGCTATGGTCTTTTTGTGTTGTAAGGCGGTGAGAAGAGAGAAAAATAACATCAAACCCGCATCTGCGGGAGGAGCAGAGAGGAAAGACAGAGCAATGCATTTGGAAAAACAAATCGAATTTGACAAGGTAAAGGAAATGTGGTGTAATTTGGCAGTCACGCAGCAAGCAAAGGATACAATCCGTGGGATTTCGTTTTATCTCGACGAAGGGGTGCTGCGAAAGCAGCTCAAGGATACGACCAACAGCAAGGAACTGCTGCAAAAGCTGGGGATGCCGCCGCTGCAGAGCCTGGATGAAAGCAAGGAAGGGCTGAAGCTGGCAGCAAAAGGCGGCTGTCTGACGCCGTACCAGCTGGAACGCGTGGAAAAGGCGCTGGTGATGATTCGTCGTGTGAAGGATTATCTGCAAAGAGGAAAGCTGTTTGGCAATCCGCTTGCTTATTATGAGGAAAATCTGCGGGCGAGGGATGATTTAAGAGAAGAGATTGCGCGGCAGATTCGCGGCGGTGCGGTCGATGACGGTGCGACCAGGGAGTTGGGGCAGATTCGCAGTCAGATCATGAGGTGTGAAGAGAAAATGAAGCAAAAGGCGGAGCAGATTATGCGCGCCAACCCGGAAAAGATGGCAGATTCCTACTGTACGCTGCGCAACGGGAGAATCTGCATTCCCGTCAAAAAGGAATATAAGCTAAAAATCGCTGGCAGCGTGATTGACCGCTCCGCGACCGGGCATACGTTGTTTATTGAGCCGTCCGCCGTGGCGAGCTATTATGAGGAGCTGCAGCTTTTGCAGATTCAGGAAGAAAATGAAGTCTATCGTATTTTGTATGTGTTATCGGAGCTCGTTGCCGGGGCGGCCGGGGAGCTGGCGGACACGATTGCCCTGATTGAAAAGCTGGATTTTATTTTTTCCAAAGGGAAGTTAAGCATTGACCTGGATGGGACGGAGCCGCTGCTTCATATGGAGCGCAGAATCGTATTGCAGGACGCAAGACACCCGCTGATGGAGCAAAAGGCCAACGTTCCGCTGCAATTTGAAATCGGCGCGCAGGTTCGGGGCGTTGTAATTACCGGGCCCAATACGGGAGGAAAGACCGTTGCGCTTAAAACCGTGATGCTCAATTGCATGATGGCGCAGTGCGGGCTGCATGTGACCTGTAAAAGGGCCGAGGTGTGCATGTTTGACTCCTATCTCTGCGATATCGGGGACGGACAGAATCTGGCACAAAATTTATCGACGTTTTCAGCGCATATCAAACAAGTGCTGGCAGTTTTAAGCGAGGTCGGCCCGGACAGCCTGGTGATTCTCGACGAGCTGGGCTCAGGCACAGATCCAGCGGAGGGCATGGGGATTGCGGTTGCCATTTTGGAGCAGCTGCAAAAAAGCGGGGCGCTGTTTTTAGTCACAACGCATTATCCGGAGGTCAAGGAATACGCGCAGCGGGCCGACCATGTGATTAATGCAAGAATGACATTTGATCGGGAGAGCCTGCAGCCAACGTATCAGATGGTGATTGGCGAAGCAGGGGAGAGCTGCGCGTTCTACATTGCAGAGCGGCTGGGAATGTCAAGAAAAATGCTGAAGGCGGCGGTTGCGGCCGCATATGGCGAACCGGCGGCTGCAAAATATCCATTATGGGCTGAAACAGTGAATCGGGAAAAGTGTCGTTCGGGTGAAAAAGCGGTGGACGACGCTTGCGGCAGGAACAGAGATTCGCAGACTGCGTACAAAAGCCGGCCGCGGATTACCACGCTTCCAAAACAAAGGAAGCGCATGGATTTGAGCAGGAAATATCAGCGGGGCGACAGCGTGATGGTCTACCCGGATCGCAAGATCGGGATTGTCTGCCAGCCGGTGAATGAGAAGGGGGTTTTGCGCGTACAGCTGCCAGATCGGAAGATTTGGATTAACCAGAAACGGGTCAAGCTGCATGTGGCGGCCGATGCACTGTACCCGGAGAATTACGATTTTTCGACTGTCTTTGAGACGGTTAAAAACCGCAAAATTCGACACGATATGGAGCGAAAATATACAGAGGAAGTGATCGTTCACGAGCCGATGAGTGAAAAATTTTGATAAAGTGATTGTTCGTGCGCCGATGAATGAAAAATTTTATTTCTGGTGGCTCTTGTAGTGCAGCTGATAACGTTTTGGGTATTTATACCGATATTTGTTATGATTGCGATTTGTTTGAAAAAGATTGATTGTGCAAAAACCAGCAAGAACGTGAGGAGAAGGGAACATGAGAATTGAACGATTACGTACCAATCATCTGGAGAATCCGCTGGGATTTTTCATGGAGCAGATCAGCCTTTCCTGGGTCGTGACACAGGCGCGGGGCACAAGAGCCGTCAAAGCGCGCATCGAGGTAAGCCAAAGTGAGACGTTTGAACGCTGTGTGTTTGACAGCGGGGAGCGGGACGATCTGAATTCCCTGGATTATCGGCTCCCCATCAAGCCGAAGGCGGGCACGCGCTACTATTGGCGTGTCCGCGTATGGGATGAGATGGGCGATCAGGGGAGCGGCACGGCCTATTTTGAGACGCCGGTGTCCCTGACGCGCGCGGCTTGGATTACGGCGCCTTTTTCCCAGCGCATTCACCCGTTGTTTCGCCGCAGGCTGAAGCTTACCGAGCCGATCCGGCGCGCCAGACTTTACATTTGCGGTCTGGGCCTTTATGAGGCTTATCTCAACGGGGAAAAGGTCGGCGCGGAATATTTGGCGCCGTTTTACAACGATTATAATCTATGGCTGCAATATCAGACCTATGATGTGACAAAGCAGCTTTTGGAGGGGGAAAATGTGCTCGGCGTGATGCTGGGCAACGGCTGGTATAAGGGGCGGTTTGGCTTTGTAGATCAGATGGATCAATTGTACGGCGATACGTTTCGCTTGATTGCGGAGCTGCATTTAACCTATGAGAGCGGGCGGAGCGAGGTGATTGCCACCGATGAACGCTGGCTGTGCGCGCCTTCTCCGGTGGCAGAGAGCAGTATTTACGATGGAGAGATCTGGGATAGCCGCAAGGAAATACAGGACTGGGCCGCTGCGTCCGGTTCGGAAGAAGCGTTTGAACAGGCCAGGGTGATTGACGGCCCGACCAGGCTGCTGACGCCGCGTTTGAGCCTTCCGGTTAAAATCATGAAAACGATTCAGCCGATTGCCTTGCTTGAGACCCATGCGGGGGAGCATGTGCTGGATTTTGGTCAGAATATGACGGGCTGGGTGGAATTTGCATGTAAAGAACCAGAAGGGGCAGAGATTTACTTTCAGTTTGGCGAGCTTTTGCAGGAAGGAAATTTTTATAATGAAAATCTTCGGACGGCCAAAGCGGAATTTCGTTACATTTCCAACGGCAGACGGGCAGTGGTACGGCCGCATTTTACATTTTACGGCTTTCGTTATCTGAAGGTGACGGGCATAACGGAGATCAAATTAGAGAATTTTACCGGCTGTGTGATTCATTCGCAGATGGAGCAAAGCGGCACAATCACGACGTCCAATCCCAAGGTCAATCGTCTGTTTCTCAATGCATTGTGGGGGCAGAGGGGGAATTTTCTCGATACGCCGACCGATTGTCCCCAGCGGGATGAGCGCATGGGCTGGACTGGAGATGCGCAGGTTTTTGCGGCGACGGCGAGCTATAACATGGATACAGCGGCTTTTTTCGACAAATATTTACATGATATGCGGCTGGAGCAGGACACGCTGGCCGGTGGCGTGCCGCATGTGGTGCCGGACATTTTAGGGCAGATTGACCGTAAGCTTCGCTCGGATGGGATCGTGTCCGACAATGTGGCCGTCAGCTCGGCGCACAGCTCCTGTGCCTGGGGGGATGCGGCGACGATTATTCCCTGGACGCTGTATTTGTACTATGGTGATCGGACGGCCCTGAGGGTGCACTATCCGAATATGAAGAAGTGGACGGATTACATTCGCAGGGTGGACATCGAGCGGTGCGGCGGGCGTTATCTGTGGACAGACGGGTTTCATTTTGCCGACTGGCTGGCCCTGGATAATTTTCACAAGGATTCGTGCTTCGGCGCGACCGACCCGTATTATGTCGCCAGTGTCTATTATTATTATTCCGCTTCCCTGACGGCCAAGGCGGCCAGAGTATTGGGAGAGGATAAGGACGCCGCTTACTACGAGGAGCTGGCGGGG
>CAMULB010000033.1 GCA_947089585.1 uncultured Lachnospiraceae bacterium | reverse complement strand
GGGGGAGATGTCTGTAGTCGGGCCGCGGGCGGAGTGGGTCAATACGTCGGACCGCTATATCGAGATCGTACCAGAATTTATTTTCCGTCTCAAGGTCAAGGCCGGACTGACCGGTTATGCACAGGTATACGGAAAGTATACGACGACACCTTACGACAAGGTGAAATTAGATATCACCTACATCCAGAACTATTCGATCTGGATGGACTTTAAGCTGATCCTGCTGACGGTGAAGATTTTATTTGACAGGGAAAAGACGCAGGGAATGGAAGGCGACCAAAAGACGGCAATCAGAGAGGGAAAGCATGAAAAACAGAATTAGTATTGTGGTGCCAGTCTATAATGCGGAACGTTTTTTAGTGCGTACCATTGAAAATATTCAAGCACAGACCTTTCAGGACTGGGAGCTGCTGCTGGTAGACGACGGTTCGACAGACAACAGCAGGGCGATTATGGAGCGATATGAGAGCGAGCAAATCCGCTGCTTTTACTGTCCGCAGAATCTGGGGCCGGCAAATGCCAGAAATATCGGTCTGGAGCATGCGACAGGGCGTTATATCGCATACCAGGATGCGGACGATCTATGGGAGCGAGAGAAGCTATCGCGTCAGCTGTCCTTTATGCAGGAGCATCAATATGCCTTTACCTTTACCAGCTATGAGTTTGCCGATGCAGACGGGAAGCGCAACGGGCGGGTGGTGCATGCTCCGCGGAGGGTGACATACCCGGAGTTTCTCAAAAGCTCAACCTTGGCCAGCAATACGCTGATGTTCGACCGCACGGTGGTCAAGGATGAGTGGCTGCGGATGCCCCTGGGAGTTGCGCGGGAGGATGCGGCGACCTGGATGCAGGTCTTAAAGCAGGGAATTGACGCTTACGGACTGGATGAGGTGCTGGTGCTGTATTGCCGTCATGAGAGCGCTTATTCGGGCAATAAGGTGAAAGCGGTGCTGGGGAAATGGCAGTTGTATTATAAAATAGAGAAATTCTCGTTGATCAAATCCATTTATTATGTTATTGTGAATACGTGGGCGGCGGTGAGACGGAGGATTTAGCCGGGCTCTGCGGGCGACAAAGACGAGAAGAAGACAGAAAGAAGGAGTGGGGATGGAACAAAGCCTGAGGCAGAAGCTTCAAAGGGTTAAATGGAAGGATATGCTCCATATCGTTCTGTTTCTATTGGCATATCCGATCGCGTTCTTCTATAAAAGAATACGGAAAGATCTGTGGTTGATTTGTGACAATGAAAATGAGGCGCGCGATAATGGCTACTGGCTGTTTCGCTATCTTACAGAGCATCATAGAGAACAGGATGCGGTATATGCGATCAATAAGAATTCACCCGATTATGAAAGGGTGAAAAAGCTTGGTGAGGTCGTGCACTATGGAAGCTTTTTACATTGGATTTACTATTTGAGCGCTTCTAAAAATATTAGTTCGCAAAAAGAGGGGAAACCGAATGCCGCCGTATGTTACGTGCTGGAGGTATATGGAATTTTAAAAAACATCAGAGTTTTTTTACAACATGGAATTACCAAAGATGATATGGAGTTCCTTTATTATAAGCATACGAAAATGCGTTTATTTGTCTGTGCGGTAGAGGCAGAATATCAGTACGTGAAGGAAAGATTTGGGTATCCGAACGGATGGGTGCAGAACCTTGGGTTTTGCAGATTTGATAACTTGCTGGATACAAGCAGTGAGAACAGACAGATCCTGGTAATGCCGACCTGGAGAAATTGGATTAGCACTCCTACTACAAAATCATATGAATATGAAAATATTGACGACTTTACAGGGACAGAATATTTTAAAAATTGGAATAATTTTTTGAAAAGTCCACAATTATACAAAATTTTAGATGAAAATAAAATTAGATTAATTTTTTATCCTCATCGAGGTATGCAGAAATATTTAAACTATTTTGAAGTGAGTCATCCCGACATTGTCTTTGCAAAATGGCCGGAATATGATGTACAGGAACTGTTAAAGGAATCAAATTTGTTGATTACAGACTATTCCAGTATTGCAATGGATTTTGCTTATATGAAAAAGCCGTTATTATATTATCAATTTGATTACGAAATGTTTCGCAAGGGGCATTACCGAGAAGGCTATTTTAGCTATCTGGAGGATGGCTTTGGCGCAGTTTGTACCAATATGGAGGAGCTATTCAAGCAGTTGCACAGACTGGTGGAACGGGGATTGAAGATCGAGCCGGTGTATGAACAGCGTTCCGATCAATTCTATGAGAGAAGGGACCAGAATAATTCCGAGAGAAATTATCTGGCAATAAAGGAAATCCAGTGATGAATGATTTTTTAACGAACGTAAATGAGCAGAAAATCGAAGGTAAAGTGCTCTTTGCAAAAATAAAAAAGAATATTCTCATTTATCGAGTGCGTGTACCTGCGATCCGAGATGCGCGGCTTCGTTATGCTGTTTTGAAATTATATTATGAAACAAAGCGAGAGGAGGATAAAGAAGAATATGACTATCCGATCACGCTCATTCGTAAAAACAGGACATACGAAGTATATGAAAGTGTCATTGCATTGGACGAGATCCATCTGAAACCCCTCAATTGGCATTTTTCCCTGGTGGTCACAGACGGAAGTCAGAACGTAGAGATGCAGCTCGTAAATAGAAGCTACCTCAACTATTTGAAATATTGTTCTCTTTTCTTTGAAAATTCCTATCAGTTTTCGGATGGTATGTTTGCCTATCCCTACGTGAACGGGGCGCGGAATATTGCATTGCAGTATCGGAAACGTGGGGCGTATGATGATTACAGATTGAAGCTGAAGGAGCGTTTGGCTGTATTGCGCTTGATTGTAACATACCCCTTACTAAGACGAAAAAGAATTTGTCTGGTGTTTGAAAAATATTCGCAGATGGCTCAGGACAATGGATATTATTTTTTTAAGTATTGTATGGATCACAATATGGAAAAAGTAATGGGCTGTAAGATCTATTATGTAATCACAAAGGATTCTCCGGATCGGGATAAGCTTGCACCGTATAAAAACAATCTATTGGATTTTATGAGTATTCGCCATATCACTTATGCACTGGCAGCAAAATTATTCATCAGTACCGATGCGAAAGCACATATCTATCCGTGGAGAAGAAAGGGAAGTGCGTTAATTCCCTTCATAAAAAGGAAGAAGCTTGTATTCTTGCAGCACGGTGTGACGGCAATGAAGAAAGTAGATTTTTTTTATGGCAAAGGGAAAGTGGGAGGCTGCGATTTGTTTATTGTAACCTCAGAGTTTGAAAAAAAGATTGTGTTGGAGCATTTTGGCTATGCAGATCACCAGATTCCAGTAACCGGATTCGCCAGATGGGATGTATTGGAGGATAAGTCGGAGGGGAGCAGAGAAATACTGATTATGCCAACTTGGAGAAGCTGGCTGGAGGATTGTGAGGAGGAAGTATTCAAGGAAAGCGACTATTATAAAAATTATCGGATGCTATTGACAGATTCACGGTTTTATGCGCTATTGGAACAATATGACGTAAAAGCAAATTTTTATTTGCATACCAAATTTAAGGATTACATCGGAGGATTTTTGGTAAATACAGAGCGGATTAAAATTATACCGTTTGGAGAGACGCCGCTCAATGAGATTATGATGAGAAGCCGGATGCTGATTACAGACTACTCCAGCGTATCATGGGACATGTTTTATCAGAAGAAGCCGGTCGTATTTTATCATTTTGATTTACCGGATTATTTGGCGGTACATGGAAGCTATCTCGATATGGAACGGGAATTATTTGGGAAGACGGCGAAGACGATAACAGAATTGCTGGATTGTTTAAACGAGTGCATAAAAAGAGATTTTGTTTTGGATGCAGAGCAGGAGAGGAAATTTCAGTCTTATTTTAAATATGTAGATAACAAGAATTCCGAACGAATCTGTCAGGCTATCAAGGAGGAATTTTTCTAGCGCTTGGAAAAGATGAGGTAAAAAATGGTGAAGAGATTTTGGAATGATTTAAAAAAATATTTTAATTATGTATTTGTTTCTGCAAAATCAGAACTGAAGTCAGAGGTTGCAAACTCACATTTAAGCTGGCTTTGGTGGATTTTAGATCCTCTGCTTTTTATGTTAGTCTATACGTTTATTTCCTCGATCGTTTTTAGTCAAAAGATACAGTATTTTCCGATTTTTGTTTTCATTGGATTGTCCTGTTGGCAGTTTTTTGAAAAGACGGTAAAACAAAGTGTAAAGATTGTTTCCGCCAATAGCCATATCGTGACAAAGGTGTATTTGCCAAAATATATATTGATTTTAGTGAAAATCATGTCAAATGGGTTTAAAATGATTGTCTCATTTTCACTGGTGGTAATCATGATGCTGATCTATAGAGTACAGCTGTCATTTTCGATCTTATATACGATTCCGTTGTTGTTGATCCTGCTTGTAATCACGTTTGCATGCAGTACGGTAATGCTTCATTTTGGCGTTTATGTTGAGGATTTATCAAATGTAATCAATGTACTGTTACGGCTGTTATTTTATATGTCCGGAATTTTTTATACGATAAAGAATAGACTGCCGGAACCATATGTAACAATTTTATTAAAATGTAATCCCGTGGCTTTAATTATAGACGGGATGAGGGAGTGTATGCTGTATTGCAATGCGCCCGATTATAAGATTCTGTCTTTATGGCTCATTGTCGGATTCGTTGTTTCTGCAATTGGAGTTAGAACCATTTATAAAAATGAAAACAGTTATGTAAAGGTGGTATAATGGCTGAAGAATATGCGATTGAGGTAAAGAATCTAAAAATACAATATAGGTGTATGAATAAAATCTCTATCAGAAAAAGCTTGTTCAAATTAAAGAAAAACAATGTAGAGATTTATGAAGCAGTGAAGGGCATTACGTTTAACGTTATCAAGGGACAGATTCTTGGCGTTGTGGGGAAAAATGGCAGCGGAAAATCAACATTGCTTCGCGCGTTGGCGGGTATTTTTTCACCGGATGAAGGAACAATTGACATGCATGATCATACGGTGTCACTGTTATCCATTGGGGTGGGATTTCAGAAGAAATTGACCGGCCGGGAGAACATTTACCTGTCTGGACTTTTGCTTGGGTTCAGCGAAGAGTTCATCAATTCTAAAATAGATGAAATTATTAAATTTTCGGAACTTGGCAAATTTATTGATAAGCCAGTAAAAACATATTCGTCTGGCATGTATTCTAAATTGGCTTTTTCAATTACGGCGATCTTAGAGACGGATATTATGTTGATTGATGAAGTGCTGAGTGTTGGGGATGCAAAGTTTAAGAAGAAGAGCTACAAAAAGATGAAACAGCTTATACAAAAGGAAGATCGGACCGTGATTATTGTGTCGCATAGTACAGAGACTCTAAAGAATTTGTGTGACAGTATTCTTTGGATTCATGATGGTGAGATCAGGATGCAGGGGCCAACGGAAGAGGTGCTTCCGGAATATTGTAAATTTATGGAATAGAAAAGCTTTGCGCAAAGGAGAAGAAATGAGTCAGATAGAGATTGGAGTGTCAAACGGGATTCTAACGATATGGAATCACCGGGAAAGAAAAAATGAGGCGGATCTGGAAGAGATCCGTGTGGAGGACATACAACGGAATCAAGTTTATAACTCGTATGTAAATATAACAAAAGATGCGGATATCAATCAAATCTTTTACTTTGAACCATATGAGGTGAGTGAAGATCAAACTGAGCGGAATAATACGAATATCCAGACAGAGGATGACGTTGAGGATGAAACGGATGAGATGGAATTTATGAATGCGGAAGGGGGCTTAGACTATATCCTGGTTTATTCTGCCGGAAAAAAGATAAAGTATGCCAAAGATCAACCGGAGGTTCTATTAAAGAGACTCTGTGGGTTTAAAAATAGAATCCTGCATTTGAAAATGAATCACAAGAGCCTGAAGCTTTGTATGGTTGGATATTTTATAAACAAGTATCCGAATCTTCTGACAGGTCATCAGTGTATTCGTGTTTCAGAGAACGTTTCTTCGGAATGTGAGTTCCCGATTGTAGAGAAGAGAACCAATATCATAAAGATGATACTCAAACGCGCGATTCGGAAAGTAAAGATTCCGATGGATGAAATTGTAGCTTCAGCAGGCGAAATCAATAATAACGTCAGCGCGGAAATTGAATTAAACGGAATTAGAATACAATATGGGTTAAAAAAGAAAAAGAGAAGAGTAAAGACCTCTTTAAGGTATTTTGCGCCGATGATGAAAGTAATCCGTGATGGCCTTATGGTCTTTATGAGAAGAAATGTCAGAGGAAATATCGTTCTTGTGATGAGAGGACTCGATGCATATGAGGTGACATCGAACTATCGCTTCTGGGAGAGCCGGATTGTGTCCGGGGCGTTGTACTATTGGGGAAAGCTGGTTCGCAGGTTCTCCAAGCAACAGGTAAATCTTTATTTTGAAAAAGAGTCGATGAAAGCGGAGGAAGGAACATATGAGGTCTTTTCACTTGCAGCCGAGCGGACCGAATCAAAGAATTATTTTATAATAAACGCTGAATCGGAAGATTATGACAGAATCAAACAGAATGACAAGGTTGTTCCAAAGTATTCGGCAAAGTATTACTGGCTGATTTATCGGGCAAACAATGCGATTACAACGGAGGCTCCTGCACATGTAAACATTTTAAGAAGCGCCAACAAATATGTCCGTTTTCGGATGATAGAGCTTAACTTTGTTTTTTTGCAGCATGGGGTCACATATATGAAGTGCCATGGACCGGCATCTGCATTTGTGAAAGGAAGAGAGGCAGAACCAGAATACATTTTTGTTGGAAGTAAAAAAGAACGGGATATTGTAGTAGATATGCTCCGGCTTCCGGAAGAACGTGTTCTGATTGCCGGGCTGCCAATTTTTAGTACCATTTCCTATCAGCACATTACGGCAGAATCAGATGATTATGTTACAATTATGCTGACGTTTAAACCATATGAAGAGAGACTGGATAATTTTGAAAATTCAAGATATTATCGCGCAATATTAGATCTATACGCGGTATTAAAAAAGTATATTCCAGAGGAGAAGATCCTCATTGTGGCCCATCCGAGAATCCAGTATTTGTTGGAGACAACCGCATTGAAAGATCGTATGTGGGATCGACCGATTAGTCAGGTCCTGGAAATAACAAAGCTCATGATTACGGACTATTCCTCGGTGGCCTATAATAGTTTTTACCAAGGCGCTGCCGTGCTATTCTATCAGGAAGATCTGGCAGAGTATGAAAAGATTTGTGGCAGTTTGATCCCGGCGGACGAAGAGTATATCGGATTACGGGCCTTCAATTTAGAAGAATTTGAAGAAATGATTCGTCGTTTGATTCCGAATCAAAGGATCGTAATGAAAGAAGCCAGAACGGACGAACATGAGAGGAATTATAAAAGTATCAATGAGTTTCATGACGGAAAGAATGTGGATAGAATATTCCAGAAGCTTGTGGAGTTGAAGCTCATATAGCGGATAAAATACAGGGGTAACAAACGGAGATGAATAAGTGTTTTACAAGAACGTATCATGTGGCGGTCAGCTTTTTGGAGAACCTGGTGATTCTGTTTAAGAAAATAGCAGATTTCATGTTAGATAAGATAAAAAATCCCAGAGCAGAAGAAAGAAATGCCTCTACCATTCGGACAATCATTATTTTGTTCCTATTGGGGACTGGTTATTTAGCGCATATGGCAGGGGCGAGAAGAACCTATGGATACACGGTTATTTTTATTCTGGTACTGTTTGGCGCCTTAATATTTTGGATGCCGCGGGTGGGAAAGCCAGAGTACCATACCAATCGTTTGCAGAGGATCTGGGCTCTGTTGTGTTTTCTGCAGTTTGTATCTGAGCTCATCGTACAGAAGCAGAATGGATTCATAGAAGTATGGATGTTATTAAGCTTTGGAATTATGTACAGAGCCTGGGGGAGAATGGAGAAACCACAAGAGCTATGGGATGATTTTGCAAGAGCGGTAGAACTATTTTATATATTTACAGTGATTACCTGTATCTTGGTGGAGCCTTGGTGGGAAAAACGGGCGTATGGCTATACCGGTATTTGGAAAAATCCAAATTTGTTTTCGATGACGATTGTGTTGTTTGTTCTCGTTATGGGGTATCGTATTTTTCAAATTTATTATAAGAAAGGGACATACTGGAAAATTATATTTTATCTGGGTGGACTTATTTTGGGAGTTCGGATTATTTTCATGACACAGTGCCGTACTGCTGTTTTGGCGCTGCTGGCGCTATGTATATGGAGCGTGCTGTTCTTTTTAGAAAACAGGAAAAAGGGGAGGGGGATCTCTTCACTGGAGTTGTTCCTGATGATGGCCGCTGTGGTGGCTGGAGGATTGGTCCTGATGTTTAAAGGTGGCGCGCTGTTTACCAAAAAAAGTGCGGCGATCACCTTGGATGAGATGACATCAGGGCGGCTGTCGATCTGGCAGGCATACCTGACGCAGGCAAATTGGATTGGCCATGAAGATAGCGCTCTTTTGGAAGGAGCGCCGGCTTACGCGCACAATGCGATTCTAAAAGCAGTGCACACGTATGGGATTCTTGCGGGGATTGTACTGTTAGTATTGTTGACAGTAATATTTTATAGGGCGATTTGTTATTGGAAAAGTGAAAGAAAAAATGAGAAAGCATTTTTGATCATTGGAATTTTTTTGGTTTATATTATTTCGACAATGATAGAATCTGTGGATGATTTGCCGCTGGTGTGGCAGATTTGGACTTCGTTTTATTTTGTAATGGGCTTTCTAATGCTGCAGAGCGGGAAGAAGGATAGATGGAATGGCTGAGAATCAGAAAAAATGGTGGGTCTGTGTATGGTTGATGTTCGGACTTGTTCTTTCTTTGAGTTTAGCGTTTCTCTGGTATGGTAATGGAAAAATAAAGCAGAGCGCTTTTTGGTCAAATGGAGAGATATATAATTTTAGTTCTGCGGAATTGCGCAGCGGGACGATGACATGTCCCTATGTGTACGAGGATGGAGCTTTTCATGTGGACACTGGTGACGGATCGCTTTTGCTGCAGGTTCAATCTGATGTTTCAAAATGGCGGGAGCTGATCTTAGAGATAAAAAAGTTCAATACAAAAAAGATGTGGTGGAAATTCAGTTTTTTTGACGAGTCAGGAGAATGGATTGACGATTCAACTTCGATTATGGTCGAGGGAGAAAACCATATTCCTTTGCGTATCAACAAAAAAATTTCTCAGATTCAAATCACAATTTTTGGACAGTCAGGCACTACTTTTCGCATTGCGCAGGCAAAGCTTTGTCAGATGAAATATGATTTTGAAATGCGAAGGCTTTTATGGAGAACAATGTGGCTATTTTGCGCATATCTGGCAATAAGTGCCATTATTTTTCTCTTGCGTCATTGGGATTGGTATGTAACAATAGAAGTAATACAATATGGTTATAGATTGGTAGGAGACCGAGGAGGGCAGTTTTTCACTCAAAGATTATCGCAAGGGGTGAGAGATCGGCTGCGGTCAGGGCTATTTGCAATCATCTATTTGATGATGATTCCACTCAATGTATGGTATTGGAACGGAAATGAAAGGATGACAAGGTACTTTGTGCTTGGAATTGCTTTTCTGATGGTTCTAATTGCGCTTTTCTCATGGGAAAAACCATTAAAAGCTCTGACATGGAGAAATTTAACCGGAAAATTATGGCTGTTTTACTGTGTACTTTTAATGATATCAGACCTTCTTGTAAGTAAAGAAATTCCATATGCCGGATTTATCATGCTCGTTATATTGGGATTTGTTTTCTTTGTTTGGCAAAATGCAGAGATGTATGACGTTTTTTTACACAACGCCATTCGAGGCCTTGTGTATACCTTGCCGATTCTCGTGTTGTATTGTACCTTTTTCCGCGAAAAAAAAGCGGGATTTCTGTATAATGGTTGTTTTTCAGATCGGGAGAGCATGGCGCTCTATATGATGGCAGTATGTATTGCATTATTTGAAGAAATCAATCGCATGATGGAAAAAGAAAACGGGAAAAGGAGCAGAATGTTTCTCAATGGACTGGGGATTTTTTTCTGTATTTATTATATCTATTGCGCCAGATCGTTCCTATGCTTTTTGGTTCTTGGAATTATTTTTATGATTTGGATTTGGCCAAAGAGAAAGGAGAAAGACCAGATCAGAAAATATGGAATTGTGTTGGTAGTGCTGCTGCCTGTGGCAGCAATCATGATAGGAGCGGTGCGTTATATGGATCATTTTGTCCCCTCTGCACTTGGAACAGATATTGTCTATCTAAATGAAAAATATGAAATGATGTCAGGAGGAACCATTACCGGTCATGTAATTGCAGATATATCAATTCAAATAGAAAATATTGGGTATATGATCACAGATAAAATTACAATATGGGCAAATTATATTCGGAAGTTGAATTTGTTTGGCCACCATTCTCCCCTCTTTGTTTTTAAAACGAGAACCGGGGCGTACAATGCTGTATTGGAAATTGCATATACGTATGGGATTTTTTGTATCATCCCATATTTACTATTCCTTGTGCATGGCAGCGGTAAACTGGTAAAAGAGAGAAAATTTCTGGCCATGGCGGGAGTGATTGCATTTTGGGTATTTTGTATGATCTCGAATCTTGAAAAAATGTTTTTACAACCAATTTGGCTTATTTTCTATTTGCAATTGGGATGCTGTTTCAATGACAAAGGAGCCAAGGATGCGAGGGCTTTTGAATGATTTTTGGTTTTATACCAAGCTTTGCGTAATAATACAATATTTTTAAATATTGTAATTTATATAATTCAAAATATAAGAATTAGGAGGAAGAGTATTGTGAAGAAAAAAATGTTAGCTATGTGTCTGGCCTTGGCGCTGGCGAGCAGCAGTATTGTTGTTCATGCGTCAGAGCTGGAGAACGTCACGACTTATGAGGCTGAAACAGCAGACGCGGCCAATGAGCAGCAAGAGGAACAGCTTCTTGAGGAAGAAGTGCTTGAGTATGCGATGGAAGAACCAGCGCTTTTAGAAGAAGACGTTTGGGAAGAAGAGGAAGGAACAGATCTCTTTGAGGAGGTGTCTCAGGAAGAAATGGATTTGGAGACAGAGCCTTCCGAAGAGGAGCTTTTAGAAGAGATCGATCCGGGAGCAGAGCCTTTTGAGGAAAAAGAGGTCGAGAGAAGAGGGGCGCTTCAGGAGGAAGCTTTGGAAGAAGAGAAGCAGGAAGAGGGCTGGAATGACAGCGGAATTCGCTCAAACGGGGCAGCAAAAGCAGCGGGAGTCATAACGGTAAAGAACGAGAAGGAGCTGCAGGATGCGTTAAAAAATGCACGAA
This sequence comes from uncultured Lachnospiraceae bacterium, assembly GCA_947089585.1. Taxonomy (GTDB): domain Bacteria; phylum Bacillota; class Clostridia; order Lachnospirales; family Lachnospiraceae; genus 14-2. The sequence continues at coordinate 8,247 of CAMULB010000033.1, read as the reverse complement.
ATAGTGCGACGGCTAATCAAAGATGTACCATTCAGATTGCGTCGGGAGTTTATAATCTTAAATCAGCGCTGACGATATACAGTCATGTAACGATAAACACAGAGAAGAATACAGTACTTACGATAGCAGGCGATATTACCATAAATGGAGAAGACGTACAGTTGAATTTGAATGGCAGTACCATAAAGTATACAGGTACAGCCAGCAAATATGCTTTTTATTTGAAAGGAGCAAAAAATGTTTCGATTACAGGGGGTGTAATTGAAGGGGGCGGCATTTATGCGAATATGGCTAGCCAGATTTCGGTTGCAAATGTCACGATTCGTAACTATAAAGAAAATGGCATCTATGCGAAAGACTCATCCTTAGGGAAAATAGAATCAGTCAGCTGTTATGGCGGAATCGGCGGAATATTCCTCAAGCAGTCGAAGGCTTCTGCGATTACCGGATGTACGATGCAGGATTTTTCGGAAGCAGGGATCAAATTGACCGGAAATGGTACAACGGTTACGGACATCAATCAGAATCAGATTATAAGTGTATCCAAGCTGAGCCAAGCGAAATCAAATGGAATTTATGTGAATGAGAATGCTAAGGTCACGAATGTCAATGGGAACGCTGTGACCACTTGCTATATCGGGATTTATGTAGTAAGAAATGCACAGGTTGGCACAATTGCGAATAATACGGTAAAAGGAGCCGGAGAGCATGGCATTTATTTGTCTACAAACGCTATGGTAACGGGCAGTATTTCCAATAATACAATTCAGTCTTTTCAAAGATCGGCAATTCAGTTGTATGAGGGATGTACGGTAAAGGGTAAAATTGCAGGCAATAAAATAGAAGACGGCAAGGGCACGGCAATTCTGATTACAGGTCCAACTAAGAAAAAAGCGGGAAGTGTCGTAGGAAATATTGAAAAAAATGAAATTAGAAGGTGTACCGGCGATGGAATTGGGATATACCATGCTTCTCATAGCGGTGCCATAACGAAAAATACATTGGATACGATTGGCGGAAATCATGATGGAAATGAAGGCGATTATGGAATTATTGTAGATAGCATGATGAAGGCTGATACTTACTGCTCCGAGATATCAGACAATGACATAAGAAATGTTACATATGCAGCCATTGCCATTTATTCAGGGCCTTCCGGAAGCCAAAGCAAAATATATCAGGATACGGCATTTGTAAAAGGAAATATTGAAAATAATACGGTTGTGAATAGCGGAACTTACAAACCAAGTAAGGACTGGAAGGAAGAAATTGCAAATGGCGGCAAAAAAGGCTGTCTTTCTGGTATTTATGTAGACACGCACGCCAGGGTCAAGGGCGATATCTGCAATAATAAAGTAGCAAAAACGGGAGAGCATGGAATCTATATCCATTTGTTATCTTATGTAAGAAGCATTTATAACAATGAGGTTTCTGATACGACGGAAGCAGGAATTGAAATTTATGATTCTACGGTATTAAAAGATGTATATGGCAATACCATTACAAATGCGGGAACAAATGGGATCGCAGGCGGAAATAAAGGAATTGTAAAGGGCAAGGTAAGGAATAATAAAATTGCATCGGCTAAGGAATGCGGAATCTACCTTGACCTGAGTAATTTTAAGACAATTCAAAATAATCAGATTTTGGGAACAAGAAAGCATGGTATTTATATCTCTGATAAGTCAACTGCAAATAATGTATTGTCGAACCAGATTTCCATGCAGAATGCGAAGGATGGCTGTGGGATCAAAATAACGGAAAACAGTAAGGTTGCTAAAATTAGCAAAAATAAAATAACCGGTAAGATGACTTATGGAATACGGTCAGGGGCAGCTCTGTGTAATATGGAAATAAGCTCAAACACAATGACAACGGCAAATTCACCGCACGAATTATATAGCCCAATTCTTGCGTCAAAAGGAGGAAAATACACTTATACAATAAAAAATAATAAGATCACCGGAAACAAAACGAATTATGGAATCCGTGTGGTACAGGGGAAGGCGCAAATTACCGGAAATTCGGTGAGAAAAACCACCTATCCAATTTATATCAGCGCCCGAAATTATAAGGTGACAATAAAGGAAAATAAGCTTTCTGGGAATACCAGTAATGATGTGAAGACAGCCAGCCAAAAGATTAGTACCAGTCCAGTCAAGTTAAAGTCTGTGAAAAATTTAAACGGGAAGAAAGCGAAAGTGACATGGCAGAAGAGAAACGATATAAGCAATTATGTTGTTTACCAGTCTGTAAAGTCTGGGAAATCATTCAAAAAAGTGAAGGATGTACGCAATACGTCTCTTACGGCTACCGGTTTGAAAAAGGGTACAACGTACTACTATAAGATCAGTGGATATAAGAAGGACGGAAAGATTACCGTTTATACGGATTTGAGTGCGGAAAAGAAAGTAAAAATCAGTAAATAGTATCGGGTAAGAGGGCTGGAAAACCGGTTACTTTGAAACGTCAGCATCACGACAAGCAATAAGACGGGAGCGAATCTGTTTGTAATATACAGGTTCGCTCCTGTTTTGGGTCAGACGATAAATTGTAAGGGATTTTATGATTTCTTTTTCTTAGAGCGTCCAATTAAAAACGGAGCTTTTTTATTGACAAAATCGACAATACCATATTCAAATATTAATAAAAGGACTAGAATGATGAGACATTCCAAATAATATTTTAAGCAGGCTTTTGATGACAGAGAGGCAACCCCAGCCCAGCCCTTCACCATGATATCCTTAAAACCAAAAGCGGTATGGGTGGCCATAAGTATGAGAGAATTTTGGCCGCACCATGAAAGAATCGGAAAATGGTAGAAATTCACCATATATTCCAGAAGCAGAATCCATCCGAACGAGCCAAACAGGGCGCAGACAAAAAATAACATAGGCAATGTGCCAAAGCGCATATTGTTCAAATCCAAAGTCCCGGAATTGATAAAATTCAATAAAATATTGGCGATAGACAATATGAGCCCCAGAATCAGACGATTTCGTCTGCTTGGCAGCTTCTGTATGCATATATAGAAGCTGTATCCTGCACTAAGAAATAAACAGCCGACGACGCCCTTTGTGATGACAAGAATGGGCATACTGATCCAGGTATAGATGAAACTGTCACCGCACGCTGTATGAAGCAGGTTCAATAAAGGAGACGTACAGAAAAATATGATAAAAGCGATCAGGGCAGAGAGCATTTTACCAATCAGATGAAAACGGATTACGAAGTAGAAAAGAATTTCTGCCAAAAATAATGCCGTCAAGAACCATAAAGCTTTCAGGCCGCGAAGCGAAATTGTAGTATATAGATCTTCCAAAAAACGGTTTATGAGATGGGAGAAATCTTTTCCTTTAAAGACGGCAAAACCAGTACGGTATATTATGGTCAGCAAACTGAATAAAAAGTAAGGGATAAGGAGCACCTTTGCTTTCTTTTTGATAAAAGCGCAGGGTGAGGTAGTAGACATTTCCTTGCTGCGGCAAAGTAAATATCCTGAAATAACAAAGAAAATTGGTAATTTGAAAGTGCTAATCCAACGGTCGATGGGATTTCCAATGGATGTAATATGGCCAAACATGACGGCCAGAATCCCAATTCCTTTTGCAGCATCAAGAAATATCAGACGTTTTGTTTCGACTTGTTTCATAATAATAAAATCCTTCCGCAATTTATAATATTGTTGATTCAGAGAGAACGGCATTTGTTCCCAACAGAATTACACATCTATTATGATATATTATAAATGAAAAGTCTATATATTTTTTGATATTTTCTTGTAGTTTATCGTGGAATTGATCATAAAAAACTGCTTTTGCGTTCTGAAAAAAGATCGCAAAAGCAGCCCTTTGAATTGAAAGATCGTTTCCTTTCTAAAATTGCTGATAAATGAACTCGGTTGCTGAATAGCCTGGTCCATAAATTCCGGTTAATAGAACAAAGAATAATGCTCCCAAGTACAGAAACCATCGGAAGAGAATGTTCTGTTGTGCAATACTATCGCGCAGATGTATACCGCGTTCCTGCAGTATACCTACTACCAGCAAAATTAAAATCATTACGAAGATTAGAACATAGTCAACACCTTTCAGTCCCAGCTCCATTAAAGTTCCGTCTGTCAGCACCCACGGATTAAAGCTGGTAAAGGTATGCAGAAACATGTATAATGCGATTTGACATGTTAATGCGCGGGAAAAGAAGCGCCCCAAGGTGGCTAAAATAAATGTCCTTACCATTTGAATAAACTTCCATCCATACGATTCTACATCTATTTTGCACACGGTGCTGCATTTTGTATAAAACGATTCCAGTAAAATACTTGCTGAGATGATTCCGCCATTCCAGAACCCATAAGCAATATATTTCCAGCTGGAGCCATGCCATACGCCTACAAGCATAAAGGTAATGAACATGGCTAAAAACGTAGGAAGCTTTTTGCCGATATAATTGCCAAAGATTTTACGGCATTTTTTTCCGAGCTTGTTGAATGATTTTGATAAGGATAATGGATAAAATACGTAATCCTTCATCCATCCGCCAAGCGTGATATGCCAACGTCGCCAAAATTCACTCAAGGAGCGGGAGAAATATGGGTGATCAAAGTTGATGGCAAGGTCAATGCCTAAAATCTGCGACACACCGCGGGCAATATCCATTCCGCCTGAAAAATCTCCATAAATCTGCAAGCTATATCCGATTGCGCCTATGAATAAAACAAGCCCTTCATATTGCATGTAATTGTCGAAAATTTGATTCACTAAAATAGCGACGCGGTCTGCTAAGACCAACTTTTTCATAAAACCCCATAGAATTAGCTGCGCCCCTTTGGCGACACGGTCATAATCAAATGCATGTGGCTCATACAATTGATGAGCTAAATGATCATAACGTGCGATTGGCCCTTGTATAATCTGCGGGAAAAAGGACATAAAGAGTGCAAATTGCGCAAGGTTCGTGTCTGGCTCATATTTCTCACGATAAATGTCTACTACATAGCCGATTGCCTGTAATGTATAGAATGAGATTCCCAATGGCAAAAACAGGGATAAAAATGGTATTTGTGTCTCTCCTCCGGCCATCCCAAGCAGCTTGTTTACATTGCCTGCAAGGAAATTAAAGTATTTGAGAAAGATAAGAATTCCCAGATTGAGTAAAACCATGAGTAAAACGACTCTGCGTTTTTTCTGAATCTGTTTTTCCCGATCTAGTTTCTTTTCTTCCCGTCCCAGGGTCTCCTTATTTGTTGCAATATATGCCTTTGTATTTTTGCTGATCTTACCTAACTGCATCCCTGTTAAGAAGGTTGTTGCAGTTGTAATCAGCAAGAATATGAGGAGCTTCCAGCTTGAAAATGCATAAAACACGTAACTGGTAATCAGCAAAACAACCCATTTTCCCTTTGCTGGCATGATAAAATAAGCCAGACATACAATACATATAAAAATTAAAAATTCTACCGATACGAATGCCATCTTTATTCCTCACCCTGCTTTGCTTTTTCTTGTTCCTCTAGCTCCTTTTGCGCCCATCCATCTGCATAAAACGCTTCATAAGTCTCATAGGCTTTGTCCCAGTCCTTATATTCCTCTCTGCCTCTTAAATCTTCTAAGTCAAAATTTTCCTTTATATAGTTTGCAAGGTATACGGTAAACTTTTTGCCGCCTTTACTGTTCAGGTGACGCTTATCTCGATAGTCGGTTGAAAAATCTAACTCTAATTCCGCATACATTTCTTCTGTATTAAAATTGAGAACCGGATAACCGTAGGATTCGATTATGCGGAAGGCTTCATTTTGCACCTCCTGCTCTCCTTTATCAAATCTGGCCACCGGCATAGAAATAAACAGCATTCTCAGGTCGTTCTCTTTTGCATAATCCAACAATTCCATCAGATACTGTGCCTGCAGATCATTGAGCGCAGTACATTCTTCCGTCAAATTTCCTCTTTTCTGCTTTTTTGATGCAAAAGCATTTTTGGGAACCTGCAACGCTCCTTTCATCTCAGATCTGAATTTCACATAATCGCTTTTTTCCAGATCGCTCCAACGGCTGTGGTATTTAAAGAATGGTATATAGTAGGAAAGCTTATCATCCTGTACGCTTCCCTCTCCATGTAACTGTTCGAGCACATCCAGGCTGCGTTCGATTGCATCTGCGCGATTGAGTGACATCGGCATACTATCAAGAACATAACGAACGTATTGATCTCTGTAATTTTCTGTCAGTGAGCGGATGCTCCGAATATCCACAACAAAAAAATCGGTATTTTGTCTCTTTTGCACATCTTTTATTACGTTTAAAACAAGGCAGAATGGCATGTTTGGCCAAGAGGATGGATAAAGTGCGATACCGTTTTCGTGCCATGCGATTGGGGCAATCCATCCATTATAGACCGTGCTTGCGCCTATAATCGTTCCGCTCCATGAGTTTTTCCGTTCCGTATGATACATGGAATATACTCTGGATAAAGTATTTTCGTCTTCTGCACATCTTATAAGTACCTTGCTTGTAAGACTGAACATAATTAAAAATAGCAATATAAAAGAGACTGCCTTGACAGCCTGTTGTTTCTTCATAGTTTTTCTCCTAATTGAGTTGGATTCAGATCATCTTAAATAGAATAAATGTAGCTGAAATAAAAATTTATAATTGCTTATCCTTCTTCTTGCAGCTTTACAATCAATTCCAACATTGCTTTTGCGGAGTTAAAATTCTTCGGCTCTAAATCCAGTACGTTAATCTCAATATCAAATTCGGAATTCAATTCTGATACCAACGATACAATGTCAAAAGAATCTAAAATTCCGCCGTCAATTAGTTCTGTCTCTTTTTCAAATTCTACATCCGGTCTTAAATCATTCAAAATCTCCATTAATTTTTCTTCCATTGTTTACTCCTTCTTTCATCTTTTCATTATTTTTGTTGAGTACAAACCATCTTTTGCAAAGCCGTTTTTCTCGTATAATTTTATTGCAGCTACATTTTTCTCATCCACCCAAAGCTTAAAAATTTTGACGCCCTTTCTGTTCATAAGATGAAATGTATATTCCATCATATTCCAGGCAATGCCTTTTCTGCGATAGTCGCTGTGAACCACTACGTGCTGAATCAGACCGCTTTTCCCATTTACAGCGACATAAATTGCTCCGCATACCTGATTGCCATCCATACAGCAAATGATGTTTTCATCCTCAGCCTGCTGCAAAATCTCGGTTTTCGATGGCAAAATAATATCATTTTTATCCAGAAATTTGTTCCAGAGATCTGTGATCTGTGAAAGATCCGTCTCTCCGGCCGGTTTATAGCATAAGTCTGAATCTGCGTTGATCCATGGCGTGTTTCCGTGCGTCAAGTGCTGGTAGCCCATTCTTTGATATTTCTTATAAAAAGTGAAGCCCCTATGCACCCAAGCTGGCAATGTCTCGGATTCCAGTTCTTGTGTCTCTTTCTCGCGGAAAACAAAATCAACCATGACTGGCTGGTTCCAGCGATATTCGATGGTCGGTTTTCCGCCTGTCGGTAAATAGAAGTATAAATATAGTATGTTTTCTTCTTCATGTACAAAATATAATTCTGTATCTGTCTCAAGATACTTCCATTTTGCCGTTTGAATATGAGAATTAATTTCTGAAACTGTAAGAAAGCAATTTGTTTTTGGCTTTTTACAGGATGTTCTTTTCTTCCATTCGTTTATTAACGCTGTGTGATGCGCTAGATTTTCTACCTGTTTCATTGATCAATATAACTCTCTTTCAACCAAGTGCGGTCAATCTTGGCATTTTTGTTTAATGGGAGCTGTTCCATATATTCCAGACGGTTTGGGAACATATATTTTGGTAAGGATTTCCCAAGCTCTTTGAGCAGCTGTCTGTCACATTTTTCCTCTGCCTGGTAAAATAATACGATTTTTTCTGCTTTTTCATCATAGATACAGCATGCCGCATCCACAAAGGAAATGGCGTTGATCGCAACTTCAACCTCTCCTAGCTCAATGCGATGCCCCATATGTTTAATTTGGTGGTCTTTTCTGGATAAAAACATCAGATTTCCGTCTTCTGCATATCGTGCAAGATCACCAGTGCAATAAATGAATTCGGGATAGCAGTGGTTTAATGGGTTTTGAATAAAGGCTTCCTGAGTTTTTTCAGCATTATTGTAATAGCCTAATGCCAAGGAGCTTCCCCGTACACAGATCTCGCCGACCTGTCCTGCTTCAACCTCATGCTTTCGCTCGTGGTCGAGCAGT
>CAMULB010000032.1 GCA_947089585.1 uncultured Lachnospiraceae bacterium | reverse complement strand
CGATGACCTTTGCATTCTCCAATGCGTGCTCCAAATCCTGCTGAATCTCCTGTTTCAGCAGCGCGGCTTTTTCCTGCGCCTCCTTGATGGTTCGATTGGTCTGCTCCGCTCTGCCCTTGATCTCGGCGGCGCCCTGTGCACCGTCCTGAGATCGGCGCGCAATGTGCTGCACTGCCGTATGCATCTCTCCAGCCGCTTCATCCGCCACCGTTGTGGTCGCCGCCGTCTCCTCCATTCCTGCTGACAGCTCCTGCGTGGCTGCAGACACACCGGCAATATCGTCGTTGAGCTTCGCGACGCATGCGTTGACGGACTTCGCGGCAATACTGATTGTCTCGGATTCCGTCTGCACTTGGCTGATCAAGGATACCATGGCTGACCTCATATCCCGAATGCAGCGGGCCAGATGACCAAAATCATCCCGGCGCTTTAAAAAATGATTCATAAAATCCTTTGCGTAATCCCCTTCTGCCATACTGTTCATCTGCCGCGATGCTGCTTTCAGGGATCTAGTGATGTCGGTTATAATAAACAGGGCCATCACAATCAGAACAAAAACCGCCACAACAATGGATCCCGCCGACCACCTTCTCGTGCCCTGAAAAATAGTTTTGATCGCCGTATTGTTCTCCACCGAACGATTCTCAAGCTCATCCACATAATTTCCGGTTCCGATCACCCATTGCCAAGGCTCAAACGCCTTGCTGTAGGCACGTTTGGGATAGCTCTCAGTGCTCCCTTCTTTGGGATAATAATATTCTGTAAATCCCCCGTCCGCCTGCTGGCCGCGTTTGATGATATCCTTGATCATCGGATAGCCCTGACTGTCCTCTGCTTCCAGCCGATTGGTTCCTTCTGTCTCCTGCCCCAAAAGTACTACATTGTCCCCCTCATAGGTATCGATCCAAAAGTACCCGCTCTCCCCATAACGAAGCTCCCGAACCAGATCCGCCGCCAGCTTCTTTGCTTCCTCCTCGGTATACGTTCCGTTCTGGTACTCTGCATAAATATTCTCCAGCAGAGTGACCACATTTTCCACCTGTCCTTTAATCTGTTCGTCATAATCTGCATAAAGCGTATCTTTCATACTTGAAACCGACTGCTGATAAGACTTTTCCATACCGCTCATATTCATAATTCCAATGACACACAACGCCACTGCGGCGACCGCGGTCAGCAAAAGCAATCTGGTACGCACCTTCAGGTTTGTAAACATTTCTTCCTCATCCTTTCCTTGTACCCCAAAAAAACAAAACCGTCCTCCGACGGCCAAAGTACAACAGGAACTCCCCATTACAAGCTTAATCCAGACAGAGGCTCTCCTTTATTCCTCTTACTGTCTGCGATAGTAATTTAAATAATCCTGCAGCATTTCCGGCCGGGTATTCACCACCAGCTGTTCGGGAAACCCTGCCTCTTTGATCAGCTGCCAGGCCAGATCGTGATTCGCCGCGTCCAAATCCACATGCGCATCGGAATCGAGCACAATCGGCGTCTCATACAAACGACAGTACTCCAGCATTTCCAAATAATGTTCCCTGGAATGATCGCGAAAGCTGTGCGGCGAAAGAGAAGAATTGTTCATCTCCAACAGAACGCCGGATTCCTTCGCGCCCTCGGCCAGCGCCCGATAATCCACCGGAAAACGTCCGTCATCGGGATGTCCGATGATATTGACATACGGATTCTTCATCACATTGAGATAGGCCCGCGTATTCTCCGCTTTCGTTCCGCTGCGGTAGCAGGGCGTATGCATACTGGCCACGGTAAGATCCATCTGCGCAAGCGTCCTTTGCGGCAGATCCACCCGTCCGTCAAAATCCAGTATATTCAATTCCGCTCCATACAGCACGGTCATTCCCATGCGCTCCCTGGGCATCACCTTCAGATTCTGAAAATACATGACGGTGCAGCTGCCCGCCATAGCCGGCGCATGCTCTGTAATTCCGTAGATCTTAAGCCCCTGATCGGCCGCAGCGCCAATCATTTCATTGATGGTATTGTACGCATGACCGCTGGCAATGGTATGCGTATGCAAATCTACATAGTCTTTCATTGGCATTCCTTCTTTCCCTCAGTCTGACTTTATTTTACCAAAAGGCTTGTGCTTCGTCCAGTGCTTTCCCTCATTCAGAGAAACATTTTTGCTGCAGCAAAGCTGCTCATTGAGCAAACAATTTTTACCGGAGCAAAGCTGCCACGGCAAGATGCGCCGCCGCCTTTTCCCTCTTTTCAAGCCCCCGAAGGAACCTCTTTTTGGTTGATGAATATGATAAGCTGACAGATATTTTGAGGTGGAATTATGAAAAAGAAAAATCTCCGCACGGCGCTGCTCCTGCTGCTTGGTCTATCTGTGATGCTGTGCGCCGGATGCAGCAAGGGCGGCGAAAAAAAGTCCGACCGCACCAAGATTACACTCAACGAGGTGGCGCATTCGATCTTTTATGCTCCGATGTACGTCGCGATTGAAAAAGGGTATTTTGAAGAGGAAAACATTGATCTGACGCTGGTGACTGGCTTTGGTGCCGACAAGACGATGACCGCTGTCCTTTCCGGTGAGGCTGAAATCGGGTTCATGGGGTCGGAGACGACCATCTACACCTACAACGAGGGAGCTGAGGATTACGTTGTCAATTTCGCCCAGCTGACTCAGCGGGCCGGGAACTTCCTCGTCGCCAGAGAGCCGATCTCGGATTTTGCGTGGAGTGATTTGATGGGAAAAAACGTCCTGGGCGGACGCAAGGGCGGAATGCCTGAAATGGTATTTGAATATATTTTAAAGAAAAACAACCTCAACCCCACGGCAGACTTAAACATCGACCAGAGTATTGATTTTGGTTCCACCGCCGCCGCATTTTCCGGCGGCCAGGGCGATTTTTCGGTGGAATTTGAACCGTCTGCCACCGCACTGGAGCAGGAGGGCGCCGGCTATGTGGTTGCTTCTCTCGGTGTGGATTCCGGCTACGTCCCCTATACCGCCTTCAGCGCCAAGGCCAGCTATCTCAAGGAGCATCCAGAGGTCATCCAGAGCTTTACCAACGCGCTGCAAAAAGGTATGGATTATGTCAACAGCCACAGCCCGGAGGAAATCGCCAAGGCAATCCAACCGCAGTTTAAGGAAACCGACCTGGAAACGATCACAGCCATTGTCACGCGCTACTACGAACAAGAGACCTGGAAGGAAGACCTCGTCTTCTCCAAAGAGAGCTTTGAGCTTCTGCTGGATATTTTAAAGGAAGCCGGCGAGTTGTCCGCCGAACCGCCTTACGAAGATCTGGTCGATCCCCAGTTTGCCGAAAAAGCCGTGCAAAAATAGTGTCATGCTTCTGCATCCAATCCTGCGTCTGCTCCATGTGACAGCAGCGCAGCAAACAACAGCCGTGTGACAGCAGCGCAGCAAACAACAGCCTGATGTGAAAGCAGGCCGCGCCAAGCAAACCTCATAGCGCAAAAAAGGGGGGAAGCTCCCCCCTTCAAGCTGTTCTTCTTAAGCCAAATGCAACGTGACCAAATTTACTCCATCGGCTTTGCACATCCTCGCTAGACCTGTTCAATCACCGATTGTGCATCCTCCAGATACTCCATCTGCAGCTGGTGGAATCTTCCCCGATCCGCCAACGCAGCATAGGCCGGGTCCAACGGCAGCCTACCCAACAACGGAATCCCCATCTCCTCCGGGATCTCATCGGCATGGCTTTCTCCGAAGATCTGAATCTCCTTGCCGCAGTCCGGGCATTTGAGAAAGCTGTAATTCTCGATCAGACCCAGCACCGGAATGTCCATCATATCCGCCATATTGACTGCTTTTTTCACAATCAGCTGCACCAGCTCCTGCGGCGAGGTCACGATGAGAATGCCGTTGACCGGCAGCGACTGGAACACTGTCAGCGGCACATCTCCGGTTCCCGGCGGCATGTCCACAAACAGATAATCCAGATCTCCCCAGTAAACGTCAGACCAAAACTGCTTCACGGTTCCTGCAATGATCGGCCCCCGCCATACCACCGGAGCCTCCTCATCATCCACCAGCAGATTCAGCGACATCACCTGAATCCCATTTTTCGCCTGTGCAGGCAGAATGCCCTTCTCATTGCCGGTCGCCGGCCCATGCAGGCCGTACATCTTAGGAATGGACGGCCCGGTAATATCTGCATCCAGAATACCAACCCGATATCCCTTCTGACACATTGCATTGGCCAGTGCGGCCGTGACAAAGGACTTTCCTACCCCGCCCTTCCCGCTGACTACGCCAATGACCTTTTTCACGGAAGAATCCTGATTCAGCTGCTCCAAAAGGCTTTGTGTTTCCCCCTTGTTCTGGCTGGGACAGCCCTCACAGCTCTCTTTGCTGCAGCCAGACGCGCTGCTGCATCCTTGATGATCTGCCATATTCTAAATACCTCCAATTCTGATCCATCTGTGCCGCCGTTCACACCCATGCAGTGAACGACAGCCTGTCTTTCTTCTATCATACGCTTCTTTTTACAATCGTGCAACGACTATCTGCACGCTGTCGCCCTTAATCGGCTCATTCGTTCGCACAATTCATGATCCAAAGACCTGGCAGCAGCCATGCGCTCGCTTCACGGCCTAAGGATCACTGGCAGCAACACTCAGTTTGCCGATTTCAAGTCATCCGCTCCAAAGCCTGCCGGGAGCAGCTCCTTCATATTGGTCACTGCCACCTCAATGCCATTGGACAAATAAATCGGCGTATCCGCATTCAAAAGCTCGCTTAACACCTGGCGGCAGGCCCCGCAGGGCGTTGTAATCTGTTTGGCCCTCGTCACAACGGCAAGCGCCTTGAGATCCTCCTTGCGGTATCCCATGGAATAAGCCGCAAATACGGCGCTGCGTTCCGCACAATTCGTAGAACCGTAAGCCGCATTTTCAATATTTGCTCCAAGAATATAGTGGTCGTCCCTGGTCTGAATACACGCCCCCACCTGAAAACCGGAATAAGGCGCATAAGCATGCTCCAGGGCCAAAAATGCTTTCTCAATCAGTCTTTCCTGCTCAATCATATTTTATCCTCCTGCCCCAGCTGTGCCTTCCCATCGGATCCGCTTTCTATACGCTGGCCCTTTGCCTTGTATCCATCGAGAAAATGGTGTTTGATTCCGCCGTCTTTATAAGCAATGATCGTATCCAAATTCACATTTTCGACACTGCGAAAGATATTTTTTTCGATAAACGGACTCTTTTCCTTGAGCTGGCGAATCAATTCCTTGACCTCGGCCCGCTTGGAGATCTGATCCTTTTCCCCACAGGCGTCGCTCGCTTCCGTAAATCGACAGGCACAGCGGAGAAATTCCAGGTCGTTGTAACGGGCCCAATGAATGATCTTTTCCTCCCGCACCAGATACAGCGGACGAATGAGCTCCATACCGGGAAAATTGGTGCTCCACAGCTTCGGCATCATCGTCTGCACCTGACCGCCATAGAGCATTCCCATCAGAATCGTCTCAATCACATCGTCAAAATGATGACCAAGCGCGATCTTATTGCAGCCCAGCTCTTGCGCCTTACTGTACAGATATCCTCTGCGCATGCGTGCACACAGATAACAGGGTGATTTTTCAATCTCCACCACCGCATCAAAAATCTGTGTGGAAAAGACCGTCACCGGCACCTGCAGCAGCCTTGCATTATCGAGAAGCTTCTGGCGGTTGCGCGGATGATAGCCCGGATCCATAACCAAATATGAAACCTCAAAATTCTTCTTCCCATGGCGGGCCAGCTCCTGAAACAGCTTGGCCATCAGCATCGAATCCTTGCCGCCGGAAATGCACACTGCGATCCGATCTCCGTCTTCAATCAGCTCGTAATCATTGACAGCCCTGGTAAATTTGCGCCAAATCTCCTTATGAAACTTCTTGATGATACTGCGCTCAATCTGGCGGCAGCGTTCCAAATCCGAACCTGCATCCACGTTTCGCTCCTCCACCTCTTTCTCCTCCTACCTCTCTGTCAAATCCTGCACCACCTGTGCGGCAAGCAAAATACCTGCCGCCGGAGGTACAAAGGCCGTCGAGCCAACGGTGGGCTTTCCACCGCACAAGCCGGCTTGCGCTTGGGGCCAGCATGGCCGTTTTGGCTCCTCTTTGGAATACACGACCTTCAGCTGCCTGATTCCGCGCTTCCTTAATTCTCTGCGCATCACCCGCGCCAGCGGACAGACCGAAGTCTGATAGAGGTCCGCAACCTCAAGAAGCGCCGGGTTCTGCTTGTTGCCGGTTCCCATACAGCTGATCAGCGGCGTCCCCGCCTCCTGCGCCCTTAACGCCAGTTCCAGCTTGGCCGTCACCGTATCAACCGCATCCACAACATAGGAATACTGCGAAAGATCAAACTGGCCGCTGGTTTCGGGCAAGTAAAAGCACAAATGGGTTCGTACCTGGCACTGCGCATTGATCTCTTTGATTCGCTCCTCCATCGCCTCAGCCTTATACCTTCCGATATTGCCATTCAAAGCGATAATCTGGCGATTGAGATTACTCCGATGCACCAGGTCGTTGTCGATTAAATCCAGCGCGCCGATTCCGCTTCTGGCTAACGCCTCCGCCACATAGCCGCCCACGCCGCCGAGCCCAAATACTGCCACTCTCGCCGTCCGCAGCCGCTCCATCGCTTCCGCTCCCAGAAGCGCTTCCGTTCTGATAAATTGTTCCCACACCATGTTCCATCACTCCATACCTGGATTATAGCATATCTTTTTCTTGGGGACAATAAAAGAAACGTATTCGTCCTTTTATTGGGGCGCAGACGGCCGCTGTTCACATCGGCAGCGTTCGCAGCAGCCGTCTCAAATTGATATTTGCGGCCCTTGATCCGCTCATCCCAGCACGCGTTTCGGTGATATGAAAGTTTTGCTAATTTTTTTATTTTTTTGTTGACAAATGAAGCATCCTCTGTTATGATAAGTAATGTGTTCGGCAGACAGTTCCGAACGACAGATTTGCGCGAGTGGCTCAGTTGGTGGAGCGCGACCTTGCCAAGGTCGAGGCCGCGGGTTCGAGTCCCGTCTCGCGCTTCTAAGAAGCACCATATTCTCTATGGTGCTTTTTTATTCTATAGGAAAGACCTTGTCACGCTAATGCGTGAAAGTATCTTTCCTATAGAATAAAAAATAATATGCGCACTCGCACAAGAGGTAAAATATTGCTTCGCAATTGTGCTCGGCGCGCAAAGTGTCCAAGCCCCTCATGAGTGAGGGGTTAGGGGAGCTGAAGTGGGCTTGCCCACTTTGTTCTTGTGTACAATTCTCCTTTTCTTCCTCGCGCTCTGTCTCTCATCCAAACAGAAGCTCCGTTTTCCGTAAAAAATACCGCTTTCCCACTATTTTTCGTTTCAAACACCCGAATCGCCATACAGCACCGCTCGCACCGGCGACCCGTCTACGCCGTCCAGCTTCAGCGGCAACGCCGCCAGCTCAAACATCCCTGGCGGCACCTCGGTCAAATCCAGTCCTTCGAGAATCACGATCTCCGCTGCCAGCAGAATCCGGTGCACCTTGACCGGAGCCGAAAGGGGCGCGACCGAAAGCGACTCGACTCCCACACAAACTACGCCTCGCTCCACAAGGCAGCAGGCCGCTTCCTCGTCCACCGCTTTCGCACCCTTGAACAGCAGCCGCTTCGTACCGTCCGCCAGCGCCGCCTCCACCTCTCTGCGGCTCACGGTCTCCTCTGCTGTCACCACCTTGCAGGTTCCGATGCATTTGCATAAATCCACCTCGGCGATGCTTTTTCCGTCGGCAAAAAAGTGGCGCGGCGCATCCATGTGGGTGCCGCTGTGGCTTCCCAACGTCAGCTCCGTCAGCTGGCAGACGTCAGGCTCTTCTTTTTCAAAGGACATGACAAGCTCCTTGCCCGGAATCGGATCTCCCGGATAGACCTCTGAGGCAAATAGTTCACGGGTAATATCGTAAATCATAGCCGCTCCCTTCCGCGTCCCATACGAATGCCGTCTGCAACGGTTCGCCGTCTGGTTCCGCGCTCCATAACCCTATAGCTGCTCAAAATACGCGCGCATCGTCTCAAGCACCTGCTTAAGCTGTGCGTCCGAATGCGCCATCGACAGAAACATCGCTTCAAACTGTGCCGGAGCCAGATAGACGCCATGGGTCAGCATGTAGTTGCAGTAATCGGCATACGCCTTGGTATCCGACGTCTTTGCACTCTCGTAATCATGCACCGTCTGGCCGGTAAAAAACAGGCAGCCCAGAGAGCCCACATGATTCACCTGCCAGGGCAGCTTAAGCTCGGTCAGCATTTCCCGGATCGAGTCAAAAAATGCAGCGGCCCTCTGGTTCAATGTCTCATAAGAGTGTGGATGGTCTTTCAGCCAATTGAGCTGCGCCATCCCGGCCGCCATCGCCACCGGATTGCCGCTTAAGGTCCCGGCCTGATAGACGCCGCCCAAAGGCGCAACGACCTCCATGACCTCTCGTCTGCCGCCGTAAGCGCCGACCGGCATCCCGGCGCCGATGATTTTGCCAAAGGTCGTCAAGTCCGGGCGCACGTTGTAATAGCCCTGCGCTCCGTCGATTCCCAGCCGAAAGCCGGTGATCACCTCGTCAAAAATCAGCAGCGCGTCATACTGATCACAGATTTCCCGCAATCCCTGTAAAAATCCCTCCTCTGGCTCGACAACGCCCATGTTGGCCGCCACCGGCTCCACAATCACGGCTGCAATCTCTTCCCCGCAGCGGGAAAAATGCGCGCGCACGCTCTCCAGATCGTTGTAGACCGCCGACAACGTATCGCTGGTACAGCCTTCGGGCACGCCCAGGCTGTCGGGCACGCCGGCCGTCATCACACCGGAACCGGCCTTTACCAGCAGCCCGTCGGAATGGCCGTGATAGCAGCCGGTAAATTTGATGATTTTATTGCGGCGGGTGTAGCCTCTGGCCACACGAATGGCGCTCATCACAGCCTCCGTACCAGAATTGACCATCCGCACCAGCTCAACCGAGGGCACCAGGGAGCAGACCAGCTTGGCCATCTCGACCTCAGCCGCTGTGGCTGCACCAAAGCTTAGCCCCATCGGCCCGGCTTTTGCCACCTGCTCCCATACCTTCGGATGATGATGCCCCAGAATCATCGGTCCCCAGGAACCGATCATGTCAATATATTCCTGCCCATCCTCGTCCCACAGCAGCGCCCCGTCGGCCCGCTTGATAAAGCGGGGACAGGAACCAATGGAACCAAAGGCCCGCACCGGAGAGTTGACCCCTCCGGGGATATATTTTACCGCTTCCGCCATCAGCTGTTCGTTTCTCGACTGCATAAGCTCTCTCCTTTATCTTCAACCCCCGGCAGAACCGCTGTCAAAACGGTTTCCGCCGGCAAATTTCTCATCCAATCCGGCCGCTGGCCATACAACGCGCCAGCTCCTCGGCAAAATAGGTAATATAGACGTCCGTCCCGGCCCGGTATGCGCTGACCGCCATTTCGCAGAGGATACTTTCTTCATCAATAAATCCGGCCGCGGCCGTCGTCTTAACCATCGCATATTCCCCGCTGACGCTGTAGGCCGCCAGCGGCAGGTTGGTCTGCTCCTTTACCTCGCGGATCAGATCCCCGTATGCCATCGCCGGCTTGACCATCAAAAGATCTGCGCCTTCGGCCACATCGAGCAGCGCCTCCTTGATAGCTTCCCGCCGATTGTGATAATCCATCTGATATGTTTTGCGATCGCCAAAGGCGGGCGCGGAATCAGCCGCGTCGCGAAACGGCCCGTAGAAGGAGGACGCAAATTTGACCGAATAGGCCATGATCGGCACGTTCTGATATTGGTTCTGATCCAGCAGACGGCGGATTGCGCCCACCCGGCCGTCCATCATATCGGAGGGCGCGACCATGTCCGCGCCGGCCTGCACCTGCGACAGCGCGGTCTTGGCCAAAAGCTCCAAGGTCGCGTCATTGTCCACCTCCTGCCCCTTGAGCAGGCCGCAGTGCCCGTGCGAGGTATATTCGCACATGCATACATCCCCGATCAGATACAGGTCCGGTGAGACCGCTTTGGCCTTGCGAAAGCCCTGCTGCACAATTCCGTCCTCGGCGTATGCGCCGCTGCCAACCGCATCCTTATGCGCGGGAATTCCAAACAGCATCACGTTCGTCACGCCCGCGTCCAACAGCTCGGTCAGCTTTTCCTCCATGCGGTCCACACTGTAGCGGTACTGACCGGCCATGGAGGGGATTTCTTCCTTTCGATTCGTCCCTTCTACGACAAACATCGGATAGACGAGCGACGATGCATCCATCCGCGTCTCGCGCACCATTTTGCGCAGCGCCGGATGCTGACGCAAGCGGCGCGGTCTTTGTATCAATTCCATCTCGATTCCTTCTTTCCAAAACAGCCAAAGCAGCACATCTGCGATCTGCTTTCCGTCTCATTATGCTCCTGCTTTGTACCGATTCCATTTTATTGTCCCGCTTTTTCTTCCTCCACCAATTCCACTGCACGCGCGATCAGGCTGTCCATCGTAGCCTCCTTCGATACATACGTCTCCATTCCCAGACGATCCGCCTCCGCCTGGGTCTGTCTGCCGATGCAGAGGGCCTTGACGAGTGAAAAATCAAGCGCTTTGCACGCTTCTGCAAATCCGCGCACCGTAGATGCGCTGGTAAACAACGCCAGCGGCCGCTTTTTTCCCTGATAGAGACGGTGCACATCGACCGCATCGGAGCCGCTTTCATAGACGGTATCGTAAATCGGCAAATCGGTCACTGTCACCTTCCTGCGCTTTGTGATTTCTTCCACCAGCTTGGGGTTCCCCTGACTGGCACGCGGAATCAGCAGCTTTTGTCCGTCTGCGCAGACCGTCCCCAGCAAAACACCCAGCGACTGTGCATCATAGCATGATGGCTTCCAATCAGCCAGAAGCCCCCGCCGATTTAATTCCTTTTCCGTGCCCGGCCCGATAACGGCAATCTGCGCCGTCCCGATGCTGCGGATATCCTTCTTCTGTTCCAGTAACGCATCAAAAAAATGATTGACGCCGGCCGGCGACGTAAACACCAGAAAATCATAGCGGTCCAGCTGTTCAAGCTCCTGCAAAAGCAGTGGATTGTCCGCAATTCTTACCGTGCAGATCGCGGGAAGCTCCACCACCTCGGCCCCTAATTCCCGCAGCCGGCCGCAGAGGACGCCGCTTCGCTCCCGCGGGCGGGTGACAAGAATCTGACTGCCGAACAGCGGCAGCTTTTCATACCAGGAAAATTCTTCGGCATAGCCCGCCACCTTGCCCACCAAAATAATGGCCGGCGTCTCAATCGCATGCTTTTCTGCTTCCTCTGTTAATGTGGCCACAGTGGCCACCACCCGCTTCTGTCCGGCCGTGGTTCCCTGCTGCAACAGCGCCGCCGGCATATCCGGGGCCATCCCCGCCTCCAGCAGGCCCTGGCACAATTCCGCCAACGCACCGTAGCCCATCAAAAAGACCAGTGTTCCCCCGGTTCGCACCAACGCCTCAAAATCAAGATCATAGGGCTCTCCCTTTTTCTTGTGTCCCGTTATAATATGAAGCGAGGAAACCTGATCGCGGTGCGTGACCGGAATGCCATTATAGGCCGGAACTGAGATGGCCGAGGGCACGCCCGGAACCACCTCAAAGGGAATGTTGTTTCGGGCCAGAAGCTCCAGCTCCTCGCCGCCCCGGCCAAATAAAAACGGATCGCCGCCTTTTAGACGCACGACCCGCTTTCCGGCCTGCGCCTCTTTCAGCAGCACCTGATTGATTTCCTCCTGCGCCATCGTATGATTTCCCGCGCGCTTTCCGACGTCAATGCAGCGCGCTTTGGACGAAATCATACTCAAAATTCCCGGCCCCACCAGGCGGTCATAGACCACCACCTCGGCCTGGCTCAACACTTCTTTTCCTTTGAGGGTCAAAAGGCCCGCATCCGAAGGCCCTGCACCCACCAGCCATACTTTTCCCATTCTAAAACCTCTTTTTCATCTCACCTTACCAAGGCAGCTCCATCGCCCACAACCGCTTCCTTCAGCTGCTCAGCCAGCGCAATTCCCATGCGCTCTGCATCCTCCGTGCGGCCCTCCAGCCTGCCGCTCGCCTGCCGCTCCAGCTGCTCATCGTAATAAAATCCCGTCAATGTCAGGTGTTCCCCCTCCGCTCTGGCATGGGCCGCAATCGGCGCCGTGCAGCCGCCATTTAACGTCCGCACAAACGCCCGCTCACAGAGCGCCTCGCAGGTGCTCTGCGGATCAAAAAAGCCCTGCAGATACGCATAGTCCTCGCCCTGTCGTCCCTGCACCGCCAAAATGCCCTGTCCGGCCGCCGGGATCATCTCCTCCACCGTGAAATAGCGGGAAATACGCTCCGCAAGCCCCAGCCGCGTCAGGCCGGCCGCCGCCAAAATCAAGCCGCCATACGCTCCACGGTCCAGCTTTTCCAGCCGCGTGAGAACATTTCCGCGAATACTTTTGACCGTAAAATCAGGAAACAGCCGCGCAAGCTGCATCATCCGCCGGCGGCTGGAGCAGCCTAAGGGCAAAGAGGCGTCCATTTCCGTCGCACCCTTGGGCAGTACCAGCACATCTCTGGGATCCTCCCGCCGGGAAAATCCGATCAAAGGCAAATCCGCCGGCACCTCCATCGGCACATCCTTCAAACTGTGCACCGACAAATCGCTGCGTTTTTCCCGCAAAGCTAAGTCCAGCTCCTTGACAAACAGTCCCTTGCCCCCAACCTGCTCCAGCGTGCGGTCGAGAATGCGGTCTCCGGTCGTTTTCATCGCCACAATCTCCGCCCGCAGCTGCGGCTGCGTACTTTCAATATAAGACTGTACCTGTCTCGTCTGCACCAGAGCCAGCCGGCTCTCTCGACTGCCCAATCTGACTACTTCCATTTGCATCCTCCCATCCATTCCCGCAGCTTTTGCGAAAACTGTCTGACTTTTTTGTGATTTTTTCCGCCGGAAGAAATCCCCACCACCAGCTCCTCCTGAACCGCCAGCGCCGGAAAAAGGAAATCACACAGCTGCTGATCCGAGGCGATATTCACCGGAATGCCGCGCGCTTTGCATTCCTCATAGACGGACCGGTCTGTCCGTGCGTCGTCGGTGCAGGAAAATACAAAATCCGCCTCCGGAATTCCCGGCCGATAGGGCGCCTGCTCCACCAAAAGCGTCTGCGGATATTCCTCCTTCAGACGGCAAATTCCCGCGCCGATTCTGGGCGCATAGACCGTCACCTTAGCCCCAAAGCGCAAAAGCCCCTCCGCCCGGCGGCAGGCAATGTTCCCGCCGCCGTACAGGATACAATGCTTCTGATCAAGGTTAATAAAGATCGGAAAAAACGTCTGTGCCTGCTCCATGGTTCGCCCCGCTTTCTAAATTTGATTATCATGCCGCTTCACGCTTAAGAATAGACCTCCTCCAGCACCTCCAGACATTGCCGAAAGGCCTCCGCATCGAGCGAATCCCGCAGGCCGAACAAAAGCTTTCCCACAACCTTGGCCGTCGCCTCCTCCATCGTCTGCTCCAGATTGACCCGCTCGGCCTTGGCCAGCTTTAACCCCTGCACGGCCCGGCCCGTTCGCCAGACCGCATCCTGCGCCGCCTGGCTGCTGATCTTATGTACCTTCGGGATCAGCTCCCGACAGGCGGCCCAGCTCAAAAATTCACTCTGCTGTTGACCGATGATCTGCTCCGCCGCCGCAATTTGCCGCCGCATTTCTTCTGGCTGTGCCTCCATATGAAAGGAATCAATATCATAGAGCGAAACGGCCGGCAGTCCTCCTACGGAAGCTTCAATATCCCTGGGCACCGCAAGATCAATAAAGGTCTGCGCCCTTCCCGCGTAATACGCCTCCACGGCCTCTTTTGTCACCGTCAGGTTGGGACTTGCCGTAGCAGAAATCACCAGATCGCATTCTGCCATCGTCTGATACCGTTCCTTATAATTGACACTCGCACATGCGGGCGGTACCTGCAGGCCGCCGCTGTGGTATTGGCGCAGCGTCATTGTCACCTGCGCCCCCTCCTCTAAGAGCGCCGCCGCCGCCAGCTGCCCCATCTGTCCGTTTCCAATCACCAGACAGCGTTTGCCCGCCAGACAATATCCTTCCGCCTTTAACGCTTCCAATGCCTGATGCGCAGCGGAATAATCGGTACGCCGAATCGGAGCCTGGGCCTTGACCTGCTTGCCGGCCGTCACCGCCATGCGGAACAATACCTCCAACGTCTGATCCGTTGTTTTTTGCTCTCTGGAAAAGGCGGCCGCTTCCTTGACCTGGGCCAAAATCTGATCCTCGCCCACAATCCTTGATTCCAGTCCACCAGCCAGACGAAACAAGTGCTCTACCGCCGCCTGCCCTTCCCGCTGCATAAAATAGCTGCGGGCAGAGCCCTCCTCCTGCACGCTTCTCAAGCCGCACAGGAGCTCATACGCGTCCGCCCCGCACGCTTTTGTGCGGCTTAACCAGAGCTCCATTCGGTTGCAGGTGGAAAGCAGCACCGCGCCGGAAATATTCGGTTGTTCCTTCAGCCACGTCAGCGCCTCCCCCATGGCCCGTTTGGTAAAAGAAAATTTCTGCCGCACATCCAGGGGCGCTCTCGTGTGGTCAATTCCTATCATTTCGATCTTCATATCTGTATTCCCTGCTTTTTTTCGTAACAGCTCAGATCAGCTGCCCTGTTTTTAATTGCACCGCCGCCCGCTGCCGCGTCAAAAACGCCAGCGTCTCACCGTCAGGCACGCGTCTCATCCAAAAGGTACAACAGTGCATTGACAATCGCCGCCGCCACATTGCTGCCGCCCTTTCTCCCGCGGGCAACAATAAACGGCACATCCAGATTCAAAATCAGCTCCTTGGACTGCACCACGTTGACAAAGCCCACCGGCACCCCGATGATCAGCTGCGGCCGGACTGCGCCCGCCTCGATCAGTTCATAGAGGCGCACCAGCGCCGTAGGCGCATTGCCAATGGCAAAAATCAACGGCCCCGAAAGCTCCGCCGCCCGTTCCATACAGGCCGCCGCCCGCGTGCATCCTTGCTCCTTAGCCATACGCGCGACCTCTTCCTCCTGCATAAAGTTATAGACCGCCCCGCCGAATTTGGCCAGCACCCGCTTGTTGATGCCGGATTTCGCCATCTGAGTATCGGTCACGATATTGGCGCCGCCGCGAATTGCATCCAGCGCTTTTGCCACCGCATCCTCGGAAAAAGTCAGTGTGTCCGCATATTCAAAATCGGCCGTGGTATGAATCACCCGTTTGATAATCGGCTCCTGCTCCTTTTTCAGCACCCGCCCGCCAAGCTCCTGCGTAATGATCTCAAAGCTTCTCTTTTCAATCTCCATGGGCAGCACATTTTCCAGCTCTATCTTTTTTCCCATTGTCTCCTCCTGCCGTACTACATCTCGATGCCGACCCGCGCCGGAATTCCCTGGTCAAACGGATGCTTCACCTTGACAATCCGCGAAACATAATTGGCCAGCTCCACCAGCTCCCTGGCCGGTTCACGGCCGGTCATCACGACCTCCAGCTCCTGCGGTTTCTTTTTCAAAAACTCCACAACCTCGCTCTGCTCCACCATGTTCAGGTTGTAGGTTGCAATCAGCTCATCCATCACCAGCAGCCGGTAATTGCCCTCCACCGCCTGCTTTGTCACCTTGCGGAAATGCTCAGTATAATACTGCTTCGCCTGTTCCTTGACCTCCGGTGTCATCTGAAAGCTAAAGCCAAAGCTCTCCTTGCACCGTTCTACGGTAATGCACGCAATCTGCTCCAGCACCTTGAGCTCATTTGAATGATCGTCCTTCAAAAACTGGGTGTACAGCACTTTCTGGCCGCTCCCCGCACAGCGCACACTCAACCCCACGCCCGCGCTGGTCTTGCCTTTTCCGTCTCCTTCGTAAATGTGAATTAACCCACTCATATTCCTTCCTCCAAAATCTGATAAATTTTCTCTAGATCCAAATGCTTTCTTAAGGTATCCGCCAGCAGATCGTACTGGCTCTCCTTATACGCCTGATAATCCATCTGCGCAGAGGCGTCCAGGCTGACGCCCTTGGCCTGCGCGAGCGCTTCCACCAGCCCCCGCGACGCTTCCTCACTGTCAAAAATCCCGTGCACGTAAGAGCCGTAAACACGCTCTGCCTGCGCGCCATCGCATTTCAAAAATCCCTTTGAAAAAGAAGCCTGCTCCAAAGTCGGCGAATTCGTCTGTGTTTTCACCGCTTTCTGCTTCGTCCCGGCCGCGCGCTCTTTTGTTGCCGTCGTTTGCTCCTGCTCCCCGTCTGTTGCATCCCACAGCATCGTCACCGCCTGCATCGCATGCTCTTTTCCCATGCTTGTGCCCATGTGAATCTCATAGCCTTCGACCTTGGCATTAGACAGCGGCGCCAGCACGCCCTCCAATTTGTTAAAGGTGCCCCGCACTCGTGTGCGCGTCTTATTGGCCGCAAACAGCGTATCCATCGGCAGCAGTCCCATGCCCCGCATACTGCCGCCTTCCTCCACGCCTCTTGGGTCCGAAAGCGTCTCACCCAGCATCTGATAGCCGCCGCAAATGCCGAAAATCACGCTTCCCGCTTCTTTGGCCTTTAAGATCGCCGCCTCTAAGCCGGACTGGCGCAGCCACAGCAGATCGAGCATCGTATTTTCGGTGCCCGGCAAGAAAATCAAATCCGGCCGTCCAAGCTCCGAGACCTTTTTCACATAGCGCACGGACACGCCCGCAAATCGTTCCAGCGCATGAAAATCGGTGAAATTGGAGATCCGCGGCAGGCGAATGACCGCCAGATCCAGCAGGGCCGCTTCCTGCTTCCGCTCAAAGCGCTCGCTTAAGCTGTCCTCGTCCTCCACGTCAAGATACATGTATGGCGCCACTCCGACCACCGGCACATGCCCGATCTCCTCAAGCCGCGCAAGCCCCGGATCCAGAATCGTCCGGTCGCCGCGGAACTTGTTGACAATCAGTCCCTTCACCATCCGCCGTTCGTCCTCCTCCAACAGCTGAAGTGTTCCCACGAGCTGTGCAAATACGCCGCCCCGGTCAATGTCGCCCACCAAAAGCACCGGAGCCTTTGCCAGCTTCGCCATCCCCATGTTGACGAGATCCTCCTGCTTGAGATTGATTTCCGCCGGAGAACCGGCTCCCTCCAGGACAATCAGCTCATATTCTGCTGCCAGTGATTCATACGCCTTTACGACCTCTGGAATCAGCCGCTTCTTATAGGCAAAATAATCGCGGGCGTCCATATTGCCCAGCACCTCTCCGTTGACGATCACCTGAGACCCCATGTCGTTGGTCGGTTTCAGCAAAATGGGGTTCATCCGCACCGACGGCTCAATTCCTGCGGCCTCCGCCTGCATCACCTGTGCGCGCCCCATCTCCAACCCCTCGCGCGTAATAAAAGAATTCAGCGCCATATTCTGAGATTTGAAGGGAGCCACCCGATATCCATCCTGCTTAAAGATTCGGCACAGCCCCGCCGCCAGCAGGCTTTTTCCCGCATTGGACATTGTCCCCTGCACCATAATCGCCTTTGCCATCTGCTCTGCTCCTTTCCTCACCGCTGTCCTTCGTGCTCAGACGCGGACTGCGCGCCCTCTTTCGCCGCCTGAAATGCCGTACCTTCGCGTTTTAGTACTTTTAAAAGCGCCTGATTTTCCTCCCGGCCTCTGACGGCAATCCGATACCATCCGGGGACAAGCCCCTCGTAGTTGCCGCAATCCCGGATCAAAAAGCCTGCCCGCAGACATGCCTCAAACAGCCAGACCGGCCCCTTAAAAAACAGGTAATTGGCCCTGGAGCCCTTGACCGGATACCCCAGCCGCATCAGCTCCCGACGCATGAATTCCCGCTCCGCCCCAATCAGACGGCGGCTCTCTTCGGCAAATTCCACCTCGGCAGCTGCCGCAATTCCCGCCTGCTGGGCTGGAATCGACACGCTCCAGGGCTGACGAACCTTCTGCATATTGGCCAGCAATGTCTCGTCGCTGCAAAGTCCATAGCCCAGCCGCAGTCCGGCCATCGCATACAGCTTTGTAAACGCTTTGAGCACAAACAGCCCCCGACAGTCCGGAAGATACTGCTTCATCGAACAAGCGGCCTGCTCCTCCACAAAGTCAAGAAAGCACTCGTCCACCACCAGCAGCGTCCGGCAGCAGATACACTGGGCCAAAATCTGCGACAGCAGCCGGGGAGAAATCAGCGCTCCGGTCGGATTATTGGGATTACACAAAAACAGCACATCCACACCGGGACAAATCCGCTCCAAAATATCCTCCTTGAGCGCAAATTGCTCCGACTCCTTTAAGTAATAGCGCTCGATCGCACAGTCAACCACCCGCAGCGCCTGCTCATATTCATAAAAGGTAGGAGCCAAAAGCAGGGCCCGCCGGGGCTTTTTCGCCAGCGCCAGCGAAAAAATCAGCTCCGCCGCGCCGTTGCCGCAAATGACCTGCCGCGCCGTTGTCCCCTCCCGCTCTGCAATCGCCTCCCGCAGCGCATGGCAGGACGGGTCTGGATAATTGCCGCACAGCGGCACCGCCTCCTGCGCCGCCTTCTTCACTGATTCTGGCATTCCTCTGAAATTCATATTTGCCGAAAAATCCGTCACATGTTGGTGACGGTAAATATCCCCGCCGTGATGATGCATGTTCTCCCTGCTTTCTATATCCTTTTCTTTCCAAATGTGTCCTTCTCATCCTATGCAAATGCATAAATCCAAATTATCGTCCGCACCAGCCAAAGCGTGCTCACCGCCACAGCAGCAGCCCCCACAGAGCCACTCCGCGCAACGCCAAACAGAGTCCCAATCCAAGAACGGCCGTGCGATACAGCAGTTGATTGGCTTTGGCGATATCCTCCGCTGTGATGGGCCTAAGATCGTCCCCGATCGTCGGCTTATTCTGTTTCTTGCCAAAATACCAGGCGTCGCCGGCCAGCTGTACGCCGAGCGCTCCGGCCATCACGGATTCCGTCTGCGCCGAATTGGGGCTTTTGTGATTCCTGCGGTCCCGCCGGAACATCCGCCAGGCATTCCTGCCCGAAAAGCCGCCCAGACAGGCTCCGACTGCCATCAGACAGGCGCAAATCCGCGCCGGAATGAAATTGGCCACATCGTCCAGACGCGCCGCTGCCCGTCCAAAATAGAGATATTTTTCATTGCGATAGCCGACCATCGAATCCATCGTGTTGATCGCCTTGTAAAAAATTCCCAGCGCCGGCCCGCCAATCGCCATATAGAGCATCGGTGCAATCACTCCGTCAGAAGCATTCTCCGCCACCGTCTCCACCGCCGCCTTGACGACGCCCGCCGAATCAAGCGACTGCGTATCGCGGCCGACAATCATTGATACCGCGGTTCTGCCAGCCGCAAGTCCTTCCCTCTGTAAGGCGTGCGCCACCTTCATGCTCTCAGTCTTTAATGATTTCGCCGCAAGAATATAATAACACAAGACGCTTTCTATGCCAATGCCCAACAGCGGATGAATCCATCTGCCGGCCAAAATCAACACCCATGCTGCCCCGGCGGATAAAAACGGTACAAACACCGCCAGACAGACGCCGCCAAATAATTCTCCCGCCGGCGTTTTCGGAATCCTGCTTCTCAAAAATCGCTCTGTTTTGGCAATTAGCTTACCAATTGTAATCACCGGGTGATACCAGCCGTTTGGGTCGCCCAACAGCAAATCCAGTAAAAATCCCACCGCCAGCGCAATGGTTGTTCCAACAACTGTCTCCATGTCC
>CAMULB010000031.1 GCA_947089585.1 uncultured Lachnospiraceae bacterium | reverse complement strand
GCCTTGCGCAGGAAGAACATACAGATGCGCGACTGTCCGATGCCGCCGCCGATGGTGTAGGGAAGCGCTTCATCGAGGATTGCCTTTTGAAACGGAAGCTCGGCCCGCTGCGGACAGCCCGCCTTTTGCAGCTGACCAAGCAGTGCGTCGCGGTCTACGCGGATGCCCATGGAGGACAGCTCCAAGGCGATATCGAGCACCGGGTAATAGACCAGGATATCGGCATTGAGGGCCCAGTCGTCATAGTCCGGGGCCCGGCCGTCATGACGCTGGCCGGAGGACAAAAGATCGCCGATCTGCATCAGGCAGACGGCCCCTTTTTCCTTACAGATTCGGTATTCCCGTTCCTTCGGTGTGCAGTCTGGATAGAGATCCTCCAATTCCTGCGTTGTGAGAAAAAAGATGTCATGCGGCAGCAGCTCTTCGATGTAGTCATACTGAATGGCCATGTATTTTTCTGTTTTGCGCAGTACCTTGTATACCTGGCGCACCGTCTCCTTCAGCGTCTCCATCGTGCGCGCTTCCCTGGGAATGATTTTTTCCCAATCCCATTGATCCACAAAAATCGAGTGAATGTTGTCGGTGTCTTCATCCCGGCGGATTGCATTCATGTCCGTATAAAGGCCCTCGCCGACCGAGAAGCCGTATTTTTTCAGCGCGTAGCGTTTCCATTTGGCCAGTGAATGTACAATCTCTGCCTGCCGTTCGTTCTGCTCCTTGATTCCGAACGTTACGGGGCGTTCTACGCCGTTTAAGTTGTCGTTAAGCCCGGAGGTCGGATCGACGAACAATGGGGCCGACACACGGTGCAAAGTCAGCCGTTCTGCGAGTAATTTCTGAAAAAAATCCTTGACCGTTTTAATCGCCAGCTGCGTATCGTGCAGATCAAGCTGAGAACGGTAATTTTCTGGTATGATCATAGATTGCATATGAAATTCCTTTCCTGTGGTTAGTTTTGCAACAGTTTGATTATACGCGCTGCGTTGTACTTTTTCAATAAATATGGTAACATTTTAAAAATGATTCAGGAATTGGGACGATTTTTGCGCAGCAAGGCATTTCAGATCGCCTCGAATGGCTGCGGTGAGCGGCCCTGGTCTGTGAATTGAAATGAATTTGCCATAAATAAGACGATGATGGATCGTATCTTTTTTATTCTATAGGAAAGACCTTGTCACGCTAAAGTGTGAAAGTATCTTTCCTATAGAATAAAAAATAATATGTGCACTCGCACAAGAGGTAAAATATTGCTTCGCAATTGTGCTCGGCGCGCAAAGTGTCCAAGCCCCTCATGGGTGAGGAGTCAGGGGAGCTGAAGTGGGCTTGCCCACTTTGTTCTATTAGGAGGAAAAAAGTGGAGGATCGGGAATTTGAGGCTTGTATCCGACAGATACAGGCAGGAGAAAAGGAAGGGCTGAAACGGATTTATCAGGCTTATGCGGCCCTGGTCTATACGGTGGTCTATGATCTGGTGCGTCAGCGGGAGGATGCCGAGGATCTTACGGCCGAATGCTTTGTCCGGCTGTGGGAGCGGGCGGATACCTATCGGTTTGGAGGAAAGCATCGCGGCTGGCTGTTGACGATCGCCCGCAATCTGACGATTGACTTTCTGCGCCGGCAGAAACGGGAGCTGGCGGTGGAAGAGGTGCGAGAGCAGGAGCATGGTACGGAGGACGTAGCGGAGCAGGTCGTGGGAAATGTGAGCTTTGAAGAGGCGCTGAAGCAGCTGCGGCGGGAAGAACAGGAAGTGCTGGATTTGAAGATTGTGGGCCAGATGACGTTTCAGGAGATTGCCAAGGTGTTAAAGAAACCGCAGGGAACCGTGTCCTGGCTCTATCGGCAGGGCATTGGGAAGCTGCGGATCTATCATCAAAAGGAACAGGAGGTGAGCAGATGAAGGAGTATTCGGATCGGGAGATAGAGCAACGGTACAAAGACTGGAAGAAGGCGCAGGTTCCCCCTATGTGGGAGCAGATCGAACAGCGTCTTACGCCGAAGAAGGCGCAGGTTCCTTCGATGCAGGAGCAGATCGAACAGCGTCCTGCGCCGAAGACGGAGGGCGATTCCGCGTGTGTGGACGGTCGGGAGCAGGACGGGTCGTCGCAAGCTTTACAGCGCCCGGAGCGTGCGCCAGCGAAACCGGCAGCGTTTGGCGTAAGGAGGAGACGGTTTCGCATCGGACGGCTTGCTGCTGCGGCTGCGGTTCTTGCCGTGCTCCTGCTCGCAGGGCCTGTTTGGAGTATGATCGAGCGTGGGACGTCTGACCGCAAAAGTCAGACGGAGGAAAGCTCTTTGGCGCCCTCTGCAGAGGACAGGGAAGGAGACGGCTGGGCGGAGTCAGCAGAGGGGGTTGACCTGGATGCGCCCATAGATTCGTCTACGAGCGGTGCTTTGGAGGCCAACGGGGACGGGGAATCCGTCTCGGAGGGCGGCCAGGCTGCGGAAGCTGATCAGGAGGCAAACGGGGACGCAGAAGTTGATCAGGAGACAAACGGGGACGCAGAAGCTGGTCAGGAGGCCAACGGGGACGCAGAAGCTGATCAGGAGGCCGGCGGATCCGAAGAAGCTGCGCGGGATGAAGCGCACGCCCAAGGAGATTTGGCCGGGACTGAGGAGACGAAATCGGAATTTGAGGGGCAGGATAATCAGGAATCCGCGAAGGATTCGGTAAAAACGGAGAAAGGGTTTGAACCATTTTGCTGTGAAATTACAATAAAAGAGGTAAAAGTGCTGCCGGAGGGGCTGCAGCTTACCGCATGGATTGCAGATCCGGGCGACAGTCCTTATGAGACGGATGCAGAGGTGAACATCCTTTATCAGGGGATATCCTACCAGAAAAAGGATTTGATCGGTACGCTCCGGGTGCAGCTGCAAATGGAAGAAAAAAATTTATATTTAATGAAAATATTACCATAAAAAATGACAGGTTCCTGCGTACCTTTTATAACAAGTACAACGAGAACTTCAAATTGAGGCGTCGAGGGTGCAAAATGTGCAGTTAGAAACGGAGGGATTTTATGAAAAAGGTACGCATGATCGGTTTATTAAAAGGCGCTTGGCCAAAGGGACAGAACGGGAGAAGCCATACGGGACAGCGTCTGCTGGCCCTGCTGCTTGCTGCTGCCCTGCTGGCAGGAGGTCTTGGCGGCTGCGGGCGCGCCAAAGGGAAGGGAACAAGCGAGACACCGTCCGGGAAGAACAAAATGAGCGAGGAGCAAACCGAAGGGAAGAAAACGAGTGGGAGTCAGACCGAGGAGATGACGGCAGGTGAGGGGGCATCCGAAGCGGAGGACGGCCAAAGTGCACCGTCGCAAGCGGCGTCAGAATCCGATGGTGCGGCATCAGGATCGAGCAGCGCTTCCACAGCGGATGCAGAAGCCTTGCCGGGCAATGAGCGCTCTGATGCAAAGAGCGAAGATGCGGCCGGCACGGGAGAAGCGAGTCTGGAGCTGTTTGGTGATCCGTCCGAGCGCGTAGCCTGTGATACCGTACTTTATGCAACCGAGGAGTACCGGGCGCGGGAGGAGCAGGGATTTTCCAAGACCTCGGTCAGCCCGCTCTCTACTTTTTCCGCTGATGTCGATACGGCGTCTTACAGCAACCTGCGGCGGATGTTAAAACAGGGGCTGCGGCCCGAAGAGATTCCGCAGGGAGCCGTGCGGCTGGAGGAGATGCTCAATTATTTTGATTATGATTACCAGGCGCCGAAGGCCGGCGAGCCGTTTGGCGTAACCATTGACGCAGCGCCCTGTCCCTGGAATGAGGAGCACGGGCTGATTCGCATCGGGGTTAAGACAGAGGAGCTTGATTTTTCCGAATCGCCCAGCTCCAATCTGGTATTTTTGCTGGATGTATCCGGCTCGATGGAGGAGCCGCAGAAGCTTCCGCAGCTGAAGCAGGCGTTTGCCATGCTGGTGGAAAGCCTGGATGAAAAGGATCGGATTTCGATTGTGACGTATGCCGGAACCGACGAGGTTGTGCTCGACGGGGCCAGAGGCAATGAAAAAGGAGCCATTCTGGAGGCGCTGCAGGGCCTTTCGGCTGCGGGCAGCACCAACGGAAGCGCAGGCCTGGAGACGGCCTATCAATTGGCGCAGGCACATTGGATTGAGGGTGGGAACAACCGCATCATTCTGGCTACGGACGGCGATCTCAATGTGGGCCAGACCAGCGAGAGCGAATTAAAGACGCTGGTGGAGGAAAAACGGAAAAGCGGGGTTTATCTGACTGTGCTGGGCTTTGGACAGGGCAATTTAAAGGATAATAAAATGGAGACTCTGGCGGACTGGGGCAATGGCAATTATGCTTATATTGACTCTGATCTTGAAGCCCGGCGAGTCCTGGTGGAGGAGCTGGGCAGTACGCTGGTGACGGTGGCGGAGGATGTAAAATTTCAGCTGGAGTTCAATCCTGCGCAGATTGCGCAGTACCGCCTGCTTGGCTATGAGAACCGTCTGCTGGCGGCGGAGGATTTCACCGATGATACCAAGGATGCCGGTGAGATTGGCGCCGGGCATACCGTGACCGTATTGTATGAGGTCGTATGGGCAGACGAGGCGCAGTCGGACGAGGCGCAGTCGGACGAGGTGCAGCTGAAATATCAGCAGAAGCAGCCGGTGGAGGGCGAAGCGCAAAAAGAGTGGGCCACCCTGAAAATACGCTATAAGGAGCCGGGTGTATCTAAGAGCCAGGAGCTTTCCCGCGCCTTTGGCGAGGAGATTTATCAGCAGGATTTGTCCCGCAGCGGCATGTTGCTGGAGGCTTCGGTCGCGGAATTTGGGCTGCTGCTGTCAGACAGCGACAATTGTGGCGCCGGCTCCTACCAGCAAATTCTTGATTTGTGGAAGGAGCAGCAATATGGCGGAAATGAGGAGATTCAGGAATTTTTGGAGCTTGTGCAGCTGGCGCAGGGGATTGTAATGGAGGAAGGAGGGGAACCAAGGCTTCAGCTGCAGGTGCTGCCGGAGACGGTTACGCCGGAGGGGGCGGTCTTTTTCCTGAGTAATCCCTTCCCGGAGGGCTGCAGCTATGGAGAAGAGCTGCTGATCGAACGATGGCAGGATGGAACGTGGTCTGCGCTTGAGATGAAAGAGGATGCAGGCTGGCATGATCTAGCGGCGCTTGTGGAGCCGAAGACGCAGACACGTCTGGTGCTTTCCTGGGAGTGGATCTACGGTTCTCTGCAAGCCGGGAAATATCGGGTCAAAAAGACGATCCTGCGTGAAAAACGGGCGGCTGGGAGCGACCGCAATCAGAAGTATGTTGTTTATGGGGAGTTTGAGCTTGAGGAAGAGAAATAGAATGAGATCAAAAAGGGAGAGGCTGAATGGGAGGGCGCGCGGCGCGTTTTCATGGATGGAAAGGGTGTGATGAGATATGAAAGACAGGCTGGAATGTTTCTTTCTGATCGTGATGCTGGCGGCAGGCTTGGCGGCGGATATTGCGATGGGGGGACAGCCGCCTTTCGCGCAGGAGGAAAGCGCTGCCACGGAGGCGCTGTCGTTGACCAGTGACGAAATTCAGTCGGTCAAAGTGACCTTGCTGCCGCCGGATGTGACGATTGCGCTGACTGCGGAAGAGATTCAGCAGCTGGTCAATCTGCTGCAGGCGGTTGTGCTTGGAGAGGCGGATCATTCCTACCAGGAGTACGAGGGACAGAGTGTTACCTTTGAAATTGAGAAAAAGGACAAAACAAGTCTTTCGATTATGGAATATGCTCCCTTTCTCGTGATCGACGGAAACGGATATCGGACAGAATATGAGCCTTGTGAGGCGTTGAATCAGTTTGGCAATCAGATTTTGGCGGCGGCGAAGGCGTCCGGCGTGGTTGGGCGTCTGGAACAGCCGGGCGGCGGCGAAGAAACCGATTGGAAGGAGGCCGAAGAAGCCGATCGGCCGCCCATGGCAGAACTGATTACGACCGACGGGAACCGTAATAGCTGCACCTATGCCACATTGGGGACTTATGAATGGAACATTGCGCGAGGGGATCAAAATGAAGGGATCACAGCCTGCAGCAGCCCGCCCACTCAATGGGAGGAGATTGCCGTTATTTTGCAGGATGAGACGGACGGCAGGATTACGTTGCGTTTATCGCCCAATATGGTGGAATATGCGGTATGCTATTGGGTGGAGGGAGCGACCTGCGGCGTCGCTGACCCGGTGACGATGGAGGGCGATACGATTCTTTTGGATGAAGAGCTTGGGAGGGGCACCTATGAGCTCTATGTGAAGTATCAGCAAGGCGAAGCTTATTATGGGTTTCGGGTGGAGTAAACGGACGGATTTTCATCAAACTTGCATTGCTTTTTTGAAAAAAATAATATATAATATATGATATATTATGCAACTGCCAAATCAGAAGCAGTTTCCATATCATAAAATATTACAGAAAAGGAGTGCAGCATATGTCAGAAAAGTTTTATGCAAAGGGCGAAGGCAACGAAGGCTATATCAAGAATTTAGAAGTGCTTTCCTTCTGTGACATGAACCGCGAGGGCGGGATGTTCCAGATGGCGCTCTACAAGACAGAGGCCGGAAAATACTATCTCTACGGCGCAGCCTTTGACGGTCGGCCGAACGGAATGCTGGGCGTGATGATTTCCGATGTGACAGATCCAGCCAACCCCAGATTTATCAAGAAATTCCTACCCTTTGCACCGGAAGAGAATCCGACCACAACTACGCCCAAGATTCAGATTGCGGACGACAAGATGATTCTTGCCATGAGCGCCGGCAGCGGCCCCGGTCAGCTGGTAGCGCAGCATGAGCTGGCGGATATTCCCTGCGAAGTGGGAATTCGCATTTACAGCCTGAAGGAGGATCCAGAGAATCCAGAATTCTTAGGCTATTGGGACTGCGGCGTCCCGCATTCCATCGGCGTACATCGCTTCATGTACAACGGCGGCGATCTGGTGCATCTCTCATGCGAGTGCCGTGGATTTGAGGGAATGATTTACCGTATTGTCAACATTGCCGATCCGGCACACCCCTATGAGGTAGGCCGCTGGTGGTCTCCGGAACAGTACGCAGACGGCTATCCGGGGCGCACCTTTGACCCCCATGCGCCGCATGTTCCGGCCTTTATGGACAAGGGCTGGATGCATGGGCCGCCGTTTGTACGGGGCGACAAGGCATATTTGGGCTATTGCGGCGACGGATTGTACGTGCTCGATGTATCGGATTTTTCCCGCCCCAGATGTCTGGGCAACCTGCGCCTGATGCCGGCCTTTTCCAGCTATCACGCAGGCGCGAGAACTCATACGGCTCTGCCGCTGCCGGGACGTGATTTCGTGGTTGTGACCAATGAGGGCGAACGCTTTCAGTTCTTCCCGCCGAAGGTACTGCAGGAAGAGAACATGGCGCAGGCGATGAATAACCTTCACATGGTTGATGTGCGCAATCCAGAGAAGCCTACGCTGGTGGCGGAATTCCCCTATCCTGAGGTGCCAAAGGATTTCCCCTACCGGAACTTCAATGAGATGCAGCTGGGGTGCCAGGGGCCGTTCGGGCCGCACAATCTGCATGAGCCGATGGATCAAAAGCCCTGGCTGGAGCAGCGCGGCGACCGCGTTTATTGCTGCTACTTCCACGCAGGACTTAGAGTATTCGATGTCTCTGACCCGTATTATATCAAAGAGCTGGCGTACTTTATTCCCCCCAACCCGACGCAGAACCCGGAGGAATCATATTTCCCAGGCTTCCCAGGGCCGAGAAATGCGACCACTGAGGACGTAATTGTCGATGACCGCGGCTGCATCATCATTGACGCGCTTGACGACGGATTTTATATTTTGAAAATGAAAGAAGAAGCATAAAGAATCGGATGAAACGACCTCGCTGCTTTGCGGTGCCATGCGCCTGCTGCCTGCAGCGGGGTGTTTTTTCTTTCGGAAAGGCATTGTCACGCGAAAGTGGAAGCATCGTTCCGAAAGAGAAAATTGATTCCGCGATCCAGGAAATTTAAGAAGGTGATTGCTTTTTCAGAGCACAGATCAGATCAAGCCAGGCCTGCGGAAGCCTTTTTTTCCAGAATAAAAGCATGAGCCCACAGAGCAGGACAAGGGCCAAAAGCACGACAAGAAGCGGATGGAGTGCAGAAGCATTGAGAAATTGAATCACATCATCCGAGGCGTTAGTATCTCCGGCCAGATAAGCAAACGGAACCAATACCCATGCCAGCAGAGACAGGATCGGCGTGATTGAGAAAAATATCGAGAAAATACGGTAAAATTGTCCCGTTTTATTGTTTCGATACACAAACAGCATGTAGCAGGCAGAGACAAGAAGCGGCAGGGCCATCCCGGCAAGCAGACGCAGCGATTCTGTGAACGGTGTATAGGTGCCGCCAACCGAAGTGACCGAGGCGCCGATGATTTGAAAGGAAACGATTTCGGCGCCGCAGCAGACGGCGACCAGCGCATGTCCGCTTTCGTGCAGGAAAATGTAAACAATGAGTTCTATTCCTGCGGCGACGAGCAGCTGTAAGAGCAATTTTGCTTTTGCATTCATGGGGATTCACACTCCTGATTTGAAAGATCATATGGAAAAATTGAGCAAATTATAGCATAAAGAGCATCAAAAGTAAATGAATTATGACAAAAACAGATGCCGCATCAATGGGAAATGACCAGCGCATGTCTGAGTTTGAAAACATATCAGTTTTCGGTTGTCAATCTCTTTTTGCTGTGCTACACTTCCTTTTGAACGGGATTCTCGGCCTGTATCAAACCAAGGTTTGCAAATATGCCAGATGAGAACCTGTATCACATGCAAAAGGAGAAAAATTATGAACAAGAAAACGTACCAGATGGTACTGACGGCGCTGTTTGCCGCCATTATTATCCTCATGGCCTTTATCCCCTTCTTAGGCTACATCAACCTGGTGGTGATCAAGGCGACGCTGATCCATGTACCGGTGATCATCGGTTCCGTGCTGTTGGGGCCCAAACGGGGCGGCTTTCTCGGCTTTGTCTTTGGCTGTACCAGCCTGATCAACAACACGATCAATCCCAGTCTCTTATCGTTTGCTTTTTCGCCCTTTTACTCTGTGGGCGACGTGGGCGGGAATTTTTTCAGCGTCATCATCTGCTTTGTGCCGCGAATTCTCGTTGGTGTTGTGCCGTACTTTGTCTTTGTGGGAATTAAGAAGCTGTTAAAAAATAAAAAAGGCGCAGATTTTTTGGCGCTCCCGCTGGCGGGAATTGTGGGCGCCGTAACCAATACGCTGCTGGTGATGAATTTGATTTATTTTTGCTTCAGCGAGCAGTTTGCCGCGGCCAAGGCGATTGCTTTGAGTGCGGTCTACAATGCGATTGTGGCGATTATTTTTGCCAATGGGGTGCCGGAGGCGATTGTAGCCGCAATTCTGGTGACGGCGATTGGAAAGGCGCTGCTGCAGGTGCAGAGCCGTATGGAATAGAACCGGCAGGATGCAGGGACGCAGGGGGATCAAACCCGCTTCCTTGCAAAGGGCTGGTTTTGACTGGCAATTCATTGATCATACGAGGAGAATGTGATGTTACAAGGAAAAACTGTACTGCTGGGCGTGACCGGCGGGATTGCCGCCTATAAAATGCCCAACGTGGCGCGGATGCTGAAAAAGCTTCACTGCAACGTCCATGTGCTGATGACGGAGCATGCGACGAATTTCATTACGGCCACGACCTTTGAGACACTGACGGGAAATAAATGTCTGATTGATACCTTTGACCGCAATTTTGAGTTTTCCGTCGAGCATGTGGCGTTGGCCAAGCAGGCCGATTTGGTGCTGATTGCCCCGGCTACCGCCAATGTGATCGGCAAAATCGCAGGCGGAATCGCCGACGATATGCTGACGACGACCGTGATGGCCTGTACCTGCAAGTGCTTGATTGCTCCGGCCATGAATCATAACATGTATTTAAACGCCATCGTGCAGGATAACCTGCAGAAATTAAAACAATACGGGTATGAGATCATCGCGCCGGTGGTCGGCATGCTGGCCAACGGCGATACCGGCACCGGAAAGCTGCCATCTGAGGAGACGCTGGTGGAGTATGTATTAAAGGAGCTGGCCTGTGAGAAGGATTTTGCAGGAAAAAGAGTACTGGTTACGGCAGGCCCCACCCGTGAAGCCATTGATCCGGTGCGCTTTTTGTCCAACCATTCCAGCGGCAAGATGGGCTATGCCCTGGCCAAGGCCGCAATGCTGCGCGGGGCCGAGGTAACGCTTGTGACCGGCCCCACGGCGCTGCCGGTTCCGCTGTTTGTACGGACGGTGGCGGTGACTTCCGCCGAAGAGATGTATCAGGCCCTGATGCAGGAGGCGCCGGGGCAGGATGTGATCATCAAAGCGGCGGCCGTAGCCGATTATCGTCCGCAGGAGGTGGCCGAGGAGAAGGTGAAAAAGCAGCAAGGCGACTTGAAGCTTCCGCTGGCGCGTACCAAGGATATCCTACAGACGCTGGGAGCGGCAAAGGCAGCAGGAGAGATTCACGCGTATCTCTGCGGGTTCTCGATGGAAACGCAGGAGCTTTTGGCCAATTCCCGCAAAAAGCTGGAGAAAAAGAAGGTTGATTTGATTGTGGCCAATCATTTAAAGACCGAAGGGGCAGGGTTTGGCACGGATACCAACGTGCTGATGCTGATTGGGCCGCAGAGAGAGCAGCAGCTGGAGAAGATGAGTAAGGAAGCGGCGGCGCACCGGGTGCTGGACGAGATTTTGCGCGATTTGTAATTTGCGGCGTTTGCCGGTACGTCTGTCATTTGCGGCGTATGCGTGCCTGTCATTTGCGGCATATTCAGTCGCCGGTACAGCTGTTGCATCCAAGGAGAGCCCCATGCTTCCGCCCGCTGAAAAGCTGCAATAAAAAAGTTCACAAAATGTACACTTTTTGTTAATAGTGCCTAAAAAATTTTTGGTTATACTAATCTTAATAAAAACTTAAGATTTTTTGCGGCCGGTTGGTGACAACCTATGAGCGTGCGGTCAAAGCAGCATCGCAGGTTTCATTCCGGCGGCAGATTTTCAAGGAAAAAGGTGCGGTATGACAAGAGTAAACAGGGCAGCGTGGCGTAGCAGGTTCATATTGGGGGTATTTTTTGCAGCATGGTTCTTCTGGGCCGTTTTGGGCCGACGGATGTACCATGCTTTTTTTTCGCTGGAAGGATTTTCCGCGGCGGAGGAGAGTCTGGAATTGGAGACCAGCACTCGCTTCCGCTGCCAGAAGGAGTTTAAAAGGACGCTTTGTCAATACCAGGAGTTCCGTCAGCTTTACCGGGAGGAGCTCAGTATGGCGATTCCGGGACTGGAATATACCGGCATCGGCGACTCCTTTTCCCGCCAGATGGTGCCGCAGGGCCTTTGCATTGCCGGGGATTATATGCTGATCAGCGCTTATGACCGCGGCGAGGACGGCAGGATGGAGCCGTCCGTTCTTTATATCCTCTCTTATCATGCATGGGAGCAGCCGTCGTTTCTCACGACGCTGGTGCTGCCGGACATCAACCATGTCGGCGGCCTGGCTTTTGACGGAAATGTTGTCTGGATTGCCAAGAGCACAACCGGATTTGTCAGCGGAATTGCCTACGAACAGATTGAAGCGGCGGCACAAAGCGGTCAGAGCAGCTATCGGCTGGAGGAGTATTCCAGTCAGATGTATGCAGGCGTTACGGCTTCCTTTACTGCCTTTGGCCGGGATCGTCTGTGGATTGGCACCTTTGCCGGCGGCCTGGGCAAAAAGGGAACGCTGCGCGGCTATCGGATTGTGCACGGGCAAGAGGGGGATTCGCTCGATTTGGAATGTACGCTGGAGATTCCGGCCCATGCTCAGGGTGTGACCTTTTTTGAGCAGGAGGGAACGGAGTATATGGCCTTGACCTCTTCCTTCGGCAGATATCTTGATTCCGGCATTTACCTCTATCAGATGGGCGGATTTGGCAAGGAGACTGAGCTTCAGCTGCTGGGCACCTGCCGTTTTCCGCCGATGGCGGAGGAGCTGGTCAGCGACGGCACGCATACCTATTTTCTCTTTGAATCGGCAGCGACCTGTTACAGTGAGGCTGTAATCGGCACTTGTCCGTATCCGGTCGATCGGATTTGCGGCGTTAAGACGGCGCAGCTGATTGCCGATGTGCGGTGAAGTGGGGGCAGCTCTGGCGCGTTAGACTGGCAGAGCTATAAGTGAATCTATAGGCGCAGCAGGCTTTTAGGAGGTATTATGCACACAGATCATCAACAGAAAGCAGTACAGGAGCAGTATCAAACCGCAGACAAGCAGAAAGCGGTACAGGAGCAGTATCAAACCGCAGACAAATTGAACGTGAGAATCTCGCTTCATGCAAAATATTCTACGAATCCGTTGGGCTTTGGCAACTGGCTGTTTTCACAGTATGACATTTCTCCGAGCAGCAGGCTTTTAGAGCTTGGCTGTGGGACGGGCGATTTGTGGAAATCAAAGCTGCATACCTTAGATCCGCGCACCGAATTGACGCTGACCGATTTTTCCGAGAGCATGGTTTCGATCACAAGGGAGGCGTTGGGAGAACGGGCGCATATTTCTTATGCGGTTGTAGACATTGAAGCAATTCCCTATGCAGATCGCAGCTTTGACCGAATCATCGCCAATATGATGCTCTATCATGTGCCGAATTTGAAGCAGGGCTTGTCGGAGGTGGCGCGGGTATTGAAGGACGACGGCGTTTTTTATTGCGCGACCTACGGTGAAAACGGAATGATGCCCTTCCTTGCGGGATTGTTACAGGACTATGGGATCACCGATCACACAAACAAACGCTTTACCTTACAGAACGGAGCCGCAATTTTGAAGCAATATTTTTCGCAGATTCAGAGATTGGATTAT
Organism: uncultured Lachnospiraceae bacterium; assembly: GCA_947089585.1. GTDB lineage: Bacteria > Bacillota > Clostridia > Lachnospirales > Lachnospiraceae > 14-2. The sequence goes on along the minus strand of CAMULB010000031.1, from coordinate 7,125 downwards.
GAGGATTCGCTGGCGGTGACGGATATCGACGATGTATTGGACTATGCTTCCTCCCTGACGAGCCGGTCGCCGATTGCCGGGCTTAAAAGACAGGACGTAAAAGCAGTTTTAGAAAAGGCAATGGTCAATGGGGTCTTGACCATCCCGAAGGAATATGGCATGTTTCTTTGCCGAAAGTGAGGATAACAGTTGAAAAAACAAGTCGCTTGTGATAAACTTTTTAAGATTTAGAGAAAGATCCGCAGCGGTCTGTGGCACATCAAGCGCTGCAAACGGATAGTCAAAAGGATCTGCGCCTCACAGAAAGGACAAGTGACAGCCATGAAAGCGTTTCTGATATTGGAAGATGGAACGGTCTTTTGCGGAACCAGCATCGGTTCAGCAAGAGAAGTAATCAGCGAAATTGTATTCAACACCTCTATGACCGGGTATCTGGAGATTCTCACCGACCCGTCTTATGCCGGACAGGCAGTCGTCATGACCTACCCCCTGATTGGAAATTATGGAATTACCCCCGATGAAGAATCAAAAAGACCCTGGCCCGATGGCTATATTGTGCGTGAGCTGTCGCGGATGCCGAGCAATTTTCGCTGTCAGGGCTCTCTGCAGGAATACCTGACACAGCACGACATTCCGGGTGTTGCCGGCATTGATACCCGCGCTTTGACGAAAAAGCTGCGCCGGCAGGGTACGATGAACGGCATGATCACCACGCATGCATATGCTTCCTTAGAAGAGGTTCTTTCTAAGATTCGGGCTTACACGGTCGGGGATGTCGTCTCCAAGGTCACTTGTGCAGAGGCATATACTTTACCGGGCAAGGGAAAAAGGGTGGCGCTGCTGGATTTGGGCGCCAAGGATAACATTGCCCGTTCGCTTGAGCGGCGCGGCTGTACGGTGACGGTTTACCCGGCGTATACGGCGGCGGAAGAGATTCTGGCTGCAGAGCCCGACGGCATAATGCTCTCCAATGGCCCCGGCGATCCCAAGGCGTGTACCGCGATCATCCGTGAGATCGGCAAGCTGTATCAGAGCAATGTGCCGATGTTTGCCATTTGTCTGGGCCATCAGCTGCTGGCGCTGGCGACAGGAGCCGATACGCACAAGATGAAATACGGCCATCGGGGCGGCAACCATCCGGTGAAGGATTTAGAGACGGGGCGTGTGTACATTTCTTCACAGAATCATGGCTATGTAGTGGATACAGAGCGACTGCGTAAGGACGTGGCCGTGCCGGCCTTTGTCAATGTCAACGACGGCACCAACGAGGGTCTGAACTACGTGGGAAAAAATATTTTCACCGTCCAATTTCATCCAGAGGCCTGTCCGGGCCCGGAGGACAGCAGCTTTTTGTTTGACCGTTTTCTTGCAATGATGGGAGGGAAGCCATAATGCCAAAGTGTGAAAGGATCAAGAAGGTGTTAATGATCGGTTCGGGGCCGATCGTCATTGGACAGGCCGCAGAGTTTGATTATGCGGGGACGCAGGCCTGCCGTTCCCTGAAAGAAGAAGGGGTGGAGGTAGTTTTAGTCAATTCCAACCCGGCGACGATCATGACGGACGGGGATATTGCCGATAAGGTCTACATTGAGCCGCTGACGGTTCCGGTGCTGGAGCAGATTATTTTAAAGGAGCAGCCGGATAGTGTGCTGCCCACGCTGGGCGGACAGGCCGGACTGAACCTTGGCATGGAGCTCGCAGAGTCCGGTTTTCTGGACAAGCACGGTGTGAAGCTGATCGGCACCACCGCGGAGACGATTTTTAAAGCTGAGGATCGCCAGGCATTTAAGGATACGATGGAAAAAATCGGCGAGCCCTGTGCACCCTCCCAGGTGGTGCACAACGTTGCGGACGGCATTGCGTTTACCAATACGATCGGCTATCCGGTGGTGCTGCGCCCGGCGTATACATTAGGCGGCAGCGGCGGCGGCATTGCCAGAAATGAGACGGAGCTGGTGGATATCTTAACCAATGGCCTGCGCCTAAGCCGGGTGGGCGAAGTGCTGGTGGAGCGCTGCATTGCCGGATGGAAGGAGATCGAATATGAGGTGATGCGGGATGCGGCCGGCAACTGTATTACGGTCTGCAATATGGAAAATATCGACCCGGTCGGCGTACACACCGGCGACAGTATGGTCGTGGCGCCCTCGCAGACGCTGGGGGACAAGGAATATCAGATGCTGCGCTCCTCCGCTTTAAACATCATCCGCGAGCTTGAGATTACCGGCGGCTGCAACGTGCAGTATGCGCTCAATCCGGAAAGCTTTGAATACTGCGTGATTGAGGTCAATCCCCGTGTCAGCCGTTCCTCCGCCCTGGCCAGTAAGGCCACCGGCTACCCGATTGCCAAGGTGGCGGCGAAGATTGCGCTCGGCTATACCTTAGACGAAATCAAGAATGCGGTCACGGGCAAGACCTATGCGAGCTTTGAGCCGATGCTCGACTATTGCGTGGTCAAGCTGCCCCGGCTGCCGTTTGACAAATTTCTCACCGCCAAACGCACGCTGACTACGCAGATGAAGGCTACCGGCGAGGTGATGAGCATCTGCACGAATTTTGAAGGGGCGCTGATGAAGGCGATCCGTTCTCTGGAGCAGCATGTGGACAGTCTGGTTACGGATCAGTATCTGCAGTGCTCCTATGAGGAGCTGGTGGCTAAGCTGCGGATTGTGGACGATCGGCGGATTTTTGTCATTGCCGAAGCCGTGCGCCGGGGACTGGCCTATGAGACGATTCATCAGATTACACGCATTGACCTGTGGTTTATTGATAAAATTGCCATTCTTGTAGAGATGGAACGGCGGCTGCGCAGTGAGCCTTTGACCGTCGAGCTGCTGCGGGAGGCCAAGCGAATGGAGTTTCCCGATTCCGTGATTGCCAGACTAACGGGAAAATCCGAAGAAACGGTAAGGCAGCTGCGCCATCAGCACCAGATTGTAGCGGCTTATAAGATGGTCGATACCTGTGCGGCGGAATTTGAAGCCTCCACGCCCTATTACTATTCCGTGTACGGCGGTGAGAACGAGGCCGAGGTATCCCATACGCGCAAAAAGGTGCTGGTCTTGGGCTCCGGCCCCATCCGCATCGGCCAGGGCATCGAGTTCGATTACTGCTCGGTGCACTGCACCTGGGCCTTTGCCAGAGAGGGCTATGAGACGATCATTGTCAACAACAACCCGGAGACGGTGTCCACCGACTTTGACATCGCCGATAAGCTGTATTTTGAGCCGCTGACGCCGGAGGATGTGCAAAATATTGTTGACATTGAGCGGCCCGACGGAGCGGTTGTGCAGTTCGGAGGCCAGACTGCGATTAAGCTGACGGAGAGCCTGATGAAAATGGGTGTGCCGATTCTTGGCACCCGCGCTGAGGATGTGGACGCGGCGGAAGACCGTGAGCTGTTCGACAGGATTTTGGAGCAGACAAAAATTCCGCGCGCGGCCGGCGGGACGGTCTACACGGCGGCTGAGGCAAAGGAGGTCGCCCATCATCTTGGCTATCCGGTGCTGGTACGCCCCTCGTATGTGCTGGGCGGACAGGGGATGCAGATTGCCGATTCCGATCAGGAAATCGAAGAATTTATGGAAATCATCAACCGCATTGCGCAGGATCATCCGATTCTGGTGGATAAATATCTGCAGGGCAAGGAAATTGAGGTCGATGCGGTCTGCGACGGCGTCGATATTCTGATTCCCGGTATCATGGAGCACATCGAACGCACCGGCGTCCACTCAGGCGACAGCATTTCCGTCTATCCTGCTTTTTCCATCAGCGACAAGGTGCGGGAGACGATTGTGGAATATACCGGCCGTTTGGCGCGGGCGCTGCATGTCATCGGCCTGATTAACATTCAGTTTATCGCCATGGGCGAGGAGGTATATGTGATTGAGGTCAATCCCCGCTCCTCCCGTACTGTGCCCTACATCAGCAAAGTGACCGGAATTCCGATTGTCGATCTGGCGGCCAAGGTCATCATCGGACACACCTTAAAGGAGCTTGGCTGTCCCGTCGGACTGGCGCCTGCCTGCGAATATATTGCCGTCAAAATGCCGGTCTTTTCCTTTGAAAAGCTGCGGGGCGCCGAGATCAGCTTAGGGCCGGAAATGAAATCGACCGGTGAATGTCTGGGTATTGCCAAGACCTTCAACGAAGCGCTGTACAAGGCATTTTTAGGCGCCGGCATCCATTTGCCCCGTCACAAGCAGATGATTATTACGGTCAAAGATGCGGATAAGCCGGAAGCCGCCGCTGTGGCCCGCCGCTTTGAAGCATTGGGCTATACGATTTACGCGACCCGCAGCACGGCCAAATACTTACAGCAGCAGGGGGTAAACGCCCGCCGGGTCAATAAAATCACCCAGGAATCGCCCAATGTGCTGGATTTGATTCTTGGCCACAAAATTGACCTGGTGATTGATACGCCCACCCAGGGACGTGACAAGTCGCGGGATGGCTTTTTGATTCGCCGCAATGCGATTGAGACCGGCGTGCACTGTCTGACTGCCATGGACACGGCCAATGCGCTTGTCACCAGCCTGGAGAACGCCAGGGATGAGCTGACGCTGGTGGATATTGCAAAGGTGGCGGCAATTCGGCTGGATGAAAGGAAGCCGGGAGAGCAGGTGTGAGACTTGCATTCCTTACGCTGCTGAGTTATAATATTATCGTCATATGTCGGAAATGGAGGTGTACAGATGGCAAGACCAGTCCGCTGCCGGAGAATTTGTCTGGAACCAAAATACGACTGCTTTATACCGCGCGGGGCCGATGGTGCACAAGAGGTGATTTTGACGGTCGATGAATTTGAGGCTGTCCGGCTGATTGATCATGAGAAGCGGACGCACGAGCAGTGTGCCGGGCAGATGGGCGTTTCCCGCACGACGGTAACGGAGATGTATGAAAGGGCACGTGCGAAAATTGCCGAATGTCTTGTCGAAGGAAAAACACTGTGCATTTTTGGCGGTAATTATACGCTCTGTGACGGCTCCGCCTGGAGCTGCTGCCAAAAGCAATGTGACAGAGCCGATCAAGCGGCCGCAAATCGGGCCGTAAACAGAAAGGAAGCAGGAAGAATGAGGATTGCAGTTACTTATGAAAACGGAAATGTATTTCAGCATTTTGGACATACCGAGCAGTTTAAAGTGTATGAGATCGAAGACGGAGCCATCACGGATGCGCAGGTGATCAGCACCGAAGGGAACGGACACGGCGCCTTGGCGGGAATGCTTTCGGAGCTGAAGGTGGATACGCTGATTTGCGGCGGAATCGGTGCAGGCGCACAGAATGCGCTGGCCGCTGCCGGGATCCGTCTCTATGGCGGGGTGTCCGGCAGTACGGATGAGGCGGTCAAGGCGCTGCTTGCCGGAACGCTTGCCTATAATCCAGAGGTTCATTGCGATCATCATGGCGAGGGGCATTCGCATGGGGAGGGGCACGTCTGCGGCGCGCACCATGGCGGCTGTGGAGGAAATGGAGGGGCCTGTCATTAAGCAGAGGATCCGAATTTCCCAGCAGGCGGGAGGCGTTTTTGAGCCAGGCGTAACGTGTGCCGGTGATCTGTCCTTCAAACGGACAGGCGCAGGAAGCAAAAAGTAAAAGATTCCCTCTTGACACCCTGCCTCCAATTGCATATAATAATTTCAGATATTACAATTAAAAATCGTTCTTCGGGGCAGGGTGACTCTGATCTTTTTACAGCATTTCTGTGCGGTGTAAGCTTATCCTTTGACAGATAACCGCACGAGCCGATCAGCAGAATTCCCGACCGACGGTGAATCCCATAGGGGACAGTCCGTGAGCGGCTTCGTACAGTGTGTATGATTTGCTCGATGCGTTCTACAGCGTTGTGCCACAGCCGTTGATTTGGTGCGAATCCAAAACCGACAGTACAGTCTGGATGAGAGAAGAAGACATTGTTTTGCGCAGGCAGGTATTTTTCGCGTGAGAGAGACAGTCAGCCCCGGATATTGATTCCGGGGCTTTTTTTCATGCAGGAGATCGTGATTTTCCGCCGGCCAATCGGCAAAACAATGCGCTCCCCCACATAAGAACAGAAAAAGGAGCGAATTACAATGCAAACAGTCCCAAGCAATCAAACAGCCAAGAAAAGCGTCCGCAAAACAGGCGCCAACGTCCGCAAGATGACGATGACCGCGATGCTTTCCGCGGTGGCCTTTGTTCTCATGTTTCTTGATTTTTCTGTACCCATTATGCCGTCCTTCATTAAGATGGATTTGTCCGAGTTGCCGGCGCTGATCGGAGCCTTTGCGATGGGGCCTTTAAGCGGCGCGGCGATCTGCCTGGTGAAAAACCTGCTGCATCTGTTTATCACCACCACCGGCGGAGTTGGCGAGCTGTCCAATTTCCTGCTCGGCGCCTGCTTTGTCATTCCGGCCGGATTGGTCTATCATAAGTGGAAGGGCAAAAAAGCCGCTGTGATCGGCGCACTGCTCGGCGCGCTGCTGATGGGGCTTGTCAGCATTCCCTCGAATTATTGGATTGTATATCCCTTTTACTATGCGATTATGCCGAAGGAGACAATTTTGGCGGCTTATCAGGCAATTTTGCCCGGTGTCGACAATATCCTTGAGTGTCTTGTGGTGTTTAACGCGCCCTTTACCTTTGTCAAGGGACTGTTCAGCGTCCTGATTACGGTTTTGGTATACAAGCATATTTCGCCGATCATCAAAGGCGCACAGGAATAACCGATGATAAGACAATTTCATAAATCTTCGGGGCAGGGTGACTGGAATGGAGGAGACAGGATTCCCTACCGGCGGTATAGCCCGTGAGCATGATGCAGATCCGGTGAGCGACAGCAATTCCGGAGCCGACCGTATAGTCGGGAGGAGAGAAGATGAAAAAGACAGGATCACGAAAACGCGGTGGTTCCAATTGGGAGCCGCCAAAAACGTTGCCGTTTGAATCGGGTGGGACGCTTATGAGAACCACGGTACCGACAGGCAACAAATTTTTACAGCGTCAGGTGTGATCAAGGAGCCCCAGGTTTTGATGCCTGGGGTTTTTATTTTTCTATAGGAAAGACCTTGTCACGCTAAAGCGTGAAAGTGTCTTTCCTATAGAATAAAAAATAATATGCGCACTCGCACAAGAGGTAAAATATTG